>NZ_JANIID010000013.1:0-190140 GCF_024519335.1 Streptomyces telluris
TCACACATCCCCCCACACCGCCCCGCACGTCCGGCACCCCCCACCTCACGGCCGGCGTGCGGGGCCACCCCCCTCACCCACAAGGAGACCCTCATGCGCACGCGTCACAAGGCCGTACGGATGACCCTGCTCGGCGCCGCCCCTCTCGCGCTCACCGCGCTGACCGCCGTACCGGCCCAGGCGCACGGCTCCATGACGGACCCGGTCAGCCGGGTGTCCGCCTGTTTCGCGGAGGGGCCGGAGCATCCGCGCTCGGCCGCCTGCAAGGCGATGGTCGCGGCGGGCGGCACCCAGCCCCTCTACGACTGGAACGAGGTCAACATCGGCGACGCCGCCGGGCGCCACCGCCAGATCATCCCGGACGGCAAGCTGTGCAGCGCGGGCCGCGCCAAGTACAAGGGGCTGGACCTGCCGCGCGCCGACTGGCCCGGCTCGAAGCTGGCCCCGGGCAAGCACACCTTCCGCTACCGGGCGACCGCACCGCACCGCGGCACGTTCGAGCTGTACCTCACGAAGGACGGCTACGACCCGAAGAAGCCGCTGAAGTGGTCCGACCTGGAGGCCAAGCCGTTCGCCAAGGTCACCAACCCCACGCTGAAGAACGGGAGCTACGTCTTCGACGGCACCGTCCCGAAGCGGTCCGGCCGCCACCTCGTGTACAGCGTCTGGCAGCGCTCCGACAGCCCCGAGGCCTTCTACACCTGCTCGGACGTGGACTTCGGCGGGAAGGGGAACGGGAAGGTCGCGACGGCGGCGCAGGCCGCGGACGAGGCCGCAGCCCCGGCCGCGTCCGCTCCCAGCGAGCGGCAGATAGCCGAGGAGGCCGGGAAGTCGACCGTCGACCACGGCGGGCACGGCGGTGACGGCCCCGGCGACGGCGGTCCGGGCGCGGGAGGCCACGGCGCGGGAGGCCACGACGAGAACGGGCATGGCGAGAACGGGCACGCGGAGAAGGGCCACGCTGAGAAGGGCCACGGCGAGAACGGCCGGGCGGCCGGTTCCGGAGAGGTCGGCGCCGGCGACGTCGGTGCCGGGAACGCGCCCGGGTCCTCGGTGAAGACGGCCAACGCCCCGGCTGCCCAGGGCGGGCGCCTCGCCGAGACCGGTGGCGACGACAGCACGGCCATGCTGGCCATCGGGGGCGCCGGTGTCCTGGCGGTCGGTTCCGCCACCCTGTTCCTGGCCATGCGGCGCCGCTCCGCCCGCAACCACGCCTGAGGTCCGGGTCAGCTGTCGCGCTCGGGGCCGGTCGGCCGGTTCCAGGTGTCCGTCGGGCCGACCGGCACCACCACAGGAGGGTGCCTCCGGGGCGGCCGCGCCGCCCCGCGGGCGTCCTTCACGTCCGCCTCGTCGGGGTGGACGACCAGGACGGGGCCGCGGGCGTGCCGGAGGCAGTGGCGGCTGACCGAGCCGTGGAGGAACCGGTGCCACAGCCCGTGACTGCCGGCGCCCAGCACCAGCATGTCCGTGTCGTGCCGGGCGCTGGCCACCAGGGCCGGTCCCGGCTCCGCGCGGACGATCCGCGGGGCCACCCGCAGGCGGAACGGTGCGGCGCCGAGCGCCCTCTCGCACGTCTTCGTCAGGGCCCGGCGGGCCTGGGCCTCCCAGTACGCGCGGACGTCGGCCGGTGCGGGCTGCAGGGCGTCCGCCGCCTCTCCGCCCGGCGGCGACCAGGCCAGCACGGGACACAGCGCCGCGCCGTGGCGGGCCGCCTCCTGCGCGCCCTGCCTGAGCGCGGCGACGCTCCCTGCCGAACCGTCCACGCCTACGACGACGCGCTCCACCGTCCGCTCCACCGTGCGAGCCATACCGTCCGCCTCCCTCGGGATTCGTCTGTGCGCTGTACGGCAACGTGATCCACGCTACGAAGCGCCCACCGGATACGTATCGGCCTAATGGCTGGCAAATCGGTCGATACCCCCTCCGTCTGGAGGGGGCGCGAGGCCCGCCATCACCGTCAACTCGTCACGGATGGTGGCAGGCCCGTCACCAGTCAGGGCTGATCAGTCTTGACCGGCCCTGACTGGTCCTGATCAACCCTGGTCAGACCTGATAGCGGTCCGGGGCGAAGAGGTGCAGGTTGTCCCGGACCCAGTCCGAGGTGCGGGCCAGGCCCTCCTCCAGCCCCACCCGGGGCTGCCACCCGGCCCACTCCCGGGCCCGGCTGTTGTCCGACAGCAGCCGCTCGACCTCGCTGCCGGCGGGCCGCAGCCGCGACGGGTCCACCACGATCTTCGCGTCCCGGCCGGAGGCCCGCACCAGCGACTCGGCGAGGTCGCCGATGGAGATCTCCCGCCCGGTGCCGAGGTTGACCGCGTGCCCCACGGCCCGGTCGCAGTCGGCGAGCGCCAAGAACCCCTCGGCGGTGTCGGTGACGTAGGTGAAGTCGCGCGTCGGCGACGTGGACCCCAGCCGGATCTCCTCGGCCCCCGAGTGCAGCTGCGCGAGGATCGTGGGGATCACCGCCCGCGCCGACTGGCGCGGGCCGTAGGTGTTGAAGGGCCGCACGACCGTCACCGGCAGCTCGAAGGAGTGCGCGTAGGACAGGGCCAGCATGTCCGCGCCGATCTTCGAGGCGGAGTACGGCGACTGCGGCTGCAGCGGGTGCTCCTCGCTGATCGGCGCGGTCAGGGCCGTGCCGTAGACCTCGCTGGTCGAGGTGTGCACCATGCGGCGCACGCCGTGGCGGCGGCAGGCCGCGGCCACGTTCTCCGTACCGGCCACGTTGGTCTGCACGTACGCCTCCGGCGACGCGTAGCTGTACGGAATGCCGATGAGCGCCGCAAGGTGGAAGACGGTGTCGCATCCTGCCACCGCGTCCATCACGCGCCCGGCGTCGCGGACGTCACCGGCGAGCGTCTCGACCGGCGAACCGGGCCCGAGATAGCGGGCGAGGTGGCCGCGCTCGGCGTACGGCTTGTAGTGCACGAGCACCCGCACGTGCGCCCCGCGCTCGACGAGCAGGTCGACGAGCGTCGACCCGATGAAGCCCTCGGCTCCGGTGACCAGCACGCTGCGGCCGGCCCAGTCGATGTGCTGCTTCAGTTCGGTGGTCATGCGTGGTTCCTCTCAACAGCCTGGAACGAAAAGGGATTCGCGGGGGCGCGGCCCGCCAGGCGAAGCGCCCACGCCGCCATGAGGTCGGCCGCAAGGGCGTGGGTGCCCGGTGCCGCGGCGGTGCTCATCGCGGCGAGCCGGGCCGGGTCGGCGAACAGCGGCTCGATCAGGCCGGCGAGACGGTCGCCCGTGGCCTCGCCGTCGGGGAGCAGGAGCCCCGCGCCGGCGTCCGAGAGGACGCGGGCGTTGTGCGTCTGGTGGTCGTGCGGCGCGTGCGGGTACGGGACCAGCACCGCGGGCACGCCCACGCTCGACAGCTCCGCCACCGTCGCCGATCCCGCCCGGCACACCATCACGTCGGCGGCCGCGTAGGCGAGGTCCATCCGGTCGAGGTAGCCCACCGCGGTGGCCACCCGGTCGCCGCCCTCGGTGGCGAGGCGGGCCCGTACCTGCTCCAGCGCGCCCGGCCCGGTCTTGATCACCAGCTGGACGTCCGGCCGCCCGCGCCACCGCGAGGCCAGCTGGAGCGCCGCCTCCGTCAGCCGCGCCGCGCCCAGGCTCCCGCCGTTGAACAGCACCAGCCGCGTGCTCTCCGGCACGCCGAACCAGCGCCGGGCCTCCCCGCGCAGAGCCGCCCGCCCGCCCCGGTCGAGCCCGGCGACATCGCTGACCAGCGGCATGCCGACCGTCTCCGCACGCAGGGCCGTACGCGCCGGCAAGTGCTCACGGGTGCGGTCGAAGGCGAGCGCGAGGTGCGGGGTGAGAGTCGCGGCGAACCGGTTCGCCCTGCCCGGCACCGCATTCGACTCGTGCACCAGCACCGGCCGGCGCGCCATCCGCGCCCCCAGCACCGCGGGCGCGCTCGGATACCCGCCCATGCCCACGACGACGTGCGCACCCTGCTCCTCGATCACGCGCTGCGCCTGTCTCCCCGAGCGCAACAGATCGGCGGGGAGCAGATACCGGCGGGCCCCGAGCGAGGAATCGAAGGGGATCATGTCCACGGTGTGGAGCCGGTATCCCGCGTCCGGTATCAGACGGGTCTCCAGACCCCGTTCCGTACCGATGAAACTGATGACGGCGTGCGGCACTGCTCTGCGGAGCGCGTCGGCGACGGCCAGCCCGGGGTAGATATGACCGCCGGTCCCGCCTGCGCCGATGACCACCGAAAGGTTGTCGTCTGCTGTAGCCATGACCGCAGCTTGACGAAACGCTTTAAGAAGCCACTAAGAAAAAACCTCGCCGCAGACCGCGCGGGTCTGCCGGCCGGGCTCCGTCCTTCGCACTCAGGACCGGGCCGACCACTCCTCCCGGGTCAGTGCGTATTCGACGTCCCCGTGTTCGTCGCCCTCGACCGGGTAGGGCCAGTCCTCGACGTAAGTGCGGGTGTGCGTGAGCCCGCACTTTTCCATGACGTGGCGCGAGCCCGCGTTCACGTGCATCGTGTTCGCGGTGATCCTGTCGTAGCCCAGCTCGGTGAAGCCCTTTTCGATGAGGGCGAGGGCGCCTTCCGTCGCGTAGCCGTGGCCCCAGGCGGGTTTCCGGAGGCGGTAGCCGAGGTCGGCCGAGCCTGCGGGGGTGTCCTTGAGGGGGCGGAGGCAGTGCCAGCCGATGAACTCGCCCGTGTTCCGCAGGTGCGTGGCCCAGAAGCCGCCGCGCAGCATCCGCTCGAAGGACTCGGCGCGGATCTCGGCCCGGGTCATGGGGCGGCCGCCCGTGATGTACCGCATGACCTCGGGGTCGCCGTCGAGTTCGACGACGAGGTCCAGGTCGGCCTCGGTGTCGGCGAAGGGGCGCAGGGCCAGGCGGGCGGTGGTGAGGAAAGGGGTCATGCGGCGATCCTGGTCAGGACGTGCCGCGGCCGCCAGCCGATTTCGCGAGCGGCCGCCCCGTCAGTGGGCGCGCCGGACGTTCCACAGCGGCAGCCCCTCGAAGAAGGCCACCGCCTCCTCGCGCCAGTGCGCACGCCAGCCGGACGCTTCCCCGGCGGCCTCCTCGGCGTGGCGGAGCATGGCGGCCCGGAGTGCGTCGTCCACGCCGTGCTCCCGGGCGATCCGGCGGATGCGGTCGATCGTTCCGGCCGTGCAGCCGGGGTCGCCGAGCGCGGACTCCAGCAGGCCGCGTTCCGCGGGCGTGGCGGCGGCCAGGACGGCGCGGACGGCGTAGCTGCGGCGGCCGGAGCGGATGTCGGAGCCCGGCGACTTCCCGATGACGTCCTCGTCGCCGAAGAGGTCGAGGTAGTCGTCGCGCATCTGTCCGCTGATGCCGGCCGGGGTCGCGTAGCGGCGCAGCCGCTCGTCGTGCCCGGCCAGGTCCTCGCCGGCGGCCAGCAGGCCCAGCCGCAGCGGGGCGAGGATCGAGTACCGGGTGGTCTTGTACTCGCAGACGGTGTGCAGCAGGTCCTCGGACGGCAGGGGCCGGAAGTCCCGTTCCAGGTCGGCGATCTGCCCGGCGACGGTCTCCGCGCCCGCCCGCAACTGCACCTCCAGCATGGCCTGCTTGCGCTCCGCGGGGGCGTCCGCCCCCAGCAGGACGTGCATGGACAGGAAGGACGCGAGGTCTCCCGCGAGCACGGCGAGCCCCAGCGCGGTGCTGTCGTCCCCGGGGAACTCCCGGCGGTAGGCGTAGTACGTGGACGGGCCGCCGCGGCGCACGGGCGAGTCGTCGATGATGTCGTCGTGGACCAGGCCGTGCGTCTGGAGCAGTTCGATGCTCAGCGCGGCCTCCTCCAGGCCGGGCACCTGCTCGTCGGTGACCAGCCGGGCCGCTTCGTACAGCAGGGCGACCCGGAGGCGCTTGCCGCCGCGCAGGGAGAGGTCCCGCAGCAGTTCAAGACAGCGGGGCGTGAAGCGGCTGAGCGGCGGGGTGTCGAGGCTCTCCGCGAGGGAGTCGAAGTACGCCGCGAAGCGGCTGTCGAACCGGCGCCGGTAGCCGGCGACCCGCTGCTGGGCGGCGGCCGCGGTCGAGTTATCCATGGGACCACCATTTCAGCAGGTCAGGCGCTCGGGGATGCGCCTCCATCATCGCATCGGCCCGGCAGCAGCCCGGCCGCGGCCAGGTCCCGCCACAACTGCTCCGGAACCCCCGTGCCGGCCAGGCGGACGTCGGCCGTGACCTCCTCCGCGCTGCGCATGCCGACGAGCACGGAGGCCACCGCGGGGTGCCGGGCCGGCCAGGCCAGTGCCGCTGCGGGCAGCGGTACGCCGTGGGCCTCGCATACGGCGGCGATGCGCTGCGCCCGGGCCACCGAGCGTTCCGGCGCCCGCTGGTAGTCGTAATAGGCGCCCGGGCGCGGGTCGGCGAGGAGGCCGCTGTTGAACACCCCGGCCGCGACGACGGCCACCCCGCGCCGCTCGCACAACGGGAACAGCTCGCGCTGCGCGCCGCCGTCGAGCAGGCTGCAGCGCCCCGCGCACAGCACCACGTCCGGATCGGTCTCCGCGACGAACCGGGTGAGCATCTCGGCGTCGTTCATGGCGATCCCGATCGCCCGCACCACGCCCTCGTCGCGCAGCCGGGCCAGGGCCGGGAACGCCTCGCCGGCCGCCTGCTCCCAGTGGTTGTCGGGATCGTGGACGTACAGCACGTCGACCCGGTCGAGACGCAGGCGGTGCAGACTGCCCTCCAGGCTGCGCAGCACTCCGTCCCGGCTGTAGTCGCGCACCCGCGCCCGGTCCCGGCCGGCGGCGAACTCGCTGCCGTCCCCGCCCCGCGGCACCCCGGCGCCGGGACCGGCATCGGCGAGGACGCGCCCGACCTTGGTGGAGATGGTGAACGCGGCGCGGGGCTGTCCGGCCAGAGCCGCTCCGAGACGCTCCTCGGACAGGCCCGCGCCGTAGTGCGGAGCGGTGTCGAAGTAGCGGATGCCGGCTTCCCAGGCCGCGCGGACGGCCCCTTCCGCCGCGGCCGCACCGACCGGGCGGAACAGCCCGCCGAGCGCCGCGCCGCCGAACCCCATCCGGGTGACCGGCAGACCGGACCGGCCGAGGACGGCGTACCCGGCCGGGCCGCCGGGCAGGGCGAGGGGCACCGCGGAGGCGGTCACCGGGCACCCGCCCGGCCCTCGCACCCCTTGCACTCTCCACAGCCGCTGCATTCCCCGCACTCCCCACCGCCTCCGCAATCCCCGTCCGCCCTGATGCCCCCGTCCCCGCCCCCGTCCTCGCCCGCCGCCCCGCGGTGCCGCCAGTACCGTTCGATCTCCTCCAGCGACCGCCCCGCCGTCTCCGGAACCCACCGGGCGACGTACCACGCGGCCACCACGGACAGGGCAGCGAAGACCGCGAACACCGAGCTGCCGACCGCCTCCAGCACATCCGGGAAGACCAGGGAGAAGACGAAGTTGAGCAGGTACTGCGCGAAGGTCACCACGCCCATGCCCACCGCCCGGGCCCGCAGTGGCAGCACCTCGGGGCAGTACAGCCAGAACACGGGGCCGAGACCGAACCCGAAGGCCAGCGTGTAGGCGAACACGCACGCCACGGCGAGCGGTCCGACGTCCGGGAAGGCGGCCAGCACCACCATCGGCGGCGCCTGCGCGGCCAGCGAGACCGTCAGCATCCGCACCCTCCCCAGCCGCTCGACGAACGGCAGGGAGACGGCCGTGGACAGGACGAGCGCCGTGCCGACGCAGTAGTTCGCCACGGTGCCGGCGCCGGCGCTCCCGCCTCCGGCGACGTGGGAGAAGATGACCGGCGCGTAGTACACCACCGCGTTGATCCCGGTGAAGACCTGAAAGAACGTCAGTACGAGGGTGATGCCCAGCGCCGGACGGTACCCGCCGCTCAGCAGTTCGCGCAGGCCCGCGTGCCGGCCGGCCAGGCCCGCGCGGATCTCGGCCACCTCCTCGTCCGCGCTGCGGGCGTCGGCGCGCAGGCGGCGCAGCACCCGGCGGGCCTCGGCCTCCCGGCCGCGCAGCATCAGCCAGCGGGGTCCCGGCGGGCTGACGAGCATCCCGGCCAGGAAGACGACGGCCGGGAGCGCCCCCAGCCCCAGCATCCACTCCCACGCGCCGGCCGCCGACAGCGCGTCGCCCACCGCGTAGGCGAGCAGGATGCCGACGTTGACGGAGAGCTGGTACAAGGCCGTGATCCGGCCCCGCAGCCGTCCGGGCGCGAGCTCGCTCAGGTAGATCAGGCCGAACATGTTGGCCAGGCCCACGGCGAAGCCGAGCACGAACCGGGAGACCATCAGCACCACGACGTCCTGGGCGACGCCGCACCCCACCGAACCGGCCACGAAGACCCCACCGGCCAGGATCAGCAGGTGCCGCCGGTCCCAGCGCCGCGCCGCCAGCGCGCCGCCGACGATCGCCGGCAGCGCGCCGAGCAGCATCAGGCCGGTCACGAGGCCCTGTTCGGTGGAGTCCAGGCCGAAGCGTGTAGTGAGCGGCTTCAGCGCGCCGGAGATCGCCCCGGCGTCGTAGCCGTACAGGATCCCGGAGAGCCCGCCGAGCACGGCCACGAAGTGCACCAGCCGCGGCGTCTTCTCGCCTGCCCGGCCGCCTGCCCGGCCATCGCCCCGGTCGTCGGCGTGGTCGCCTGTACGGGACGCCGGATGCGCCTCGGTCACGGCCCCTCCCAGGATCGGTGAACCGGGGTGGCGCGGCGCCGGCTTCTTGGGGGACCGCCCGTGATGACGGAGCCGCCTGGTGAGCGTGAGCGTGAAGGTGAGCAGCAGCCAGCATGACGACCGCGCCGTACGGCCGCAAGACCGGTCCCTGCGGCACCGTCTGCCGCGTGCGGGGGCAGGCGGTGCCGCCGGAACCGGCCGGTGCGCTAGCCCTGGCTGTTCAGGAAGCCGATGACGACGGCCCCCCACCAGCAGATCTGCGAGACGAGGGCGGTGGCGCCGCCCCAGGCCAGGAGCCGCGGTGCGGGCGACGAGGAGGTCTGCTCGGCCATGCGCTTGTTGAGGAGGCCCGCCTGCAGGCCGTTGAGGCTGAGGAGGAGCACCAGCACCAGCTTGACGGCGGTGAGCGTGGAGGAGGGGCTGGGGTGGAGCAGCATGCCGCTGAGGACGAGTCCCACGAGACCGGCCCAGATGGGCAGGTGCAGCCGGCCCGCGCTGCCGAGGGCCTCCTGGAGGCTGCAGCGGCCCGTGATCCACAGCAGGCCGTAGTAGTCGGCGACCAGCACGGCGCCGAAGCCGAGGACGAGGCTCGCGAGGTGGACGAAGAGCGCGGTGGTGTGGAGCGTCGCGTCGGCCGTCAGGTGGAAGGAGATCCACACGCAGGCCGCCCAGGCCGCGCACAGCATGAGCGCGGCGCCGGCCACCGTCCACCAGGAGTCGTACAGGCTCAGCGGCCGTGCGTGGCGGGCGCCGGAGGTGAGGGGGGTGCGGGTCGGTTCAGGCGGGCGGACGACGGACAGGGGCGTCTCGGACGGAAGAGCGGACACGCGGAATTCTCCCAACACAGGCCCTGCGGCGAGCAGCGCAGGACCTTACAGCGGAAAGGCTTGTCGATGACCGGCCGTCGTTATCGGCTTGTTGCCGGAATGAGACTTTCTCGGGGAAGGGGCCGGGCTCGGTGCCCGATAAACCTGAGCACTGTCGGCAGGAAATCGCAAGCTTCGCAGGTCAAGAAGGGAATGGCGGCTATTGATCCGTATGCATTCCGGGGGCGTGCGGCGAATTTACGACCGCGGAATGGTGATCGCTCTTCTTGAGAATGTGTGACGCGGCACATTCCTTGAGCGGGTGCGTGAGCGCGCATGAGCAGGGGGTTTCGGGCCCGCCCTTCCCGGGCGGCCCGAAACCCCCGTGGAATCAGCCCCTCAGCGGCCCTTCACAGGTGAAGTCCGCCGTTCCCGCGGGGCGGTCCGACCAGAGGTCGACCTTGCCGAAGGAGCAGTTCATGTCGGCGAAGTTGTTGGTGCCCTTCTTCGTGCGGTCGAGGATGAAGTAGTCGACCGTGGAGGACATGTCCTTGAAGACCAGGTCGGGGCTGCCCGGGCTGCTCAGGTTGGCGGTGATGCGGCCGGTGCAGGTGAAGCGGGGGCGCTCCGGGGCCTCGTTGGTGCGGCATTCGGGCGTGATGCCGGTGGTGGCCTTGAAGGAGGCGCGGACCGTGGCGGGGTGGCCGGCGTCGAGCCCTCCGACGGGGGTGAACGAGGTGTCCGGCACGTACAGGTCCTTGACCTTGGCGATCTGCTGGTCGAGGAAGGTGTCGTACGCGCGCTGCAGGCCCGCGTCCCGGCCGAGCCGGTCGCGCCAGGCGTCGAAGCCCGCGACGTCGTTCGCGCGGAGCCGGTCGTACATCTCCTTCAGCAGCGAGGGGCGCTCCGTCCACAGGAACTCGAAGAACGTGCCCGCGTAGGAGTAGAAGCGGAAGCCGTCCCGGTCGTACTCCGCGTGCAGCAGTTCGTAGACGCTCATGCGCGGCTTGGTGCCGCCCGCCGTGTCGTTGATGATGCTCTGGACCAGGGACTTGCGGACCTTGATGCCCTCGCCGCGGGTGGCGCCGTCGAAGAACTCGGCCGTGCCCTCGTCCATGGCGGTGGTGCGGTCGCCCTGGTACCACGGGCCCTCGCCGAAGGAGCCGGGGACGGCCCAGCGGCCGTTGAGGTAGTGCGTGTACTCGTGCCGGAAGAGCTCCTCCAGCGTGAGAGTGGAGTCCTGGGGGACGCGCCGCTCGTACGTGTAGAAGGTGGCGCCCTTCTCGATGTAGACGCCGCCGTTGCTGGTGCCCATGCCGGTCAGCAGCGGGTGGTAGACCTCGTAGTCGGCGCGGGAGGCGTACAGCACGATGTTGAGCGTGGTGTTGGTGTCGCCGGCCAGCGGCTGCTCGGTGCCCAGGACCCGGTGGAACTGTGCCTTGACCTGCTTGCTCGCGTAGTAGAGGCGGTCGACGGTGGCGCGGGGCAGGGCCGTGCGGACCTTGATGGCGCCGTTGTCGTACGTGTACGTGGACGGGAAGACGCGGCGCTCGATGTCGGGCTTGCACACCCCGTACTGCTTGCAGGCGTCGAACTCGATCAGCCAGGTGACGACCTTGGCCCAGGGCTCGCTGCCCTCGCCGAAGTTGCCGGTGGTGGTGGCCAGCAGCCCGCCGAGGTCGGCGGTGATCTGCCCCTTGAGCGCGTCGATCTGGCCCATGCGCCCGTACTCCCCGACGCCGTCGCGCACCACCCAGGCGTTGGACGTGCCCTTGAGGTGGGTGTAGCCGGCGAAGGCCTTGAAGGCCGCGCGGTAGGAGGCGTCGGCCGTGACGGCGGCGTGGAAGGCGGTGTCGTGGTTGCCCGGGTAGACGCCCAGGTAGTTGAGGGAGAGCGCGGCGAGCGCGGCGCCCGCCCAGGAGGTGTCCTTGGCGGTGTCGGGGTGCGCGGCGTCCATGGTGGCCAGGACGCGCTTGATGAGCGGCAGCTGGTGCTGGCGCAGCCCCGGGGCGCCGGCCGCGTACAGGGCCTCGCGCAGGGTCTCGGCGTTGGTGCGGGTGACGTCGAAGGTGCGCGAGGCGGTGCCGAAGGCGGACACCGCGCGGCGCATCGCCTCGACGGTCGGCGCGTCGGTGAGGTCGATCTCGCTGCGGGAGAAGTCGTGGTACGCGACGGCGTGGAGGTAGGTGAACATCTCCAGCAGATGGCTGCCGTTCTTGCCGTCGTGCGCCGCGGCCAGGCTCTCGATCCGGCGGGAGACGGCCTGGACGTGCGGCCTCGACATGACCGGGACCAGCCGCTGGTCCCAGGTCCAGATGAGCGTGCGCAGGCAGCCGTCGGCGGTGACGGCCCGGTCGGCGAGGAAGTCGGCGAACTGCTCGGGGGAGAGGCGCGTGATGCCGTCGAGCGTGCACGGCACGGCGGTGCCGCCGAGGGTGGCGCGGGGCGGTACGGCCGTGGGCTTCGGCTTGGCGGTGAGAGCGCCGGGGACGCGGCCGTGCGTGAGGCCGCCGGGGGCGGTGGGGGAGGCGGTGGCCGGCTTGGGCGCATTGGCCAGCCGGGTGACCTCGTCGAAGGGGTTGGGCGTGGGGGTGTCCTGCCGCACGCCCGCCGCCGGCGCCGAGGCTGAGGACCGGGGTGCGGGGGAGGGTGAGTCGGCGTGGACGGGCTGGACGGCGGTGGCGCAGAGCGCCGTGGCTATGGCGGTGGTGAGCAGCGATGCGTGCAGGGATCTGCGCAGCGATCTGGAGTGGGTCACCGATGACTCCTGTGTGGGAGGTGTGGGTTGCCGTGCGCACGCGAAGTGAGGGTGTGCGCACGGCAACAGCGGAGGAAGTGGCACAGGGAAGTTGTTCAACTGCCGTTCAGCAGAAGAGACGTGGGAGTCTGCTGATGCGCCATGTCATGCGTAACGTAGTAATGTGAAATGGTACTGACAACCCCTCAGGCGCTACGGGTTGTCCGGGACGGCGAAGTGGCAGGCCACTTCCCTCGTTTCGCCCGGCGCGGCGACCCGCAGCAGCGGCGCCTCGGTCCGGCAGATCTCCTGAGCCTTGGGGCAGCGCGGGTGGAACGTGCAGCCGGGCGGGGGAGCCGCCGGGCTCGGCGGGTCGCCGAGCAGGGTGATCCGCTCACGCGTCCGCTCGGCGGCCGGGTCCGGCAGCGGCACCGCGGAGAGCAGGGCGCGGGTGTACGGGTGGGCCGGGGCCGCGTACACGCGCTCCTTGGCGCCGACTTCGACGATCCGCCCCAGATACATCACGGCCACCCGGTCGCACACCCGCTTCACCACCGACAGGTCGTGGGCGATGAAGAGGTAGGCGAGCCCGAGCTCACGCTGGAGGCGCTCCATCAGGTTGACGATCTGGGCCTGCACGGAGACGTCCAGGGCCGAGACCGGTTCGTCGGCGACGATCAGGCGCGGCCCGGTGGCCAGCGCGCGGGCGATGCCGATGCGCTGCGCCTGCCCGCCGGAGAACTCGTGCGGATAACGGTCGATGTGCTCGGGGATGAGCCCGACCAGTTCCATCAGCTCCGCCGCCCGCTTGCGCGCGCCGGCCGCCGGGACGCCCTGGACCAGCAGCGGGTCGGCGATGATGCGGGCCACGGTCTGGCGCGGGTTGAGGGAGGAGTGCGGGTCCTGGAAGACCATCTGCAGGTCCTTGCGCAGCGGCTTGAGCTCGCGCCTGCCCAGGCGGCTGATGTCGCGGCCGTCGTAGGTGATCGACCCCGCGGTCGGCTCCAGGAGCCGTACGATCATGCGGCCGGTGGTGGACTTGCCGCAGCCGGACTCGCCCACCAGGCCCAGGGTCTCGCCCGCCGCCAGGTCGAAGGAGACGCCGTCGACGGCCCGGACGGGCGCCGCGCGGCGGCCCCGCTTGCCCGGGAAGGTCATGGTCACGTCGCGTACGGACAGCAGGGGTGCGGTTGCGGCGGTCATCGGGTGCCTCCCGGCACGGGGGAGGCGGTGTGCAGGGACAGGTGGCAGGAGACCAGGTGCCCCCTGGAGGGCCGGAGTCCGGGCCGGGTGGCGGTGCAGTGCTCGCGCTCGGCCGGTGCCGCCGCGGCGGCGCGCGGGCAGCGCGGTGCGAAGGCGCAGCCGGGGGCCGGGTCCAGCAGCGAGGGCGGGCTGCCGGGGATGGCCCGCAGGGGTGCGTCGTCGCCGTCGTCGAGGCGGGGGAGCGAGTCGAGAAGGCCGCGGGTGTAGGGGTGGCCGGGGTCGGTGAAGAGCGTGTCGACCGGGGCCTGTTCGGCCGCGCGGCCGCCGTACATCACGAGGACCTCGCGGGCGACGCGGGCGACGACGCCGAGGTCGTGCGTGATCATGACGACGGCGAGTCCACGCTGTTCCTGCAGGCGGGCGATGAGCTCCAGGATCTGTGCCTGGACGGTGACGTCGAGGGCGGTGGTCGGCTCGTCGGCGATGAGCAGGTCGGGCTCGCATGCGAGGGCCATGGCGATCATCACGCGCTGGCGCATGCCCCCGGAGAACTGGTGGGGGTGTTCGCCGGCCCGCCGCGCGGGCTCGGGGATGCCTACCTCGGCGAGCATCTCGACGGCCCGTCTGCGGGCCGCCGCCCTGCGGGAGCCGAAGTGGACCCGGTGGTGTTCGGCGATCTGCTCGCCGACCGTGTAGTAGGGGTGGAGGCTGGAGAGCGGGTCCTGGAAGATCATCGCCATGCGGCGGCCGCGCAGTCGGCTCAGCTCGCGCTCGGGCAGGCCGGTCAGCTCGCGGCCGTCGAGGGCGATGGAGCCGGTGACCCGGGCGCCGGTGTGCAGGCCCATCACGGCCAGGGAGGTGACGGACTTGCCGGAGCCGGACTCGCCGACGATGCCGAGGGTCTGCCCGCGGCGCACCGCGAAGCTCAGGGAGTCCACGGCCCGTACGTCCCCGTGCCGGGTGGGGAAGGTGACGGTCAGGTCCGTGACGGACAGCAGGGGCTGTTCCTCCGCCGGCGGCGTGCTGGGGACGGTCATCAGTACCTCACTCGCGGGTCGACGACGGCGTAGAGCAGGTCGACGGCCAGGTTGGCGACGACGATGAAGGCGGCCGCCATCAGCGTGACGCCGAGGATGACGGGCTGGTCGCCGGTGGACAGCGCGCCGTAGAAGAGCCGCCCGACCCCCGGGAGCCCGAAGATCGACTCGGTGATGACGGCGCCCGCGAGCAGCCCGCCCAGGTCCATGCCGAAGAGGGTGAGGATCGGCGTCATGCCGGCCCGCAGCCCGTGTTTGACGACGACGGTGCGGTGCGGCAGGCCCTTGGCGCGGGCGGTGCGGATGTACGGCTCCGCCATCGTCTCGATCATCGAACTGCGGCTCTGGCGGGCGTACATGGCGGCGTACAGCACGGCCAGCGCCAGCCAGGGCAGGAGCAGGTTGGACGCCCAGCGCAGGGGGTCGTCGCCGAGGGGCACGTACTGCGGGTACGGCAGCAGCCCGGCCGTCCGGATCAGGCCGTAGATCAGCATCATCGAGGTGAAGTAGACGGGCAGCGAGGCCGCGGCGACGGCGCCGACCATCAGGGCGCGGTCGGTGAGGGTGTCCTTGCGCAGGGCCGCGGTGACGCCGGCGCTCAGGCCGAGCGTCAGCCACAGCACGGCCGCGCCCAGCGCCAGGGAGGCGGAGACCGGCAGGCGGTCCGTCAGCAGGTCCCAGACGGCCTCTGAGTTCTCGTAGGAGTAGCCGAGGCAGGGGAAGTCGCAGTGCAGGGCGTACCGGCCGCTGCCCATGGTGCGGCCGGTGAAGATGCCGGTGACGAAGTCGGCGAACTGCCGCCACAGCGGCCGGTCCAGGCCCATGTGGGCGCGGATCGCCTCCAGGCGGTCGGTGCTGCAGGACTTGCCGCAGGCGGCGGCCGCGGGGTCGGAGGGCAGCACGTAGAAGACGGTGAAGGTGACGGCGGCGATGGCGAGGAGCACGCCGGCGACGGCGAGCAGGCGCCGGCCGAGGTAGAGGATCATGTGCGCCCGCTCCTCGGGTCGAGGACGTCGCGCAGCGCGTCGCCGAGCAGGGTGAAGGCGAGGACGGTCAGGAACAGGCAGGTGCTCGGGATGACGAAGTACATGGGGTCCGTGTCGTAGAAGGCGACGCTCTCGGCGATCATCTGGCCCCAGGAGGGGGTGGGCGGGCGGACGCCGACGCCCAGGTAGCTCAGGGCCGCCTCGGTGGCGATCATGCCGGGGACGATGAGGGTGGTGTAGGCGATGACGGGCCCGGCGACGCCGGGGAGGATGTCGCGGGTGAGGATGCGCCAGGGCCCGGAGCCGCCGACGCGGGCGGCGTCGACGTACTCGCGGTGCCGGAGCGAGAGGGTCTGGCCGCGTACGACGCGGGCCACGCCGGGCCAGCCGAACAGGCCGATGACGGCGGTCATCAGCAGGATGCGGTTGACGTCCTTGGCCACCGACATCATCGCGATCATGAAGATGAGGGAGGGGAAGGACATCGTGAGGTCCATGAGGCGGGAGAGGACGGCGTCGGTGCGCCCGCCGAAGTAGCCCGCCGTGATGCCGGCCGCGGTCCCGGCGAGCACGACGATCGCGGTGGCGGTGAGGGCGATCAGCAGGGACACCTGGGCGCCGTGCACGACCCGGGCGAACAGGTCGCGGCCGGTGACGGGTTCGACGCCGAGCCAGTGGTCGGCGGAGATGCCTCCCAGCGGGCCGAGGGGCCGGCCGCCGAGGTAGGGGTCGACGGCGGTCTTGTCGAACTCCTCGGGCGACCAGCCGGCGAGCGAGCTCAGCAGCGGGGCGCCCGCCGCCATCAGCAGGAAGAGGGCGACGACGGCGAGGGAGACCTTGACGGCGGTGCGGCGGCGCAGGTCGGCGCGGGCCAGCCGCCAGGGGCCGCTGCCCTCGGGGACGGCCGCCGGAGCGGGTGGGGCGGTGTTCGCGGTGGTGGTCATGGCGCGCCGGCCCTCAGTCCCGGCTCTTGGCGGGGTCCTTGAGGCCGACCGTGGCGTAGTCGATCTGGCCGCCGAAGGAGGTGTGCCCGTACGCGCCCGCGATGTTGGTGCCCAGGACCAGCGGCCACCGCCGGACGAGCACCGGGACGGCCGGCGCCTGGGCGAGGATCTGCCCGTCGAGCTGCTGCCAGGCCCCGGCGGCCTCCTTGGCGTCCGTCATGGCGGCGATGGCGTCCATCCGCTTCATCGTCGCGTCGTCGCGGAAGAGGGAGTGGTTGCCGGAGTTGCCCTTCTCCTTGATGAAGCGGCCGTCGAAGACGAAGGGCAGGAAGGTGGAGCCGGAGGGGTAGTCGGGGCACCAGCCGGTGTAGACCATGTCGGTGCGGTTCTTGGTGTCGCCGATGGTGGCGTAGAAGGCGGACGGGTCCACGGTCTCGATGGTGACCTTGATGCCGGCCCGGGCCAGGGCCTGCTGGATGGCTTCGGCCCGGCCCTTGTCGCCGGCCGACGCGGTGATCTTCGTCGTGAAGCCGCCGGGTTTTCCGGCCTCCTTCAGAAGCTGCTTCGCCTTCTCCGTGTCGCCCGTCGAGGGGATCTTGAGGGTGTCGGGCTGTTTGCCGCCGAAGAGGGACGCCGGCATGTAGGCGGTCGACGGGTCGTTGAAGGCGGGGCCGCCGGAGGAGGTGAGGACGGCGTCCCGGTCGAGGGCGTACTGCACGGCCTGCCGGACCTTCGCGTTGTCGAAGGGCGCCCGGCCTGTGTGCATCTGGACCATGTCGGTGCAGTTGGTGGACTCGGCGAGCAGCCGCTCGCGCACCCCGGCGTCGGGCAGGACCTTCGCGGCGCTCTCCGGCCGCAGGGCGCCCCAGGAGACGGCGGAGGCGTCCGCGCCCTGGCTCGCTATCAGCCGGTCGTCGATCTGGTTGGCCTTCAGGCCCATCATGACGACCAGCTTGTCCGGGTACGCCTTGCGGACTTCGTCCGTCGCGGGGTCCCAGTGCTCGTTGCGGACGAGGACGAGCTTCTTGCCGCGCGCGTAGGAGTCGACTTTGTACGGGCCGGAGGAGAACGGCCGGTTGTCGTACTGCGGGCCCTTGTCCTGAGCCTGCGGTACGGGCGCGAAGGTTGGCATGACCGTGGCGTTGGGGAACTCGGCGAAGGGCTTGCGCAGTTCGAAGACGATGGTGCGCTCGTCCGGCGTCCTGACGGAGTCGAGGTGCTTGCCCTCGGCGGGGCCCCGGTAGCCCTCGGCTCCCACGAGGTAGCGGGCGGCGTAGTCGGCGCCGCCGGGCAGGTCGGGGGAGAAGGACCGCTCGACGTTGTACTTGACGTCCTGCGCGGTGACGGGTGAGCCGTCCTCGTACTTCACACCCGGCTTGAGGCGGAACGTCCACGTCCTGGCGTCGGCGGACGGCGTTCCCAGGTCGGTGGCGAGGTCGGGGACCAGCCCGCCGCCCTGCGCCCCGGGCGCGGCCTTGTAGGTGACCAGGGTGCGGTAGAGCAGCCGGGTCCCGAAGTCCATGTCGTTCATGACCCAGTTGCGGGCCGGGTCGAGGTGGGTGAAGTCCTGGTTGGACAGCACCGTCAGCGTGCCGCCCTTCTGCGGGGCCCCGCCGATCGCCTTGCCCTCGTGGGCGGCGGCGGGGTTCTTCCCGCCGTCCTTGCCGCCGGCCGACCGCTTTCCGCCGGAACAACCGGCCGCCCCCAGGGCGAGGGAGGCCGCCAGGACGGTGGCCATGGCAGTACACGTGCGCTTGTTCATCAGTGGTCACTCCGTGAACAGTCGAACAGCCGGACGGCTGAAATGTGACCCGTAACATAGTAATGTGAAATTGCACTGACAAGGCGTCAGTCACTCCGTTATCCACCTGTGTCCGAGGGGGAGTCCCGTGCAGGAACCCGCAGTTGCCGCGATCCGTACGGTCAGTCATGACCTGCCGGTTTCGGCCGAGTTCGAGTCGTTCATGGCGAACGGCTGGGCGGCGACGCCGCTGCCCGCCGACATCCGGCTGCCCGTGGCCGGCCTCGCCGCGGCACGCCGCGCGAAGCTGTCGGCACGCTTTCCCGGCGAGCGGCTGATCGTGCCCGCGGGCGAGTTCAAGGTCCGCTCCAACGACTGCGACCACCGCTTCCGCCCGCACAGCGCCTACGCCTGGCTGACCGGACTGACCGGCGAGGACCAGGCCGGTCACGTGCTGGTCCTGGAGCCCGACGGCCCGCACCGGCACGAGGCGGTGCTGTACGTGCGGCCGCGGTCGCCGCGTGCCGGCGCGGAGTTCTACCGCGACCGGCGCTACGGCGAGTTCTGGGTCGGCCGCCGCCCCGACCTCGCCGAGGCCGAGCGCATGACCGGCATCCGCTGCGTGCATCAAGGGGAGTACGACCGGCTGCCGCCGGGTCGCGACGCCTCCGCCGACGCCGAACTCGCCGCCGCCCTGAGCGAACTGCGCCTGGTCAAGGACGCCTGGGAGGTCGAGCAACTGCAGCTGGCCGTGGACCACACCGTCGCCGGCTTCGAGGACGTCGTGCGGGCGCTGCCCCGCGCCCTCGCCCACCCGCGCGGCGAGCGGTGGATCGAGGGCGTCTTCGGCCTGCGCGCCCGCGCCGAGGGCAACGGCCCCGGCTACGAGACCATCGCGGCCTCCGGCGCGCACGCCTGCGTCCTGCACTGGATACGCAACGACGGCCGCCTCGACCCCCGCGAACTGCTCCTCCTGGACGCGGGAGTCGAGACCGACACCCTCTACACCTCCGACATCACCCGCACCCTCCCGCTGTCCGGACGCTTCTCACCCGTCCAGCGACAGGTCTACGAACTCGTCCTCGCCGCCCAGGACGCGGGCATGGCCGCCCTCAAGCCGGGAGCGAGCTTCCGCGACTTCCACCGGGCCGGCATGCGGGTCATCGCCGAGGGGCTCGCCGAGTGGGGCGTGCTCAAGAGCGCCGAAGGCGACTTCCACCGCCGGTACACCCTGTGCAGCAGCGGCCACATGCTCGGCCTGGACGTCCACGACTGCGCCCAGGCGCGGGCGGACGCCTACCTCGACGGCGTCCTGGAGGAGGGGCAGGTCCTCACCGTCGAGCCCGGCCTCTACCTCCAGCCCGACGACGAGACGCTGCCGGCCGAACTGCGCGGCATCGGCGTGCGGATCGAGGACGACCTGGTCATCACCGCCGACGGGGCCCGGCTGATGTCGCACGCCCTGCCTCGCACGCCCGACGCGGTCGAGGCGTGGATGGGGGAGCTCCTCGCGGGATAGGCGAACTCCGCGGTGGATTCCGCCGGGCACGGCGAAGTCGTCAACCACAAGGTACGGACCGGCTCTTGGCAGCGTGCAGTGCAATGTGAAATATTACTGACGTGCTCATGAGCAACTCCTCCTCGGACGTCATCGTCGTCGGAGCGGGTGTCGTCGGCGCCGCCTGCGCCTACTACGCCGCCCGCAGCGGCCTCTCCGTCACCGTGGTCGACCGCGGCCCCGTCGCCGGCGGGACCACGGGCGCCGGAGAGGGAAACCTCCTGGTCTCCGACAAGGAACCCGGACCGGAGCTCGAACTGGCCCTGCTCTCCACGCGGTTGTGGCACGAGCTGGCCCGGGAGCTCCCGGCCCGGATCGAGTACGAGGCCAAGGGCGGCCTCGTCGTCGCCTCCGACGCCTCCGCCATGGCAGCGCTGCGGAAGTTCGCCGCCGCGCAGGCCGGGGCGGGCGTCACGGCCGAGGAGATCCCGGCCGGCCGGCTGCACGACGTGGAGCCGCACCTGGCCCCCGGCCTCGGAGGCGGCTTCCGCTATCCGCAGGACGCCCAGGTCCAGCCCGCCCTCGCCGCCGCCCACCTGCTGCGCGCCTCCGGCGCACGGGTGCGTACCGGAGAGGAGGTCACCGCCGTCCTCACCGGCACCGACGGCCGGGTGCGGGGCGTGCGCACGGCGGCCGGCGAACTGCACGCCCCCTTCGTCGTCAACGCCGCCGGCGCCTGGGGCGGCGAGGTCGCCCGGCTCGCCGGCGGGCACCTGCCCGTACTGCCCCGCCGGGGCTTCGTCCTCGTCACCGAACCGCTGCCGCGCGTGGTGCGGCACAAGGTCTACGCGGCCGACTACGTCGCCGACGTGGCCAGCGGCTCGGCGGCGCTGCAGACCTCCGCGGTGGTCGAGGGCACCCCGGCCGGCCCGGTCCTGATCGGCGCCAGCCGCGAACGGGTCGGCTTCGACCGGACCCTGTCGGTGGAGGTGCTCCGGCGCCTCGCCGCCCAGGCCACGGCCCTGTTCCCGGTGCTGGCCGGGGTGCGGGCCATCCGCACGTACGCCGGGTTCCGCCCGTACCTGCCCGACCACCTGCCCGCCATCGGCCCCGACCCCCGCGTCCCCGGGCTGCTGCACGCCTGCGGCCACGAAGGCGCGGGGATCGGGCTCGCCCCCGCCACCGGCCTGGCCGTCGCCCGGCAGCTGACGGGCGGCGAACCCCCGCTCGACCTCAACCCGTTCCGCCCCGGCCGCTTCGCCGCGGCCGCTTGAACCCCCGCCATCGAACCCCCACCACCGAACCTCCGCTGCCCGAAGTCTTCGCCGCTTGAACCCCCGCCCCGAGTCCGCCCGTTGCCCCGAACCGCCCCGAGAGGAGGCCCGCACGTGGCCCGTACCCCCGCCGACCTGGTCAGGGCGGAGCCCGACCCGCCCTTCGAGATCACCTTCGACGGCCGTACGGTCACCGCCCTGCCCGGCCAGACCGTGGCCGCCGCCCTCTGGGCGGCGGGCATCCTCGCCTGGCGCACCACCCGCTACGGCGGCCGCCCCCGCGGGGTCTTCTGCGGCATCGGGCAGTGCTACGACTGCCTCGCCACCGTCAACGGCGAGCCCAACCGCCGGGCCTGCCTGGTGCCCGCCCGGCCCGGGGACGCGATCACCACCCAGGAAGGACACGGCCGTGCCGGGCTCGCCGTCTGAACCGTACGACCTCGCCGTGATCGGCGCGGGACCCGCCGGCCTCGCCGGAGCCGCCACCGCCGCCCGGCTCGGCCTGTCCGTCGCCGTCCTGGACGCCGCCGCGCAGGTGGGCGGCCAGTACTTCCGCCACCCCGCCCCGGGCCTGGGCGCGGCGCGCCCGCAGGCCCTCCACCACGACTGGGCCGCCTTCACCGAGCTGCGAGCGCGTTTCGAGGTGAGCGGCGCCGCGCACTTGGCCGGGCACCAGGTGTGGGCCGTCACGCGGCAGGACGGGCGGGACGGGCAGGACGGGCAGGAGGTGTGGAGCGTGCACGCGCTCGTGGGCGAAGACGGCGGTGCGCACGCCCGCCTGCACGCCCGCGCCGTGCTCTTCGCCACCGGCGCGGGCGAGCGGCAGCTGCCCTTCCCCGGGTGGACCCTGCCCGGCGTCGTCGGGGCCGGCGGCGCCCAGGCCATGCTGAAGTCCGGGCTCGTCCTGCCCGGGCAGCGGATCGTCGTCGCGGGCAGCGGTCCGCTGCTGCTCGCCGTCGCCTCCTCGCTCGCCGCCGCCGGCGCCCGCGTCCCCGCGGTGGCCGAGGCGTCCGGCTACCTCGGCTACGCCCGCCGGCCGGGCGCCCTGGCGGCCAACCCCCACAAGCTCGTCGAAGCCGCCGTCCACGGCACGGCGCTCCTGCGCCACCGCATCCCGCTGCACACCCGCAGCGCGGTCACCGAGGTGCACGGCACCGACCGCGTCGAGGCCGTCACCGTCTCCCGGCTCGACCGCGACTGGCACCCCGTGCCCGGCACGGGCCGCCGCATCGCCTGCGACGCCCTGGCCGTCGGCCACGGGCTCGCGCCGCAGACCGAACTGGCCACCGGACTCGGCTGCGCGACCCGCCGTACGCCCGACGGCACGCACGCCCTCGTCCTGGACGGCCTCCAGGAGACGTCGGTGCCCGGCCTGTGGGCCGCCGGAGAGGCAGGCGGGACGGGGGGCTGGGAACTCGCCCGCGTCGAGGGCGAGCTGGCGGGCATCGCGGTGGCCGCCCGGCTGCGGGCGCGCCCCGCGCTCACCCGGAGCCGGCGCGTACGGGACCTGGCCCGGCGCCGCGACCGCATGCGCGCCTTCGCCGACGCCATGGCCGCCGCCCACGCCCCCGGCCCCGGCTGGACAGCATGGCTCGACGACGACACCGACGTCTGCCGCTGCGAGGAGGTGACCGCCGGAAGCATCCGCGAGGCCGTCACCGAATTCGGCGCCCGGGACGCCCGGACCGTCAAGCTCCTCACCCGGGCCGGCATGGGCTGGTGCCAGGGCCGGATGTGCGGCGCGGCCGTGGCCTGCCTCGCGGCGTCCGGTACGGCGCAGGGGACCGTACCGCCGTCCGCCGAGCGCAGGCCGCTGGCCGTGCCCGTACCGCTGGGCTCCCTCGCCGCCGCCCCCGAGGAACCCGGAGACGCCTGAACCACCGAACCACCGAACCACCGCACGATCGCCTCACCCGCGCTCGCACACGTCCCACGCCACAGAACGCCAAAGAAGGGTTACCGGTATGACCGCCTCCTCCTGGACCCCCGACCGCCCCTGGCGCGGCATCATGGTCGCCACCGCCCTCCCGCTGCGCGCGGACCTCTCCGTCGACTACGACGCCTACGCCGAACACGTCCGCAGGCTCGTCGAGAACGGGTGCGACGGCGTCGTTCCCAACGGCTCCCTCGGCGAATACCAGACCCTCACCCCGCAGGAGCGCGCCCGCGTCGTACGCACCGCCGTCGAGGCGGCCGGGGACGGGGCGCGGGTGATGCCCGGCGTCGCCGCGTACGGCAGCGCCGAGGCGCGCCAGTGGGCGGAGCAGGCCGCCGAGGCGGGCTGCGGTTCCGTCCTGCTGCTGCCGCCGAACGCCTACCGTGCCGACGAACGGGCCGTCCGCGCCCACTACACGGAGGTCGCCGCGGCCGGGATACCCGTCGTCGCCTACAACAACCCCATCGACACGAAGGTCGACCTGACCCCGGCCCTGCTGGCCCGGCTGCACGCCGACGGCACCATCGTGGCCGTCAAGGAGTTCACCGGCGACGTGCGGCGCGCCTACGAGATCGCCGAACTCGCCCCCGAACTCGACCTGCTGATCGGTGCGGACGACGTCCTCCTCGAACTGGCCGCCGCCGGCGCCGTCGGCTGGATCGCCGGATACCCCAACGCCTTCCCCACCACCTGCGCCGCGCTCTACCGCGCCGCCGTGGCCGGGGACCTCCAGACGGCACTGCCCCTCTACCGCTCGCTGCACCCGCTCCTGCGCTGGGACTCCAAGACCGAGTTCGTGCAGGCCATCAAGCTCTCCATGGACATCACCGGCCACCACGGCGGCCCCACCCGCCCCCCGCGCCTGCCGCTCACGGGCGAGACCGAGGCCGCGGTGCGCGCAGCCACGGAGAAAGCCGTCGCCGACGGGCACCACTGACCGCCGCCGGCTTCCGGGCCCTCCTTCTCTCCCTCTGTTCCCCGCTCTCTCCCTCTGTTCCCCGCTGCCGACAGGAAAGGACATCCGTGCGTACCCGTCATGTCTTCCATGCCGTCGACTCGCACACCGAGGGCATGCCCACGCGCGTCATCACCGGTGGCGTCGGCGTGATCCCCGGCGCCACCATGGCCGAGCGCCGGCTCCACTTCATCGAGCACATGGACCACCTGCGCACGCTCCTGATGTACGAGCCGCGCGGCCACGCCTCGATGAGCGGCGCGATCCTGCAGCCGCCCACCCGGCCCGACGCCGACTACGGGGTCCTCTACATCGAGGTCTCCGGGGTGCTGCCGATGTGCGGGCACGGCACCATCGGGGTCGCCACCGTGCTCGTCGAGACGGGCATGGTGCCGGTGAGCGAGCCGGTGACGACCGTGCGCCTCGACACCCCGTCCGGTCTGATCACCGTCGACGTCCAGGTCGAGGACGGCGCGGCCAAGTCCGTCACGCTCGTCAACGTGCCCTCCTTCAGCGTCGGTCTCGACCGCAAGGCCGACGTCCCCGGCTACGGGACGGTCACCTACGACCTCGCTTTCGGCGGCAACTTCTACGCCTTCGTCGAACTCGACGCCCTGGGGCTGCCCTTCGACCGGGCCCGCAAGGACGACCTGCTCGCCGCCGGGCTCGCCGTCATGGAGGCGGTCAACGCCTCACCGGACCGGCCCGTCCACCCCGAACACCCCGAGATCAGCGGGCTCAAGCACGTCTACCTCGCCGCGCCCGGCTCGGACGCCCGTCACTCCCGGCACGCCATGGCCATCCACCCCGGCTGGTTCGACCGTTCCCCCTGCGGTACGGGCACCTCCGCCCGGATGGCGCAGCTGCACGCCCGCGGCGCGCTCGCGCTCGACCGGGACTTCGTCAACGAGTCCTTCATCGGCACGCGCTTCACCGGCCGCCTGGTGGGGGAGACGCAGGTCGGCGGAGTGCCGGCGGTCGTGCCCGCCATCACCGGCCGCGCCTGGATCACCGGCACCGCCCAGTACTTCCTCGACCCGGACGACCCCTTCCCCGGAGGTTTCCTCCTGTGACCGCCGCCGCCCCGACCTCCTTCGCCTCGCACAATCCGGCCGACCCGTCCGACGTCGTCTGCGACGTGCCCGCCTCCGGTGCCTCCGGCGCCGCCGAGGCCGTCGAGCAGGCCCGTGCCGCCCAGCCCGGCTGGCTGCAGGCCGGTGCCACCGCCCGCTCCTCCGCGCTCTCCGCCGTCGCCGCGGTGGTCGAGGCCGCGGCCGGCGAACTCGCCGCCCTCGCCGTGCGCGAGGTGGGCAAGCCCCTCGCCGAGGCGCGCGCCGAGGTGGCCCGCACGGCCGCGATCTGGCGGTACTACGCCCAGGCCCCCTACGAGCCCACCGGCGCCGTCCACGAGACGGCCGGCGGCCCGGGCCTGCTGCTGACCCGGCGCCGCCCGCACGGCGTCGCCGGTCTCATCACGCCCTGGAACTTCCCCTTCGCCATCCCCTCCTGGAAGGCCGCGCCCGCGCTCGCCGCCGGCAACACGGTCGTCCTCAAGCCCGCGCCCGAGGCCACCGCGTGCGCCCTGCGCCTGGCCGAACTCGTCCAGCAGGCGGTGCCCGCGGCGGTGTTCACCGTCGTGCCCGGCGGCGCGACCGAGGGGAGCGCCGTCCTCGCGACCGCCGACGTCGTCTCCTTCACCGGCTCCACCGCCGTCGGCGGCGTGGTCACCCGGGCCGCCACCGCCCGGGGCATCCCGGTCCAGGCCGAGACGGGCGGGCTCAACGCGGCGATCGTCCTGCCCGACGCCGACATCGGGCGGGCAGCGGCCCACATCGCCGCGGCCGTCGCCGGATACGCCGGGCAGAAGTGCACGGCGACCAGCCGGGTGATCGCCGTCGGCGCGGCCCTCGACCCCCTGCGCGAGGCCCTCGCCGAAGCCCTGCGCGCCCTGCCCGTGGGCGACCCGGCCGACCCGGCCACCGTGTGCGGCCCCCTCGTCTCGGCCCGGGCCCGGGGGCGCTTCGACCAGGCCCTCTCCGGTGCCTCCGTCCTGGCCGCCGGCACCGCGCCGGAGGGCCCCGGCTGGTACGCGGCGCCCACCGTGGCCGAAAAGGTCCCGGCCGGTCACCGGCTGCTCACAGAGGAGGTCTTCGCCCCGGTCGCCGTCCTGCTGCCCGCGGACGATCTGGCACACGCCGTACGGATCAGCAACTCCGTTCCGTACGGCCTGGTCACCTCGGTCCACACCGGCGGGCTCGAAGCGGCCCTGCACGGTCTCGACGGTCTCGACACGGGCATGATCCGCGTCAACGCCCCTTCCACGGGCGTCGACTTCCACCTGCCGTTCGGCGGCACCAAGGCCTCCGGGCACGGCCCGCGCGAGCAGGGGCGCGCGGCCCTGGACTTCTACACCTCCAGCCGGACCTACACCCTCGCTCCCTGAGAAAGATGTGACATTGTACGCTCGTTGGTCCGTCCAGGTACGGACCAGCCGGGGAGCGCGGCTGCGCACGTACCGCGGACGCGGCTGCCGGACCTCGGCCGCCGCACCGGCGACGAAGGGACACGGGACCATGGGCCACCTCAAGCAGCGCACTCTCATCACCGCCACCGAGCGGCTGCGCGACCAGGTCGCCCACGCCTTGCGGGCCGCGCTCATCTCCGGCGAACTCCACCCCGGCGAGGTCTACTCCGCGCCGCAGCTCGCGGAGGACTTCGGCATCTCAGCGACCCCGGTGCGCGAGGCCATGCTCGACCTCGCCCGCGAGGGCCTGGTCGAGCCGGTCCGCAACAAGGGCTTCCGGGTGACCGAGGTCAACGAGCGCGACCTGGACCAGTACACCGAGATCCGCACGCTCATCGAGGTCCCCACGACCGGCCGCGTCACGCGCACCGCCGCCCGCGAGGACCTCGAAGCGCTCCGCCCGGTCGCCGAGGAGATCGTGCGCGCCGCCCGCGACCACGACCTCATCGGCTACCTGGAGGCCGACCGGCAGTTCCACCTCACCCTGCTGGCCCTCTCCGGCAACGAACGCCTCGTCGAGACCGTCGGCGACCTGCGCAAGCGCTCGCGCCTGTACGGGCTGACCGCGCTCGACCGGCGCGGCGAACTCATCCCCTCGGCCGAAGAACACCTCGAACTGCTCGACCTCATGCTGGCCGGCGACGCCGAGGGCGCCGAGCAGTGCATGGCACGGCACCTCGGCCACGTGCGCTCCCTGTGGGCGAAGGGGAGCAGCGACAAGGACTCATGACCGCGTGCGGGAGGCCGGCGGCTTCGGCGCGCGCGAGATGGAGGGCGGACATGCGCACCTCACCGCTGATCGCGGCGGCCCTCGCCGGCTGCCTGACGGTTCCCGCGACGGCCTGGGCGTCGTCCTCCGCCCGGCCCCCGACCGCGCGCGCCTGCGCGCTCAAGGGCACGACGGGCTGGACGGACGAGGGCCAGGACACCGACCCCGTCCGCTTCCGGCGCGCCACCGGCACGCACCGCGTCCTGACCCTGTTCGCCGACTTCCCCGACGCACAGGCCACCGGCCCCACCGCCCCGTACGCCGCCCACCTCGCCCCCGCCGCCGGCTGGCTGCGCAAGGCCTCCTACGGGCGGGCACGGCTGGAGATCACGCCGCTGCACCGCTGGATCCGGATGCCGGCGCCCTCCGCCTCCTACGGCTTCCAGCGCGGCCTCACCTTCGAGGCCCACGAGCGCTACCTCCGCGACGCGGTCACGGCCGCCGACCCGTACGCGGATTTCTCCCGCTACGACATGGTGTACGTCGTCCCCGCCGGAGAAGCGTCCGCGATCTCCTTCTCGCCGACCTACCTCTTCGACCCCGCCACCCCCGGCGTCACGGCCGACGGCACCCGCATCCGATGGGCCGTCACCTTCGGGCAGGACATGTGGCGCTGGGGGCACAAGGTCGCCGCCCACGAGACCGGCCACGTCTTCGGACTGCCCGACCTCTACGCCTTCACGGGCGAGACCCACCGCCACGTCGGCGGCTGGGACCTCATGGGCAACATCGCCGGCGCCGCCCCGCAGTACCTCGGCTGGCACTCCTGGAAGCTCGGCTGGACACGGGACGACCAGGTCGCCTGCCTCGCCGCCCCCGGCCGGCGAACGGTCCGGCTGACCCCGGTCGAGCGGCCGGGCGGCACCAAGATCGCGGTGGTGCGCACGGGCCCGGCGAAGGCCTACGTCGCCGAGTCGCGGCGCGCCGAGGGCAACGACGAGGACGCGCCCTCGACCGGCGTCCTCATCTACGAGGTCGACTCCGCCACCCCCACCGGGGAGGGACCGGTCCGCGTCGTGAGGCCCCGGGCCCACGCCCCCGGAGAGTCCTTCACCGATCCGGCGGCGGGAGTCCGTATCGACGTGGTCGCGGGCGGCCGCGGCGGGGACGTGGTGCGCGTCGTCCGCCTGTCGCCCCGGGCGTTGTCAGTGGTCGGTGCGACGATCGTTCCGAACGTCACCGCCGCCTCGCCGCGGCTGCGTGGCGTGCCCGCTGGAGCGAGGAAGAGGAGCAAGTCCCGTGCGTATCGTGGTCAGTGAGTTCATGAGCCTGGACGGCGTCGTGCAGGCCCCCGGCGGCCCCGAGGAGGACACCGACGGCGGGTTCGCCCACGGCGGCTGGTCGCACCCCTTCTTCGACCCGGAGACGGTGGGCGGCGCCTTCGACGACGCGCTGTCCGGCGCCGAGGCGCTGCTGTTCGGCCGCCGCACCTGGCAGACGATGGCCGCGGCGTGGCCCGAGCGGGCCGGGGACCCCTTCGCCGACCGGATGAACGCCATCCCCAAGTACGTGGTGTCCGAGACGCTGAGCGACGCCGACCTGACCTGGGACAAGACCACGCGCATCCCCGGCGGCGAGGCCGTCGCCCGCATCCGCGAGCTGCGCGCGCAGGAGGGCGGCGACCTGCTGGTCATGGGGAGCCCCACGCTCGTGCGCACCCTCCTGAGCGAGGGCCTCGTCGACGAACTCCGCCTCATGATCATGCCGGTGCTCCTCGGCGGCGGTAAGTCGGTCTTCCCCGAGGACGGTGCACAGCACACGCTGGAACTGGTCTCGACGGTCACCAGCAGCGCGGGGGTGCAGGTGAGCACGTACCGGCCTGCCGTCAGACGAGAGGGCTGAGGGGGTTCGGCAGCGCGAGGAGGGTGGTGCCGTCAGGAGTGAGGAGAGCGATGGCGCCGTTCGCCTCCGCGCCGATCACGTCCAGCACGGTGGCGTGGACTTCCGCGTGAGCAGGCGCCGCCATCGCCGCCGACCCGGCCGTGAGCAGGGCGGTGGCGGCGAAGGCGGTCAGGACGCGTCGGACGGTGGCCTTCATGGGCTCTCCCTCGGTGATCAGGTGCAGGGGCGAGTCGAGTTCCTTTCCATGAGGCTGGTGCGGTAGTCCGACAAGCGGCGGCCGCTCGGTGCGCGGCAGTGCGCGCCCGGCGCCTGCACAACTGCCTTGCGCCCCTTGCGGGGGAGGGACTCCGAGGACGGCGCGATGTCGCACGCGCCGTCAGGCCTGCGGATTCCGCGCCGGGACGGTCATGAGGCGGTGGTAGTACCCCGGGGCCTGGTGGGCTTCGCCGATCGGCCGGCCGTCCACCTCCACCCAGGCGTGCGCACGGAACGGGCCGGTGCGCACCCCCGTGCACCAGTCGGGCCAGACGCCCCGCATCCGGCACAGCAGTGCGGTGGCGACCGAGCGCTGCAGGCAGCCTTCTCCGGCGCAGCGCGGGCTGAGCGCGGTGACCGACTGACGGGCGGCGAGGGCCTGTTCGGCGGTGGCCGGCGCCGCCCCGTTGCGGGCGGCGGTCAGGGCACGGCGGAGGCGGCGGGGCGGCAGCAGGACGAGCAGCCGGGCCACGGCGACGGCCAGGAGCACCGCCGGGCGGCGGCGCCACGGGACGGCGGCGCGGTCACCGCGGTCCGGGACCATGGCCTGGCTCATGCCGGCACCATGCCGTCGTCGCGGGTGCCCGGGGCGTGGACGGCGCGGGGCAAGCTCAGGGGCATGGGAACCTCCGGTGGCGGCTGTGCGGGGTCGAACCACGACTCGGCGGTCCCTGCCCGGGCATGGACCCGTCACGCCGACCGGCCCCACTGTCCACCCGAAGGAGTGGCGGAAAGCGGGGCGTTGCGGGGAGGCGGTGCGATCCCGGTCGGGTCAAGGGAGGTGGTGGATCGCCGGGTCGACGCCTCAGCCGAGGGCGTCGAGCAGTTCGCGCTCCCGCCCGGCGCTGAGCCCGGCCCGCCGTTCGCGGTCCAGCCCCTGCTCGCGTTCCCACACCAGCGTGTCCGCCAGCAGTTCCGCGCGGGGGCGGTGGCGCAGCCCGGCGGCGAGGGCCGCGGAGCCGTCCCGGGCCGACCACCCTTCCCACCCCGGCTCGACGTGCCACATCGGCAGCGACTCCGGCCCCATGTACTCGGCCACGCCGTTGCCGAGCAGCCAGGCCGAGTCGGCACGGACCAGCGGCCCCGTGTGCCCGACCGCGCGGCGGGACATCCCGATCCACTCCTCGAACGGGAGGACCGGCCCGACGGCGTTGTACGTGCCGGTGGTCCCCGCCTCCGCGGCGTCGAGCAGCCAGGCGGCGAGATCCCGTACGTCGATCACCTGCGTGGGCATGGCGGGCGTGTCGGGAACCAGCATCGGCCCGTGCGGATCGCGCGCGGCGCGGGCCACCCAGTAGCCGCAGCGCCCGCTGGGATCACCCGGGCCGCCGATGAGGCCGGCGCGCGCGATGAGGAGGCGGTCGCCCAGCGCGGCCGCCGACGCCTGCTCGCAGGCGGACTTCGCCTCGCCGTACAGCTCGCGGCCGGCCTCGTCCCGGTCGGTCGGCGCCAGCAACTCCGCGGACTCGTCCGCGCCCGGCAGGCCGTGCGAGGCGTAGGCGCTGACCGAGGACACGTAGGCCCAGTGCTTCGCCCGGCCGCCCAGGGCCCGGAGCGCCTCGCGGACGAAGCGGGGCTGCCACGACACCTCGACGACCGCGTCCCACTCGCGGTCGAGCAGCGGATCGTACGCCGAAGGGTCGCGCCGGTCCGCGGCCACCAGCGCCGCCCCATCGGCCACTTGCCCGCTTTCGCCGCGCGCGAGACACGTCACCCGGTGACCGCGCCCGAGCGCCTGCCGCGACACTTCCCGGCCCAGCCATGCGGTCCCGCCCAGTACCAATATCTCCATGCGCTCACTCAAGCACCGCGTACGCAGGGCACCAAGGGGATCTGCTACGGGCAGACACGGCCGTCACCGCTCTGCCGCGGGTCTTGCGCACCGTGTTCCGGCCTGGGCTGCGGGCGTGCGGGGGCACTTCACCGCGTTCTCCTCGGGTCGGCATCGTCGCCTGGTGCAGCGCGGCCGAAGGCGACCCCGGCGCGGTCGAGCGGGCGCTGTGGACCGTTCTCGACCGCTGAGTGCGGGCACCGCTGTGCCGTGCCGGCGCCGGCTGATCGCGCTGTTACATCGTCCACGTCGTGTATCGGAACGGTAACCGGCTGAGGTCTTCGCGGAGCGGGCTCCGTACAGGGGGGAGACGGCCCCGGGAGGGAACCGGGGCCCATAGGTGGGGGATCTCCTATGTTCCGCAAGAGCACTGCAGCGATCGTGACGTCGGCCACCGCCGGAGCCCTGTTGCTCACCGCCTGCGGAGGAGGCGGTGACAGCAAGGACTCCTCGGCGCCGGCCACGTCGGCCTCCGCCGGTGCCGCCGCCCGGGCGGGCGCGAACACCGGCGCCCAGTCCGACGGGCAGGAGCTGAACTTCCTCAGCGGCACGGCGAAGAAGAACAACGCCCAGCCCATGACGGGCGACTGGGCGAACGAGCCCGGAAAGCCCGCCACGAAGCCCGAGGCGCAGCGCTGGGTGCAGCTCTCCGCGTCCAAGGCGGGCAGCCTGAACCCGGTCGTGGTCAACGGTGCCGGCTTCACCCTCTACCGCTTCGACAAGGACACCGCGAACCCGTCGAAGTCCACCTGCAACGGCGACTGCGCGGTCACCTGGCCGCCGGTCGTCGTCGCCCGGGACGGCAGGATCTTCCTCGACGGCGTCGACAAGTCGAAGGTCGGCACGGTCAAGCGGGACGACGGCACCCTTCAGGTCACCGTCGGCGGCTGGCCCGTCTACCGCTTCAGCAAGGACACCAAGCCCGGCGACACCAAGGGCCAGGGGGTCGGGGGCACGTGGTTCGGCGTCACCCCTGACGGCAAGAAGGCCGGCGGTGGCGCGGGTGGGGAAGGCACGGGGAGCGGTAGCGGCAGTGGCACCGGCACTGGTGCCGGCAGTGGTAGCGGCAGCGGAAGTTCGCCGGCCAAGCCCGCCACCAGCGTCGTCCTCTTCGACAACCGCAACTTCGGCGACCCCGCCCAGGGCCTGGCCGGCAAGGGCTGCCAGAACGTGGCCCGGGACAACGTGGCCTCCTCCCTCCAGGTGCAGGGCAGCCTGAAGATCTGGTCCGGGCGCAACTGCACCGGCAAGTCGAAGGTCGTCGAGCGCGATGTCGCCGACCTGGCCTCCATCGGCTTCGACAACGACATCTCCTCGGTCTTCTTCGGCTGATGCGGGAGGCCCCGTACTCGTACCGGTCCCGGGACGTACCGTCCCGGGGCCTGAGCCGGGCGGCGCGCGCCGCCCGGCTCAGGCCGGTTCGCCTCGCCGTTACGGCGTCACGGCGTCACGGCACAACCGTCCAGCGCTGACGGGCGTCGTCGCTGCACGTGTCCATCGTGACGTAGCCCGTCTCCCGCAGAGGTGCCACCAGGCACATGTGCGCGGCCTCGTTGCGGAAGCGGAGGCTGCCGTCGGCATAGGTCTCCACCTGCCAGCGGTGGCCCGCGCCGTCGATCTTGCTGCCGCGGTCGGTGCAGCCGTGCAGCACGGAACGGTCACCGGGACGGGGCCGCTCCTCGTTCAGGAGATCGACGCACCTTCCACTGCCGCTTCCCTTGACCCGGACGAGGTTGTCGCCGCTGCCGGCGTACCGCATGTCCCATCGCTGGGAGATGACCCCGATGTTGCGCCGGCGGGTGGTCAGCGGCGTGCCGTCGTGGCCGGGTCCGCTGAAGTTGTCCAGGAAGAGGCCGTTGAACGCGCGCAGCTGCACCCGCTTCTCCTCGTTCTCCCATGCGCGCTCGTCCACCGCGCGGGAGTTGTCCCACCACTGCTGGGCGGTGCCGTCACCACACGCGAGGGCCGCGACCGCCCCGTTCCTCCCACCGGTCAGGCACAGCTCCGGGTGGCGGGAGTTGCGCCAGCGCAGCGGGCCGCCGGGCGCACCCGGGTCCTCGGGGCGCCACTGGGCCCCGGGCGCGCTGCACGGCAGCATGACGACGGACAGCGGGAGGAACGGGTTGATGCCGGGGCACAGGTCGCCGTCGGCGCGGGCGGCGAGGGCGCCGGACGCGGCTCGGGGGCTGTTGCCGCGGGCGAAGCGGTACCAGTGCCCCTGCACGGTGTCCATGCGGAACCGCTGACGGAGGTTGTACCGCTGCTGACTGGTGGTCACCCGGCCTCCGGCGGTGCCCGGAGCATCCAGGACCTGCCCGGTCGCGGTGTTCTCGAGGGCCGTGGAGAAGTTGTGCACCGGACCGTCGGGCGCGGCCGGCACGGGAGTGGGGGCGGGTTCGAACTGGACGGGATAGTGGTCCGCCCCGCGCCCCGCGGGGATGGCCGCGTTGAACCGGGGCGTGCCGTGCGTGATCGCGTAGTCGAGTTCGCCGCCCCGCTGGTGGGTGGAGCGGCCGGCCCGGGCCAGTTGCTCGTCGGCCCGCAGGCGGAGGGTCCGCTCCCGGGCCTGCCGGTCGGTGCGGTTGCGGATGTCGAGGTTGAAGTCGCCGACCATGACCCAGTTCTCGCCGGCGCGGGTGGCGGCACGGATCCGCCTGAGCAGAGGGGCGACGTCCGGGCCGCGCGCGTGGACGTTGTAATAGACGGTGTTGCCGAACCGGAGGCCGAGGGCACGGCGGTAGCGGTATTCGCTGCGGGGCTCGTCCCGGTTGTACAGCGGGTTCTCGATGACGCGGACCTCGTCCGCGCGGGCGTGCGTGACCACCGCCAGGTTGACCCGGCCGCCGGTCCACCGGTCCCGTCCCGTGGCGCTGTCGCGCCGCGGGTCGGTCTGGAGGAAGTACACGTGGCGACGGTGGTGGCGGTACTCCCACTGCGTGTGGTTCACCGCGCCCGGCAGGCCCGCCGGGAACGGGCCGGGGATGGGGATCGACTCACCGGTGCCGCGGGCCTGGTGCGGCTCGGCGGGCGGCCCGCTGCCCGCCTCCTGGAGCGCGACCACGTTGTGGTGCATGGTCAGGGGGCCGACCTCGCCGCCCCAGCGCAGCCCGTGGTCGGAGCCCTGCATGTTGTAGGTGGCGAACGGCAGGTAGCCGTTGGCCGCCGAGGCGGCCGACGCCTTCGGCCGGCCGGCCGCCTGTGCCGTGGAACCGCCCGGTCCGGGGGCGGCGCCGACCAGCAGTCCGGCCGCCAGCAGGGCGGAGGTGAGGACCGCCGTCAGCCGCGATCCGCGTGGTCCGGGTCGGGCCCTGGAGCGCGGCGGTGGTATCGGTAAACGCATCGTGGTCTCCTTACGGAGCGATCGGGTACGTACAACCGCAGGAACGATCCGTTCACTATCGGACGGTTCGCGTCAAGGACCCCGTGTTCGCCACGCGCCCCGGGAGTGCGCGCGATGCGGCGGTGCGTCGGCGTACGGCCCCGGTCGTCGCGGCAGGTCCGGCCGCACGGGCCCGTAAGCAGGCGAAGTCCCGTCCAGTTGTGGGCACTTCACCTTCGTGTGGCCGACATCACCGACCGGGCGTCCGTCGGTGCAGCGGCCGGGAAGCCGTCCACGATGCCCTGTGCGCGCTGCCGGTCCGGACGGCCCCGCTAGCGTACGGCCATGCACTTGCACATCCGTGAATTCGCAGAATCCGACTGGCCCCAGGTGTGGGGAATCATCCGGGACGTCGTCCAGGAGCGGAAGACCTTTGTCTACGACCCGGAGATGACCGAGGCGGACGCCCGCATGTGGGTCGAGGCGCCGCCGGGGCTGACCGTCGTCGCGGTCGAGGGCGAGCGCGTCCTCGGCACCGCCAAGATGGGACCGAACCGGCCGGGCCCCGGCGCCCACGTGTCCACCGCCAGCTTCATGGTGGCCGCCGACGCCCGCGGCAAGGGCGTGGGCGGTGCCCTGTGCCGGTACGCGGTGGACTGGGCGCAGGAGCGCGGTTACGCGGGAATGCAGTTCAACGCCGTGGTCGAGTCCAACCACGCCGCGGTGGACCTGTACAAGCGCCTCGACTTCGCCGTCCTCGGGACCGTTCCCGGTGCGTTCATGCATCCCGAACTCGGGCCGGTGGGCCTGCATCTCATGTACCGCCAATTCTGAACGAAGGCGGCGCAATGACGTCCGCGGGCACGGGCCCGGCTCCCGGCCCGGACGGCCGAACTCGCCCTATCCAGTAGCCCTCCCCGGCAGCATCCTTTGGCACGCAAGGACTCACCGGTTCTGCGAGAGGAAGCCAGGAACATGAAGATGTCGTCCCGGTTGGCGATGGGGTTGGGCGCCGGTGTGCTGGTGGCCGGTGGAGTTCTCACGGGCGCGACGGCCTCGGCGGGCACGGCGGGCACGGCGAGCACCGCGGGAGGATCCGTGGTGGACGCGCCGAACCTCGCGAACGGACAGGACGTCGTGAGACAGAGCACGTCCGCGGTGCAGCTCAGCACCGCGGGCGGAGCGCACACGACGGTGATCTCGGAGTCCGTGCCCGCGGGGTCGTGGGTGCTGTCGGCCAACGCGACGCTGGTCAGCTGGGGACCCAGTGACTACACCCGCTGCATGCTGTACACGGGCAACACCAACATCGGCGGGGCGAGCACGGTCGTCGGGAACCCCGGCCCCGGCAGCGCCGGCACGGGCACCTTCGTGACCACGGTCAGTGTCCACGGCGCCTTCACCAGCACGAGCCCCGCGACGATCAGCCTGCGCTGCGGCCACGACCAGGACCGCGCCGCCGGAGCCGCCCCCTACGTCGACCCGCAGGCGACCTTGTGGGCCCACCGGAGCGAGGGCCTGGGCCAGGCGAAGCGGTAGGCCCGTGCCGGAGGCCCGTCCAGCCTCCGAGGCCGGGCTGCCCCGAGCCGTCACCTCGGGGGCGACACCCCGAGGTCGTGCCGCATGGCAGTCCTCATGACCCGGAGCAGATCCCAGACCTCGTATTGCGCCCGGGCCGCGGAGCCCAGCGCACCTGGGCCGGTCACTGGTCTTCGTGGTGCCGGTGCCCCGGGTGGCGCAGGCGTAGCCAGATGTCCCTGGCGCGGCGGCCGGCCTCCGTGCGGCTGTCGGCGACCAGTACCCGGGCCTCCTCCGGGGTTTCCACCATCGGCCCCGAGCCGCGCAGCGGCCTGCCCGCCGTCTCATGGAGGAAGAACGCCGAGACGAGCCCGACCACACCCGCCGCCATCAGGTAGTACGCGGGGACCATGGCGTCGCGGGTCGTCTCGAGGAGGGCGGAGACCACCAGGGGAGTGGTGCCGCCGAAGAGCGACACGGAGATGTTGTACGAGACGGATAGCGCCCCGTAGCGAAGCCGGGTCGGGAAGAGCGCCGGCAGGGTCGCGGCGGCGGTGCCCGCGAAGCACACCAGCAGCAGCCCGAGGATCAGGCAGCCGAAGGCCGGGAGGAGCGCCCCGTCGGCGCGGACCAGGAGCATCGAGGGGTAGGCGAGGGCGATCAGGGCGGCGCTGCCCGCAATGAACATGGGCCTGCGCCCCCACAGGTCGGAGGAGCGGCCCACGACGGTGATGGTGAGGGCCACCAGGACCATGGTGCCGAGGATGAGCAGTTGTGCGGTGGTGGCGTCCTTCTTCAGGGTTTCGGTCATGTACGTCGGCAGGTACGAGGTGACCATGTAGCTGGTGACGTTGTAGACGACGACCAGCCCCATGCAGATCAGTACCGCCTCCCAGTGCCGGGTGAAGATCTCCTTCAGCCGCCCGTGGCCGGACTGGCGCGCCTGCTCGACGTCTTCCTCGGCCTTCTCCTCCGCGGAGCCCGTTCCGGAGGCGGTGCCCGGCGTCCGCGCCCGGGCCGCCTCTGTCTCCGCGCGGAAGGCGGGCGTCTCTTCGAGGCGCATCCGCATGTACAGGCCGATCAGCCCGAGGGGCCCGGCGACGAGGAAGGGCAGGCGCCACCCCCAGTCGGTCATGCCGTCGGTGCCGAGGACCGCGGTGAGCACGGTCACGAGGCCCGAGCCGAGCGCGTAACCGACGAACGTGCCGAAGTCCAGCCAGCTGCCCAGGAACCCGCGGCGGGTGTCGGGCGCGTACTCGGCGATGTACGTGGTGGCTCCGGCGTACTCGCCGCCCGTGGAGAAGCCCTGCACCAGACGGCAGATGAGGAGCAGGACCGGGGCGACGAAGCCGGCCGTCACGTAGACCGGCAGGAGACCGACCGCGAACGTGCTCACCGCCATCATGATCATCGTGGCGGCGAGCACGCGCTGGCGGCCGATGCGGTCGCCGAGCGGGCCGAAGACCAGGCCGCCGAGGGGCCGGACGAGGAAGGCGGCCGCGAAGGTGGCGAAGGCGGAGACGACCTGGGCGCCGGGCGACGTGGAGGGGAAGAAGACCCTGCCCAGGGTGACCGCCATATAGGCGTACACCCCGAAGTCGAACCACTCCATCATGTTGCCGAGCGCGGCGGCGAGCACCGCGCGGCGGACCTGCGGGCGGTCGGTGACCGTGACGTCCTGGATGTTCAAGGACTTCTTGCGGCGCCGCAGCAGGGTGCGGAGCATCCGGTCGGTGGCCGTCGCGCCACCGCGCGCAGGGACGCGCTGCCCGGGCGTAGGGATCTTCTTGCGATCGGGGCTCACATTCACCTGCCGACGGGTCGGGGGTCCGGGCGCTGAGGCTCCTGGGGCGCACAGAGACGCATGGGCCGAATCCTGTGGTTTATGCATTGAACATCGCCCGTTGCCCGGCAGCCCTCTGACCCGCCGGGGGTACGGTCGCGTCCAGCGCCATCCACAGCCGACACGGCCGGCCCCGTGGATCCCGCCACCGCGTAACCTCGCCCCTCGGGTCCTCCAGCGGGGATCCCCGTACGGGGCAGAAGAGATCGAGGCGTGGTGAACTCGTGGTGAACAGCAGGGTGGGTGCGGATCCGGATCCGGATCCGGATGCGGATTCGGGCATACGCGGAGGGGCGCAGGGCTCGGGGCAGCTGTCGGTGGGCCCCGGCGCGGCGCCCGCCCGGCGGGTCGGCGGCAGGCCCCGGTGGCCGGGCACGGTGGCCACGATGCTGCTCACGCCGGTACTCCTGGCCGCCGTCTCGTGGCTGAACCCGCCCGACGACACGCTGCTGCTCTTCGCCGGGTTCGCCCTGACGGTGGTCATCCTGATCGCCGCCTGGTGCATGTGCGGCCCGGGACCGGGCGCGGGCATGGCGGCCCTCGGCTTCTTCTTCGTCCTCTTCACCGGCCCGGCCCTGGACGACTACGTCCTGGGACAGCGCGGCACCGTCCACGAGGCGCTGGTCGGCGACGTCTCCACGTACACCCGGAAACACAGCAGTGAAGGCCGCACCTGCACGATCGTGTGGTCCGCTGCGGGGGAGACGCACAGGGCCGAGGTGGGCGACCGCAGGGGCTGCGACGAGAGCGTCCGGCAGGGTGACAAGGCCACGATCGTCACGGACCCGGAGGACTGGCTGAGGCCGCGTCTGGGCGGCGACGCCCCGGGACTGTCGTCGGGAACGGCCTGGGCCTGCGCCGGCCTGCTGGCCGGAATGGAGGCGTTCATCCTCTACGGCCGCCTGCGCCGTCGCCGCGCCTGACGGCCGTACGCGCGGTGTTGTCAGTGGCTGCGTCCATAGTGGGATCCGGGGATCCGGGGAGCCGGACGGGAGCCGGAGGGGCGGACGACGCCGGATCCATGGCCGGATCGAGGCGTAAGGAGGCAGCCGTATGAAGGGGACGTTCGAGGTGGACACCGGAGACGGCCGCCCGCCGTCGGGGGACGCTTCCGAGCGGGCCGCTGCGGTGCGCGAGGCGATGGAAGGGCTGCTGCAGATCAGGCGGCTGATGAACGGCCACCTCACGGACCCGTCCTCCCGCCCCGCCGACTGGGAACGGCGCCAGCCGGTGCGCGCCGTCGCCCTCGTCCTCGAAGCCGCGGGCATTCCGCCCTCCGCCGTCGACGCCGACGGGCAGTGTTGCGCGACCGGCTACCGCGTCCGTCCCGGGGAACAGCTGGGGAGCGTACGGGTCGAGTGGCTCGGCCCTCCGGGGAGCGGGGCCGCTGCCGGGCAGCACGAGGCCCTCCAGCGCTGCGCCCGCGTGCTGGAGGGCCTGGGGTGGCCGGCGCTGGAGTACCGCGGGGCACGCCGGCAGCGCTGGCTCGAAGCCGAACCCGTCACGTAGCGAGCCCGCATGCGGAACGTACGGACTCGCGGACCGCTGCGAGGCTCAGATGGCGGCGAGCCCGCCCGGAGGCCTCCGGGACCCCCACCGGGCATGGGGAGGCGTCGCCCCGGCCGCCGCTCTCTCCACCGCCCCCGCCGCTCCGCTCCCCAGGAGGTCGCGCAGCAGCCGCGTGGCGGGCAGGGCCTCGTGCAGGTAAACGTGCTCTCCGCGCTGCTCGACGGCCGCGAGCAGCGCGCGGAAGGTCTCACGCGCCTCCTCGGGCCGCCCGGCGTGGTGCTGCGCCTCGCCGAGCAGACCCAGGTGGAGGGGGTGACGCAAGAGCGTGCTGGAGCGGCGCAGTTCGGCCAGGGAGACGTGCATCAGGGCGAGGCCGTCGTCCTCCCACCCCGAGTGCGTCAGGCCCCACCCTTCGAGCAGGCCCAGCATCGCCTTCCAGTAGAGCAGCCCGTGTTCGCCCGCCAGGCGGGCGCCTTCGGCGCCGGAGGCGCGGGCCGTACGGGCGTCGCCCTCCCAGGCCGCGACGACCGCGTCCACGTAGAGGGCGAAGGACCGGTCGGAGGGCCTGCTGTCGTACTCGGTCAGGTGCAGCAGTTCGCGCCGTCGCGCCGCCGCGGTCCGCCGGTCGCCGAGGAGCCAGTGGGTGAACGTGTTGTACGAGCGGCAGGAGACGCGCGGGTCGTGCTGGAAGGTGCGGGCCAGCGCGTGGCCTTCGCGGGCGTAGCGGTCCGCCATGTCGACGCCGTGCTCCAGCTCGGCGAGCGCCTGCGGCAGCCGCCCGCGGATGTGCAGCACGATGCCTTCGCCGTATGCCGCGCCGAGCACCGCCACGGGCTCCCGGGTCCGTTCCGCGAGGCCGCGCAGCAGGCCGGAGAACCGCCGTGAGGCGTCGTAGCGTCCGGTCACCAGGTACGCCGCGCACAGCGCCCACAGCACCGACGGGTCCTCGGGCGCCTCGGTGGCCGAGCTGAGGGCCCGGCCGTGCGCGAGCGCCGTCTCGGCCTCGGGGTGCCCGTAGCCCCGGGTCGTGGCCAGTACCTGCCCGAGCTGTATGTTCAGCCGCTGTTCCAGGGGCAGGGCCGAGGGGTCGCCGGGGGGCAGCAGGCCGACGAGGTGCGCCGCACGCCGCAGCCACGTCTCCACGCGCTCGTACGCCAGTTGCTGCTCGGCCTGGTCGGCGGCGCGCAGCAGCCGCGGGAGCGCCTGCGCGGGCGGCAGCACACTCCCGGAGTGCCAGGTGTGGTGGGCCACCCGCTCGACGTCCCCGTCCCCCACCTGCCCGTGCCTGCGGGCGCACAGCGCCTCGGCGACCCTGGCGTGCAGCCGCTGCCGGTCCTCGCGCGCCAGCTCCTCGATGAGCGTCTCCTGGACCAGGGCGTGGGCGAAGTGGATCCGTTCCGGATGCTGCGGCTCCTCCCCGAGCAGCCCGGCGCGGATCGCCGACCCCAGCGCCACGGCGACGGGTTCGTCCGCCGTGGCCGTGCGGTGCAGCAGGTCGGTGTCGACCTCCGAGCCGATGACGGCGCACAGCCGCAGCACCTGCAGCACCGGTTCGGGCAGCGCCGCGAACCGCTGGTGCAGCACCTCGCGCACCCCCGTCGGAACGCGCGCCAGCAGCACGTCCGCCGCGTCGGGGCGGTGCAGGCTGCGGGGGTCCCCCAGGAGGGACAGGAGCTGCATCACGAAGTACGGGTTGCCCTCGCTGCGCCGGTGCAGCACCTCGACGACCTTCGCGTCCACCCCCGGCCCGGCCTGCGCCAGGACGATGGCGGCCACGGCCTGCCGGGAGAGCCCGTCGAGCCGCAGGGTCTCGGTCCTGGGGCCGCGCAGGACCTCGGAGAGCATCCGGCGCATCGTGGCGTCGGCCTCGACCTCGAACTCGCGGGCGGTCAGCACGATGCCGAGCCGGTGGCCCTGGCGGCGGGTGCTCAGCAGCCGGAGCAGGTCGAGCGAGGCGGTGTCGGCCCAGTGCAGGTCTTCCAGGAACAGCACGAGCGGACGCTGCCCGGCCAGGGTGAGCAGGACCTCGCAGACCGCGTCGTGGGTGAGGAACCGCGCCTGACCCCAGTCGGAGTCGGCGCCCGGCCCGCCGGCACCGGGCCCGGCCGACCGCTCGGGCATGAGCGGGGCGAGGAGGCAGCCGAAAGGTTCCGCCGCGCGGCGGAAGGCCTCCGGGCGGGTGGCGGACAGCCGCCGGAGGACCTGCGTCCACAGCCAGTAGGGCGGTACGCCCTCGCTGAGGAAGCAGTGGCTCCAGATCACTTCCAGGTCCGCGCCGCCCCGGCTCGCGCAGGCCTCCAGCCGTGGCGCGAGTTCGAGAAGCAGCCGGGTCTTGCCGACTCCGGCGGGGCCGAGGACGCCGGCCACGTGCCCGTGCCCGGACAGCGCGCTCGTCGCCGCGGCCGTCAGCCGCTGCAGCTCCTCGCTGCGGCCGGTGAACGGCGACTGGCCCAGGGGGAGGCCGGGTTCGGGGGTGTCGGTGGGACCGGTGGTGTCAGTGGGGTCGGAGGTGCCGGATGTATTGGCAGTGCCGGCGGTATTGGCGGTGCCGGCGGTATCGGAAGTGTCGGAGGTGCCGGAAGTGTTGGCTGTGCTGGCTGTGTCGGCTGTACGTGTTGTGCCGGCTGGTCCGCCGCTGGCGGCAGCCGCGACCGCGGCCGTGCTGGGCTGCTCGCCCTCGGCGCTCTGCACGACGTGCATGTGACCGTCCGCCGGGACGGGTCCGTCGGGCACGGCGGTGACAGCGGTGACAGCGGTGACGGCAGTGGCAGTCGCAGTGGCAGCGGCGACACCAGCTGCACCGCCTGCACCGACCGCATCGGCCACGCGGCCCTCCCCGCCGCGGACCACGGCATCGACGCGCCCGTGGCGCGATTCCTCGGTAGGTCCGCCCGTTCCCGGTTCTTGGCGGAGTATCGCCGTCCTGACGCGGCGGAGCGCGGCGGTCGTACCGACGCCGAACTCTTCGGACAGGTGGCTGCGCGTCCGCTCGTAGACCTCAAGGGCTTCGGCCTGCCGCCCGAGCCGGGACAGAGCGGTCATCAGGTGGCCGACGAGGCGCTCCCGCGCCGGATGGCGGCGCGCTTCCTGTTCGAGGTCCGCGGCCACCTCTTCGGCCGCTCCGAGGGCCAGCAGCGCCTCCGCGCAGGATTCCACGGCCGTGAGCCGGACGTGTTCGAGCCGGGCGCTCTCGTCGCTGAGGGGCGGGTGCCCGTCGAACTCCCCGTAGGGCGTGCCTCGCCACAGCGCCAGCGCCTGCGTGAGCCGGTCGCGCGCGGCGAGCGGGTCGCGCTGCTCCAGCAGCCGCCGTCCTTCGGTGACCAGGAGCTCGAAGCGGCAGACGTCGATCCGTGCGGGGTCGAGTTCCAGGACGTAGCCGCCCGCCCGGTGGCGGAGCAGCGACGCACCGTCGGGCCCGGCCGCCGGCTGGAGGGCGCGGCGCAGGTGGGAGACGTGGCTCTGGAGCGTGGCGACGGCCCGGCCCGGCGGCTCCTCGCCCCACAGCTCCTCGACGAGCAGTTCGGTGGGCACCACGCGGCCGAGGCGTATGAGGAGCAGGGCGAGCAGCGCCCGCCTGCGCGGGGGGCCGATGAGGAGGTCGTGCCCGTCGTGGTGCGCCGACATGGGACCCAGAACGCTCAGGAGGGGCTCGCTCGGGGTGCTGGTCGCCGGCTCGGCTGCCGGCGGGGCTGTCGGTGTCGGCTCCGGCGTCGGAGATGCGGGCATGTCGGTCCCAATCGTTCTCGTACGCGCGACTGATGACGGGCCTCCGGCATGGAGAGTCCGGTGCCTTACAAATCGGATCTTGGCATACGCACCAGGGCAATCCAAGATCACGACAAGCCATCGGCAAGCGCATGGCAAGCGAACGGCGAGGGTACTGCAGGGACTTCGCCAGTGCGGCCGAATCCGGTCGCAGGCAGCGGCAAGGAAACGTCAGTGGCACGGCCAGGGTGCCGCAAGGGCGGTGTCGCACGATGTTCGTCATCGGAAGAGCCACCGCTGTCGACGGCAAACGTGGCGTGGCGCGAACGCACGGAACCCCTCACGCCAACGGGGGTGGTGTGAGGGACTCCGTTTTCCCTGGTCGGAAGACCCGTTCGGCAGCCCTCAGCAGGCCCCGTTCAGCAAAGACGTTCAGAAGAGAAACGGAGGACCTTAGTGTCCAGTGCTCACACCGTCTTCCCAGTCCCCGAAGAGGTCGGACGCCTTTACGACCGCCTGACCGCGCTCGACACCGGCACGGTCGGCGGAAGCCTCCACCTCGGCTACTGGGACGCCGAGGACGACGGTGCGCCGCTCGTGGAGGCGGCCGACCGGCTCACCGACATGATGACGGACCGCCTGCAGGTCGACGAGAGCCACCGGGTCCTCGACGTCGGCTGCGGGGTGGGGCAGCCGGCCATGCGGATCGCCCGGCGCACCGGTGCGCAGGTCACCGGCATCTCCGTCAGCCGGGGGCAGGTCGCCCGCGCCACCGCGCTCGCCGAGGCGGCGGGGCTCCGCGACCGCGTGGAGTTCCGCTACGCCGACGCCATGCGGCTCCCCTTCGAGGACAATTCCTTCGACGCCGCCATCGCCATCGAATCGATCTTCCACATGCCCGACCGCGAGCAGGTGTTCCGTGAGATCCGGCGGGTGCTGCGCCCCGGGGGCCGGCTGGTGCTGACCGACTTCTTCGAACGGGATCCGATCCCGGCCGGGCTGCGCTCCGCCATGGACCGGTGCCTGCGGGACTTCATCATGACCCTGGCGCGGCCCGAGGAGTACGTGCCCATGCTGAGCCGGGCGGGTCTGCGCTTCACGGAACTCCTCGACATCACCGAGCAATGCGTGCGCCGGACGTTCGACCAGATGAGCAGGTCCCGCCGGGACCAGGGAGGCATGCGGACCGCCTTCGACGAGGCCGCGGGGGAGAAGTTCGGCCCTGCCGACATGATCGACGTCGATGAGTTCGGCGCCGTCCTGCTGACGGCTCAGAAGCCGGTCTGAAGCAGGTCTGACTGACCGTCATACCTCGGGCGTGCGACGCGACCGCACACAATCGGCCACCTCACCCCCAGGGGCAGGGCTTTCCGGCACGCCGGTCCGGAGCGAGGAAAATGCGGATAATCGCACCAGGTCAGCCTTGGTTCCCCTCCCTGAACACCCCGGAAAGCCGGTGCCGATCACGCGAACACGCGTCCCCTTCATGGCGCAAAGATGACGGTTCCGCCCCGGTCACCTCGACCAACATCATCAGGCGCTGCTTCACTTGCGCGGCGGGAGCTCCAGTCGTCCGATCGGGCGACTTCAGGGGCTCCCTCTTGACGCATGCGCCGAGACGGAAGAGGGACCGGGATGTCGACCGCAGCGCACTGGCAGCAGCCGGAGCAGCCCGAACAGCACGCAGGCCGGGCCCAGCTCAGCCTGGGGATCGCCGCTGCGCGGAATCTGGCGAGCACCACCAAGACCGTCCCGCAGATGCAGGGCATCAGCTCGCGGTGGCTGCTGCGCATGCTGCCGTGGGTGGAGGTCAAGGGCGGCACGTACCGGGTCAACCGGCGCCTGGTCTACGAGGTCGGCGACGGCCGGGTCACCTTCGTCCAGGAAGGCGCCGCGGTCAAGGTCGTCCCCGCCGAGCTGGGGGAGCTGCCGCTGCTGCGCGGATTCCACGACGACGAGGCGCTGCGGGCGCTGGCCGAGCGCTGCCGGCAGCAGGAGTACGAACCCGGCCAGGTGATCGCCGAACGGGGCCGTCCCGTCGACCACGTCTACCTGATCGCCCACGGCAAGGTGGAGAAGGCCGGCACCGGCAAGTACGGCGAGGAGACCCGGCGCGGCGTGCTGGCCGACGGCGGCTTCTTCGGCGCGCAGGCCGTGGGCGAAGAACCGGGGAAGTGGGAGTTCACGGCGCGCGCGATGACGGCGTGCACCGTCCTGGCCCTGCCCCGGTACGCCTACGAGGAGGTGGCGGGCCGCCACGAGGAGCTGCGGGCCCACGTCCGCCGGCGCCAGGCCGAAAAGGCGCGTCCGCAGAACAAGAAGGGCGAGGCGAACATCTCCCTCGCCTCCGGCCACACCGGCGAGCCGGCGCTGCCGGGCACCTTCGTCGACTACGAGCTCTCCCCCCGCGAGTACGAGCTGAGCGTCGCCCAGACGATCCTCCGGGTCCACACCCGCGTCGCCGACCTCTACAACGACCCGATGGACCAGGTCGAGCACCAGCTCCGGCTGACCATCGAGGCCCTGCGCGAGCGCCAGGAGTCCGAGCTCGTCAACAACCCCGAGTTCGGCCTGCTGCACAACGCCGACTACAGCCAGCGCATCTCCACCCACTCCGGCCCGCCCACGCCCGACGACATGGACGAGCTGCTGAGCATGCGGCGCGGCACCAAGGCCTTCTTCGCCCACCCCCGGGCCATCTCCGCCCTCGCCCGCGAGTGCAACAAGCGGGGCCTGTCCTTCGACAGCGCCGACGTGAACGGCCACCCCGTGCCCGCCTGGCGCGGCGTGCCGATCCTGCCCTGCGGCAAGATCCCCGTCTCGGAGGAGGGCACCTCCTCCATCCTCGCCATGCGCCTGGGCGAGGGCGAGCAGGGAGTGGTCGGCCTGCGGCAGACCGGGATACCGGACGAGTACGAGCCCGGCCTGAACGTGCGGTTCATGGGCATCAACGACCAGGCCCTCATCTCCTACCTGGTCAGCACCTACTACTCGGCGGCCGTTCTCGTCCCCGACGCCCTCGGCGTCCTCGAGAACGTCGAGGTCTTCCACACCCCGTCCTGACGGGCACCCCACCCCGCGGAACGGAGAGAAGAACCTTGTCACTGCTGTCCCGGATCACCGCGCCCCCGGCCCACCACGACGTGGCGCGGCTCGTGGCCACGCTGCTCACCCACCGCCAGGGCGCCCGCCGCCGGGCACCGCAGGCGCTGCCCGGCACCACCCCTCGCCCGGCGGGCACCGCCCTGCCCACCGGGCCGACGGGCCTGGGCACTTCCGCCGCGCGGCTCGCGGCGACCGGGAGGGCCCGGGAGGCCTGGCGGGCCGGAAAGGCGGGGGAGGCGGGAGAGGTCAGGGAGGCCGGGAGGGTTGCCGGGAAGCCGACGGCCGGTGCCCCGGGCACCTCCGGCGCCTCCGGCATCGCCGGTGCTCCCGCCGCTTCCGGCTCCGCCGCCGTTTCCGACGACCGCGGCATTGGCGTCCCCGAGCTGTACTGCCCGCCCGCGCTCCGCGACGACCCGGCACTCGCCCGGGAGGTCAATGACCGGCTGGTGGACTGGGCGGACGAGGTCGGCATCTACGACGGACGGCTCGACCGCGTCCGCGCGGCCGACTTCGGCCGCCTGATGATGCTGGCCCACCCCGACGGCGACGACCCGGACCGGCTGCTGGCGGCGGGCAAGTGCGCCCTGGCCGAGTGGGCCACGGACGACTACTACTGCGACGACGAGACCATGGGGTCCAGGACCGACCTCCTCGGCTCCCACCTCGGACTCGCGTACACGGCCGTCGACCCCTCCCACCTCCCTGCCCGCTACGCGCCGGCGTGGGAGGAGGAGATGCGGCAGGACCCCGTACGGGTCGCCCTGCGCTCGGGCCTGGACCACCTCTCCCGCTACGCCGAGCCCTCGCAGGTCGCCCGGCTGCGGCACGAGGTCGCCGTCCTCTTCGTGGGGTACGAGCAGGAGGGCTCGTGGCGCTCCCAGGGCCGCATGCCCGGCGTCCGCGAATACCTGGCCCACCGTCAGATCAACAGCTTCCTCCCCTGCATCGCCCTCACCGACGTGGTCGGCGGCTACGCGCTGCCCGCCTCCGTCTACGCCGAACCGCGCGTACGCCGCGCCGTGACGATGGCCGCCACGGCCGCCACGCTCGTCAACGACCTGTACTCGATGACGAAGGAACACGACTCCTCGGGCGTGGAGTTCAACCTCCCCGTCGTGATCGCCGAGGAGGACGGCTGCTCGCTGCGCGAGGCGATCGAGCGCAGCGCGGAGATCCACGACGAGCTCGTGCGCACCTACGAGACGGAGGCCGCGGCCCTCGCCCTCACCGGAACGCCCGAACTGCGCCGGTTCCTCGCGGGAGTCTGGGCCTGGCTCGGCGGCAACCGCGAATGGCACGCCGGAAGCCCCCGCTACAACGGCGCGTGAGCCCGCCCTCCTCTCTCCGCCACCGCCCCCGACCTCCCTCGCACGTCCCCTGCACACCCCACGCGACACCACGCGACGCCACGCGCCATCGCGCACGCATGCCGCAATCCGGCGCCATCTGTAAGGAGCACCCATGACGACCACGCCCACCCCCGCCGCGTCCACCGGCGTCCTGCGCACCGCGTACCAGAAGTCCGTAGCGGAGTACTGGAACAACGAGAAGGACCCGGTCAACCTGCGCCTGGGCGACGTCGACGGCCTCTACCACCACCACTACGGGCTCGGCGACTACGACCCCTCCGTCCTGGAAGGCCCCGAGGAGACCCGGGACCAGCGCATCATCGAGGAACTGCACCGCCTGGAGTCGGCCCAGGCCGACGTCCTCCTCGACCACCTCGGCCCCATCGCCCCCGACCAGCGCGTCCTGGACGCCGGCTGCGGCCGCGGCGGCACCAGCATCATGGCCAACGCCCGCTTCGGCTGCCGCGCCGACGGCGTCTCCATCTCCCAGGCCCAGGTCGACTTCGCCAACGAGCAGGCCCGCAAGCGCGGCGTGGACGACAAGGTCCGCTACCACTTCGCCAACATGCTGGACACCGGCCTGCCCACCGGCGCCTTCCAGGGCATCTGGAACAACGAGTCCACCATGTACGTGGACCTGAACGAGCTCTTCGCCGAGCACGCCCGCCAGCTGGCCTACGGCGGCCGCTACGTCACCATCACCGGCTGCTCCAACGACGTGACGGGCCTGCGCTCCAAGGCCGTCAGCCGCATCGACGAGCACTACACGTGCAACATTCACCCCCGCAGCGCCTACTTCAAGGCCATGGCCGCCAACGGCCTCGTGCCCATCAACGTCGTCGACCTCACGGCCGCGACCATCCCCTACTGGGAGCTGCGCGCCCAGTCCTCCCTCGCCACCGGCGTCGAGGACCCGTTCCTGACCGCGTACAAGGAGGGCAGCTTCCACTACCTGCTGATCGCGGCGGACCGCATCTGACGCGTGCGGGGCGGGGCGGGGGGCCTCCCGGCTCGTCCCGCCCCCCGTGGCGCGCTGATCTGAGCGGTTCAACGCGCCGGATGCGTTGCGTGTGTGCGCGCCCGCTCGAAGAGCGTTGCGGCCTCGTTGATCGTCCGGGTGAGGGCTTCGGGTTCCGGCCGCAGCCCGGCCACGATGGCGTCGATGCCGCGTAGGCCGGCCTGCTGGAGGAGCCGCTTCTCGTTGGTGACCCATTCGCCGCGCGCCGCCAGCACCGCGTGTCCTGTCTGCATGGCGGCGACGGCGAGGGCGCCCGCGACCTCGGCGGCCTGGCCGCGCCGGACGTACGCGCCCTCGGCGTAGCGGAGCGTCAGGGCCGCCCGCTCCCGCCACACAGGCGGGGCCGCCTCGCGCAGGGCCTGCGGGTACTCGGGGCGGGGCAGGGTGCCGCGCAGCACCTGATTGACGGCGAGTTCGGCGACCACGAGGTAGCTGGGGATGCCCGCTAGGTGGAACATGAGCGGTTCCCAGTGAAAACGGCCCTGCCGAGCCTCGGCGAGTTCGTGCTCGACGACGTCGAGGTCGCGGTAGTGCACGTCGACGTGCCGCCCGTCGATAGTGAGCCACGCCCCGCCATTGAAAACCCCGCCACCCCAGTCCCCGACCCCGGAAACCTCACCTTCCCAGCCGACGGCACGCAACTCGCCGGGATCGAAACCGCCGCGGTAGTACACGGCCAGGTCCCAGTCGCTGCCGGCTGTGTGCGTCCCTTGAGCACGCGAGCCGCCGAGCGTGACGGCACGGACGGCGGGCAGCGCTGCGAGGCGGTCTGCGACGGGGTCGAGGAAGAGCATGTCGTCGTGGTTCATGGGGAGGATCCGATCCTGAGAACGCGAGAAGTGAATGACGGGCGATGCGGGCACACCACATGAACGCCGGAGCAGAGGCTCGGACGGCGTCATGCGCATCGATGTGTTGGGGCGTTGTCATTACTTCATGACGCCGACTGTAGCCGCGATCTACCGTCGAAACGTGGACTTCCGGATCACCGCCGACGAAAAGCAGACGCGAGGCGGGGAGCTCAGGGCGGACAGTGAAGCGTGAGCGCTGACGCCAAGGCCCACTCGGCTCATGAAGACCCAGGTCACGGAGTGGCTCACGCCCCTCGCGCAGCAGTTTCCGGCCGTCCGGTTCAAGCGGGAGATCATCCTCGAAGGCGGCGACCAGGACCGCGTCACGCCCACCCTCGCCGAGGTGGTGAAGACGGCCGGCGGGAGCGCCTTCTCCGCGAATCAGGAAGAGGCTCAGGTCGCGGGGAAAGTCGACGTGATCGTGCACTCGCTCAACGACCTCCCCACTGCTGTGCACGAAGGCACGCTTCTGCTGACCACACCCGGTCCCCGCGAGGACGTACGAGACGTGCTGCGCGGAGCGACGTTGGACGGCCGCACCACCAGGGGCGGTCTTGACGCGGTCGTACTCGCGGCGGCGGGCTTGAACCGGCTCGGCCTGATGCCCGAGGTGCACCAAGTGCTCGACCCGGCTGTCTTCCCGCCGTCCCCCGGGCAGGGCGCGCTCGGCATCCAGGTCCGTATCGGCTCCCAGGCCGCCCGGCTGCTGGAACAGACCGGAGATCCGCAAGTCGATGCGTGCTTACGGGCCGAGCGTGCCCTGCTGGCTGAGCTTCACGGGGGCTGCTCCGTCCCGGTCGGCGCCTGGGGCAGGGTCGAACCGGACGGTCTGCTCCACCTCACCGCAACAGTGACCTCCCTGGACGGGTCGGTGCAGGTCACCGCCGCCGGCGCAGGACCGGTGGACGCCCCCGAGAAGGTGGGCGCGTCCGTCGCCACTGATGTCCTTGCTCAGGGCGCTGCCGGCATCCTGGAGTCGATCAGGGGACCCTGAGTTCGCGGGCGATCTCCAGGGCGCCGTACGCCATGACGCGGGTGGCGCCCACCCCTGTAATTCAGTACAGAAGTGACACAAGTCGCGCTTCGCGGACTCCCTGTACGTCTGGCCCAACGCCAGGACCCGGCTCGCGCCCCGTAGGTCACGCCCTACCTCTCACTCCGTGCACCCTGCTGCTTGCGTTGTGTAACTGATTGACTGCTCTGCGTGCCCGCGCGTCCGCGTGCGGTGCACTGCTGTGCCGCAGCGTGGACTCGGTTGCCATCGAAGGAGACTGGTATGCATCTGAGGGTTGGAAAGAACCGGCGAGTGGCGCTCGTGATCTCCGCACTCCTGATCGCGGCAAGCGGTCTCACCCAGGGAGCGGCTTCCCTCGCAAAGGCGGCGTCGCCGACCCCGGTTGGGAGCCCGGTGAAAACTGCGCCCGCAGCAATGGAGGCCTGTCATGGGGAGGGGTCGGTCCCGCTCGGGGCCGGCTGGATCCACATCAGGGCCAACACGTCCGTCGCGGGGTATCCGGGGTACCGGCAGCACTACCAGGGATTCGTCTCGAACGGAGGTGACGCCACCTCCATCGCCGTTCAGGTCAAGGGATGGGAGGGTAGTCAGCTGAAGTGGTACGGGCTGGGTGCGACGGATAACAAGTTCGAGGGGTTCGTGTCTTGGGGGTACAGCCTGGCCACGCCCGAGATCAGGGTGCTGAACACCGGCTTCAAGGTCGACCCGTTCGTTCGGTTCAACTGCTGATGGAGCGCACACCCCGGTGAAATTCCTCCGACGGCTGCCCTTCGCTGAGTGTCAGGTCAGCAGCTGTGCGAGTTCGGTCATTTCGGTTTCCGGGTCCACGACGGGCTGGATGACCAGTTCGTCGACCCCTGACTTCTCCAGCGCGTTGATCCTCTCGGTGAGCTCGCCTCTGGTGCCGACCAGGCCGAATTTGTCCAACAGGGAGGGCACGATGAGCTCGCGGTCCTCGGGGGACAGCCGGCCGAGGTGGTTGCCGTAGAGCGCCTGGTGAAGCCTGGGGTCGGTGGGGGTGGTGCCGCGCAACTGGAGCAGACGGTCGACGGCCGCGGCCCCGTCCGGTGGGAGGGACGCGCGGAAGGCGGGGTTCTCCGCGCCGAAGATCAGTGCGCTCAGTGCGATATGTCCTACCGAGTCCTTGACCGGATCGCCGTAGCGGTCCTCGCCGTCGGCGAGGATATGCAGGGAGGACATGAGATAGGAATGGGTCTCCCCGGCGCTGCCCGCCTCCCGTGCCGCAGCGTGCCGGGCCCGGCCGAGGGCGGACCAGGCGGCGGGGTCGTGGATGGCGAAGGAGATCACTCCCGCGCCGAGCCGGCCGGCGACCGCGGCAGCCTTCAGGCCGGACGCGGCCACGACGAACTCCACGGGAGCCTCGGTGTTGACGTACGGCCCGGTGTGCAGGAACCGCACCCTGCTGGACCGGCTCCCCTCGCGGTAGTCCGACTCGCGGCCCGCGGTGAGATCCTGCAGGGCGGCCGTGAACGACTCCAGCTCTGCCACCTTCACAGGCCGCATGCCGAGCGTACGGCGCGCGGTGTTGCCGGTGCCGACCCCGCAGATGATGCGGCCGGGGGCGAGGGCGTTGAGGCTGCTGACGGCCGCCGCCGCGGCGGGGGCTGAACGCAGTGCCGGTGAGGTGACGCCGATGCCGAGCCTGATCCGGTGGGTGGACTTGGCGCAGAGGGCGAGACTCACGAAGGGATCGCCGTGGATCACCGGCGTGTCGTACACCCAGAAACTGTCGAAGCCGAGTTCCTCCGCGTGGGCGGCCAGACGTTCCACACCTGGCCCTGCTGCCGTGACGATGCCGGTCCGCATGGCGACTCTCCTCGCAGTCGAGTGAGATGGCTGAACCACTGCAGTTACAGTTCGCTGCCGTCCATAGGCAGAATCATGCTTCCCCGTGTGCTGGTGGGCCTACCGCAGCGGTGAGGAGGTGTTGAGCCGGCTGATCACCACCGGCGAAACGGTCGAGGGGGCTGACCGACTCCGGTGCGGGCGACGAACGTGGCCTCCCGCCCTGGCCCGATTGGAGCGGTGTGATCGACTGGCGTGGTGGAAGCCATCTGGACAAGCGTCGTAGCGGTCATGGGCACACTGCTGGGTTCCGTGGTCACGCACACCTTTCAGCGCATGGCGTCCAGGCGCAGCGAGTTGTTCACGCGCTCGGAGGCCCTCCGGCAGGAGCGCATAGCCACGTACAGTGCGTTCGCCGCGGCGGTGGAGGGGTATCGCCATGGCCCAGGCGGACCGCTGGTACCGCCGAGGGGAGGGAGCGGACGGGGAAGCGTTCATCGCGGCGCGGGATGAGGCGCACCGTCTGCGGACCGTGGCCCGGCAGTCGCTCTACAGGGTCAGGCTGCTCACTGACGACGAGCAAGTGAACCTCGCGGCCGAGCGGGCCTACGAGGCCACGCGGGACGTGTCGAACGCACGGAGCCAGGAGGACCAGGACGTTAAGGACGCCCGGGCAAGGCGGGCCATTGAAGCCTTCGTGTCCCACGCTTCGGCTCGGGTCCGGTGAGGAGAACGTGCGGGCGGGCCAGCCGAAGGCCAGGAGAGGGCCCACCCCGGCGGTCGGCCCGATGGCCGCTCCGGTGGAGGGCCGGGTCGTTCGTCAGTCGTGGGGGCGGACGTGGAGGTCGAAGCCCGTGGTGCCCGGGTTTTCCACGCTCGGCAGGAGGCGCATGTCGTGGTCGTAGTCGCCGCCCGTGAGCGTCCGGAAGGGGACTGGGGTGTCCGTGAAGAGGCCTTCGAGGCGGCGGGCGTACTCCCGCTTCGCCGTTTCGAAGCCCTCCGCCGGCAGGTCGTTGGCGTTGTACACCGTGAACGGTTCGAGCGGCGTCATGCCCGTGAACCAGAACAGGCCGTGCTGCACAGGGTGGAGGACGTCCGCGAGGCGCCCGTGGATGCCCCGGTCGGAGAACGACGTCTCCCGGGCGCCTGCCGTCACCGACACCAGCGCCCGCCGCCCGCCAAGGGCGCTCTCGGAGTAGGGCGGAGGGAGGGCCGGGCCGTAGCCGAAGCCGGCGGTGAACACCCGGTCGACCCAGCCCTTGAGTATCGCGGGCATGGAGAACCACCACAGGGGGAACTGCAGGATCACCGCGTCCGCCCAGCGCACCTTCTCCTGCTCGGCCGCGACATCGGCGGACAGCCGGCCCGCCAGCGTGGCCCGCTCGGAGGCGGACATCACGTGCAGCCGCCCGTCGCCGGGCTCGTCGGGGAAGTCGTCGGCGTCGACCGTGGCCTTCCACTTCATCGCGTAGAGGTCGGAGACCTGCACCTCGTGGCCTGCGGCGCGCAGGTGCTCGGTGGCGAAGGCGGCCAGGGAGTTGGTGAGCGAGCGGGGATCGGGGTGGGCGGTGACGATGAGGATCTTCTTCTGCGGCTGCGGCTGCGGGTGCGGCTGCTGTTGCTGGGGTGCGGTGTCGTTCATGCACCTACGTTCTCCCGGCCGCGCCCGGGTAGCCAGCACCCTGTTTTACCTGCGGATCCGTAATCCTGGTACTGCCAGGGCCACGCATACTGGAGCGTATGAACGGCGTGGACGGCAGTCACATCGGAGGAGTCGACGGGGTCGACGGGGTCGGCGATGCCCAGCGGGCGCTCGGCGGGTTCCTGCGCGCCCGCAGGGGGCGTGTCGCGCCCGAGCAGGTCGGGCTCGCAGGTGGTCGGCGCCGACGGGTGCGTGGGCTGCGCCGCGAGGAGCTGGCCCAGCTCGCCGGCATCAGCGTGGACTACTACGTCCGCCTGGAGCAGGGCCGGGCCACCCAGCCGTCCGCGGAGGTACTCGACGCGCTCGCGGGGGCGCTGGGCCTGGACGCGGCGGAGCGCAAGCACCTGGACACCCTCGCCTGCGCCAAGCGTGACCCCGTGCCGAGGGCAGAGGTCAGCCCCCTCCTGCAGCGGATGCTGGATTCCCTGGATCACTTCCCGGTGTTCGTGACGGACCACCGCATGGACGTGGTGGCCTGGAACGCCCTGGGCGCCGAACTGATCGGAGGCGAGCCCGGGCTGCCGGGGAGCCGCGACCAGAACAACGCCAGGTACCTCTTCCTCGACCCGGCCTCCCGCGCCGTCCACCCCGACTGGGAGGCCAGGGCGGCCGAGGCCGTCGGGCAGCTGCGGGTCGCCGCGGGGCGCTACCCCGACGATGCGGAGCTGTCCGCCCTCATCAACGAACTGTCCGCGCACAGCGCCGACTTCCGGAGGATCTGGGCTACGGGCGAGGTCGTGATGTGCGCAGCGGGCCGCAAACGGCTGCGTCACCCCGAGGCCGGGCTGCTCACCCTTGACTTCGAGACGCTGCACGTGCCGGCGGCTCCCGGGGAGACGGGGCTGGTGGTACACGTGTTCAGCGCCGAGGAGGGCAGCGAGGAGGCGTCCGCCCTGGCCCGGCTGGCCTCGCTGGCCTCGTCGGCTGGACCGGCCACGGCCGTAAGGGATGTGCCCATTCCGGTCTGACGAGACTTTCGGCCTGAGGAGGGAGGGTTCTCGGGCCCGGGACAACGGACACCACACAGCTAGAGCGCCGTGCGGCGGCGCAACCGCACCCGCGCGGCGGTGGGCACCGACGCCGACGCGGCGCCCGGGTCCAGCGGTCGGAAACCGAGACCGTCCTGGACCTCGTACTCCCACTCCAAAGAGCGGGTGACCACCCTCGTCACCGGGTGGTCACGGTAGTACCGGGCCCAGTCGGCCCCGCTCCAGGTGAGGTCCTGGGCCGCCAGGCCCGACAGCCGGTGCCGCTCGTCGGCCACGGTCTTCTCCATGCCCTGCGCGAGGCGGCGGACGGTGTCGACGCTGTCGGTGTGGTGGCGGGCCTTGTAGCCGGTGGGGGTGCGGAACGGCGCTCCCGTCGTCGTGCCGGAGCCGTCCTCGTCGATCCAGAGGACCGTCACCCGGCCGTTGCCGTGCAGGGTGATGACCGCGTCCAGCCAGGCGTTGACCCACACCGCCCCGCGCCCTATCCCGCCGATGGTGAGGGTGCCGTCGGGTTCCAGCCCGTGCCGGGGGACCGTTCGCTCGGCCAGTTCGTGCGGCGGCACGCCCAGCCGGGCGGCCGCCTTCTTCACGCACCTGACGAGGTGCCTCTGTGAGGGCTGGGAGGCCGGCACCTGGAAGTGCAGGGTCCACAGCGCCTCCATGGCTGCGCGTCCGCGTAGTTCGCCGAGGGCCGTGAAGGCCGCGCCTGCCAGGCCGTTGTCCGGACGGTAGTAGACGTCCATGGCGGCGGCGTTCTTCCGGGCGACCGTCGCCAGGTCACCGACGAGTCCGCCGACGAGTCCGTCCACGGGCCCGCCGACGAGTCCGTTCACAGGCCCGTCGACGTCCCCGCTCAGCCAGCCGGCGGCGAGCGTGAAGCCGATCGCTGCCGCCCGGGCGGGGGACTGCGGCTTGCCCGTGCCGAGTTCCCGGATCACGCGCTCGTTGTCGGTCATGCCGTGCAGCGAACCGCCCACGGACAGCTCCCGGACGGCGGCGCGGACGAGCTCGCCCGCGCCGCCGGCCTTGAGGAGGACCTTGGTCCGGCGCTTCCACGCCACGTCGACCTTGTACTGGTGGTTCCAGAAGCCCACGGACGTGCCGAGGTGCAGGACGAGTTCCGTCAGCTCGGGGGAGAGCCCCGTCAGCCGGTCCCGCATCCTCCGGCTCCAGTCGTTGCCGGCGTCGAGCAGGTCTTCCACGCGATCGGTCATGCGCCGATCTTGTCAAGGCCCACTGACACCGCCCCCGGCACGGCCGTGGTTACCGCGTGGGGTGGGCTTCGGTGCCCGGCGTGGTGAGGGCGGCGCCGTCGAAGGTGCGGGTGGTCGTGCTCCCGGCGCTCACGGCAATGCCGTCGGCGCTGTAGCGGTTCGACGGAGCACCGGGCGCCGTGGGGGACCAGTAGGTGATGTCCCAGGTGCCGCGTTCGGGCGTCACGAAGTACGTGGCGGTGCCGGGGACCGTCAGGCGCCCGCTGAGACCGACGGTCGGTCCGGCGCTCGGCTGCAGATCTACCGTTGCGGGCCCGGTGGTGCCGGGCTTGGCGCCACCGCGGACCTGCAGGGTGGCCAGGTCCTTCGCGGAGGGGTGCCGGGTGAGCCCGGTCAGGGCGCGGGATCCGGTGGAGACATAGCCGAGCGCGTAGTCGGCGGACTTGGTCGTCCAGTACGCGTCGTACCACTGCTTCACCGACCCGGCTTCGGCGTCGGGGCCCAGGTGGGCGACGCGCAGGTTCGGCGAGGAGACCATCCGGTTGACGAGGCGGGTGGCGCCGCCGTGCTTGACCTCGGCGACCATCATGCCGTGCAGGAACGTCGCGGAGTGGTCGGGCGGCCGTACGTCGACGGGGGCCGTGGTGCGCGCGTCGACGGTGATGGTGGTGTCGCGGTCGAGATCGAGGCGCGGCTGGATGATCCAGTCCGTGCCGTCCGCGCCGCTCGTCCCGGCAGTGGCGCCCTTCGCCTTGCCGGAAGTCAGGTAACTGTCCAGCAGGTACCGGCCCTTGGGCAGGCGCACGGTGGTCGTGCCGGAAGCGTCGTGGGGGTTGACGGACTTGCCGGAGCCCGCGCCCGAGATGCCGGTGACGGTGGTGTCGTACGCCCCGGTCGAGCTGCCCGCGCGGTCGAGGTGACGGATCGTGAGACGGTACGTCTTCTGCTCTGCCGCGACGGCCTGGACGGCCGAGGTGGACGTTGCACAGCCGACGAGGGCGACAGTGAGGGCCAGGGTCCGGAGGACGCTCCGGCGGGGTACGGAAGAAGTGTTCATGATCTGCACTGCTCGGCAGAGCACCGGAGTTCCTGTGGCCTGCGTCACTCGGGCCGTCACCCAGGCCGTCACTCGGGTTGTCGCTCGGGTCGGGGGCTCGTGTTGCGGGCGGCGGCTCCTGTGGTGCACGTCACCGGAACCGGAGTCCCGGACGTGGCAGAGCAGAATGTGGAATCACTGATGAGGAACCGCTTCCGCCGCGGAGACCGCGACGCCTTGGCGGAGCTGTACGACGAGCACGCCCAAGTGCTGTACCGCTACGCCCTGCGGGTGACGGGCGACTGGGCGGAGGCCGAGGACGTGGTCTCGGCGACGTTCCTGGAGGCGTGGCACGGCCGCGAGCGCGTGCACCCCGACGGGGACAGCCTGCGCCCGTGGCTGCTGGGAATCGCCACCAACATCATGCGCCGCAACGCCCGCGCACGCCGCCGCCGCGACATCGCGCTCGCCCGCGTCCCGGAACGCGGCACGATTCCCGACTTCGCCGACGACCTCGTCACGCACCTCGCGGACACCGAGCAACTGCGCGCCGCACACGCCGCACTCGCCCGCCTGCGGCGCCGCGACCGGGAGGTCTTCACCCTCGTGGTGTGGGCGGGCCTGGACTATGCGGCGGCGGCCGAGGCGCTCGGCGTGCCGGCCGGCACCGTCCGGTCGCGTCTGTCCCGCGCCCGCACCCGGTTGCGCGAGCTCGCCGACGCCGAAGCCCGCGCCGTGCGCTCGAAGAGCTCGAAGAGCTCGAAGGCCTCGCGGTCCTCACGCGACGAACCCCTCGCCGAGCCCTTCGCCGAGCCCTTCGCCGAGCCCTTCGCCGAGCCCTTCGGCGAACCTCTTGCCAAGCCGCTCGACCAGCCCGCACCGGGCCGCACCCCCGCACCCCGGCCCTTGACCCAGGAGAACCACGGATGAACACCACCCCGCGGCGCCGTCCGCTCCCCGGGTCCGACGAGACCGAACGCCCGGGCCTCGCCGAGCTGCTGCCTCCGCCGCCGGTCCCCGGCCTGGACCCCGACCGTGAACTGCTGCTGAAGCAGGCACTGCTGCGCCAGGCCGCCGCCGACGAACCGCGGGGCAGCCGCGCCGCCCGGGCTGCCCGAGCTGCCCGGGCTGCCCGGCCTGCCCGGACCTCGCGCCTGATCCCGCCCCGGCGCCTGGTCGTCCGGGTCATGGTTCCCGCGGTCGCCTGCGCCCTGGCGGTGGGCGGCGTCGTAGCGGTGAACCTCGCGGATGCGCCCGGGCGCGGAGCCCCCGCGGTACCGGGTTACGGCGCCGCCCGCACGCCCGAAGCGGCGCGAGCAGCACGGCTCCTCGACCGGATCGCCCTCGCCGCTGCTGCAGTGCAGCAGCCGGCGGTTCGCGCCGACCAGTTCGTATACGTCGAGAGCAAGGTCGCCTACGCCGCGCAGAGCGCCGCGGGAGGTGCCGTCACCCCGGCCCCCGTGCACACACGTCAGGTGTGGCTGTCCGCCAACGGCGGCCACCCCGGCCTGCTGCGCGAGGAGGGCCGTCCCGACACGCTGCTCGGCACCGACGACACTCCCGTATACGCCCTCGACGGCCCGGGATCCACGCCCCGGCCGACCACTCTGGTCAAGGGCCCGTCGATCAGTAACCCGACCCATCAGTACGTCGCGTCGCTGCCGACCGACCCCGACGCCTTGCTGAAACTGATCCGGGACGAGACCCGTGGGCAAGACGGGAATCCGGGCCCGGACCGGACGCAGGACGCGGGCTCGTCCCCGTCGCCGGCCTCGGACCCGTCCCGGTCCTCCTCCCCGTCTTCGTCCCCGGCCTCGGACGCGGATCAGCGGGCGTTCGCCGCGATCGGCGACCTGCTCGCCGAGACCTGGGCGCCTCCGAAGGTCAGCGCCGCGCTGTACAAGGCCGCCGCGAAGATCCCCGGAGTCACGGTGGTCGACGCGGCCCGCGATGCCGCGGGACGCGAGGGCATCGCCGTCGCCCGCACGGCGCACGGGCAGCAGACCCAGTGGGTCTTCGACCGGAGCACGTACGCGTTCCTCGGTGAACGGACAGTCCTCACCGAAGCCGGCGACGCGGGCCCGGCCGGGACGGTCGTCGGCAGTTCCGCGGTCCTCACCAAGGCCGCGGTCGATCGCGTCGGCGAGGTTCCCGCCGTTCCCGCCGGTCACCGATGACGAAATGGAGGTGAGCTTCGGCCCGGTGGGTCGTTTCACGTCATTGGGCCAGATTTTTAGGCATGAAACCGTTCTTCAGGGAAATCCGGCCACATCGCACCGCCGTTCGCCGTCCAGGTACCGGGCCTCTTGACAGCGGTTCGGTTGCGTGAAGGTGAGGCGCCGGATGCGGAACTCGATATGTCGGATGTCCCTGTTTGCAGGTGGAACGCGAAACGGTCCGACAGGTGGTCTCCGCGCTGTCCTGAAGTCGTAACTTCGCACCCTCGGTGGCTGGTTCGTCCGGCTGCGACGGCAGTGCTGACGGCATAATCTCGACCGGTCTGAGTCGCCCCCGCGTGGGTCATCGGAATGCGGCTGCCTCTTCGTCACACCTGCAACAGGTGTGCTCTGTCCTGTGCGCTGTCGATGAGTCCACGCGTCAATCAGAAGAACCGGACGGAGCGCGCTGTGACAGACGGCATTGTGGAGTACTCGCTCGGGCTCGGGACCACATTCGCACCGCACTCGGTGGGCGTCGGCAACGCCGGCAAACTCTGGGTCACCACGAGCAACACGGCCACCACGGGCAGTGGGTGTGTCGTCCGCGTCAATCCGCTGCGGCCGAGCGAGTTGGGTCGCGCGGACCATTCGCACATCCCCCGCCTCACCGCAGGGATCATCAAGGATCCGCTCGGCGCCGCCAAGGTGTGGTTCGCCGCACCGGCACCCCCCGCGCAGGAGGACCCGATCGTCTCGATGCTGACCACGGCGGGCTACCCTGTCACGTTCTATCCGCTGGAGGCCGACGCCAAGGCGGAGAGCATCGAGCTCGAGACGACGAAGGTCGGCGGCTCGGGCACGCCGGTCTACGAATACAGCCTGCTCTTCGCCGAACCCGTGCACAAGTACGTGGGCGTTCTGCCGATCACGCAGTCCGGCGCGGGCCAGGTCGAGAAGATGTCCGTCGAGCACAACACGTGGCTCTGGGACGTGGCCGTCAGCACCGACGTGGACGGGAAGACCCACACCTACTGGGTCACCGGCCAGACGAACAGCAACCCGTCCCGCACCATGAACGGCCTGTTCAGGCGCGCCCCCAGGCAGAACAACTGGGAACACATCCCCCTGCCCGGCGGGCCGGGGCAGAAGCCGTACTACGTGAAGGTCGACACGGAGGCGGTCTGGGTGACCGCCACCAATCCGAACCAGGTGCTCCGGCTCAACCTGAACACTCTCCGGTGGAAGGAGCGGAACCTGAACACCGCCATCCCCCAGGAGCTGACGTTCACGCCGAACGGCGAGGTCTGGGTCGCCTCCAGCGCGGGGATCCACATCTTCGACGGCCAGATGGAGGAAGAGGGAACCATCATCCACCTCCCCAACGGCGGCAAGGCCAAGGGGATCTGCGTCGGCAGCGACGGCAACATCTGGTACACGAATCCCGACCGGAAGACCCTGGGCAGGTACATCACCGGCCTCCCCGCGCTGGGGGCGCCCTCCCGCACGGGCCGGACCCAGGTGGTCTCCCACACCGAGACCGTGCTGCACGCCAAGGAGCACGTCGACGCTCCGCTGGTCGCCGAGTACGTCGCCGACGGCCGGCCGATCCCGGGCATTCCGCTCACCTGCCGCATCGAGGCGGAAGGCGCGACCTTCGACGACAACACCCGCGAGCGCGTGATCCTGACCGACCAGCGCGGCCGGGTCTGCCTGCCTCCCGTGTACGCCGGGGACACCGAGGAAGAGGCCATTCTGAGCGTCGGCCTCGGCGGCACCGAGCCGCACGCGACCACCAAGCTCCACGTCAGGCCGGCGTAGCACCTCTCGCGCTGCAGACGGGCCGCCGACCGACCCGTCTGCCGGTCCATTTCTTTCCCCGGAGGGAGCAGCAGAATGCCGTCCGACGTGACACCCCTCGTGACCCCCGTACCTCCCGTACCCCACGTGACATCCGCCGGCGACACCGACAAGGTCGCCCTTCAAGGCGCCCCCGTCGATCTGACGTGGAATGTCGAAGACCATCGTTTATGGTTCGTGACGGCCGAAGGCCGCATCGGGTATGCCGATCCCCGCGGCCACAGCAACATGCTCTTCCCTCCGGCCGTGGGCGTCACCGGCCGGGCGGACGCCCTTCTCGCCTGGCCGGGCCACGGCGTGTGGTCGTACGTCGCCGGGCAGAGCGAATCCGCCTTCATCCGGTGTGACCAGGACGGCAATTACCAGGTCCGGTCCGTGAGCGGAACGTCGCGGTGCCGGGCTCTGGCCATCGCTCAGGACGAGCGCGGCAGCAGCCTGATCGTCGCTCCGCTCGTGGACCGCAACCTCCTGGCCTTCCTGGAGCCCGGAGGCGTCGTCGAGACCTCCCAGGTCTACTCCGCCGGCCTGTACGGGATCGCCGTCGCGGAGCAGGACCCGACACGGCTGTGGCTCAGCTCCCCGGAGCGCCAGGCCCTGGTCACGTACGACATGGTCACGGGCCGGTTCTCCGAGCCCATCAGCGTCGGCGCCGAGGCGCAGGACCTGGCGATCAGTGCTGCCGGGGACGTCGTGTGGGTGGCCACCGCCGGAAACCGGCTCTACCGGTACAGCGTCCACGACCGACGGTTCGCACAGATGAACGTTCCCCACCCGGTGCACCGGCTCTTGGTGTCGGGTGACGGCACGCTCTGGTTCGCCAGCACCGAGGGGGACCAGATCGGATACGTCCTGCCGGGGGAGGGCACGGCGTCGGTGATCTCCACCGGCTCCCGGTCCCGCCCGTCGGGCCTCGCCCTGGCCGGGGACGGCGACCTGTGGGTGGCCCTGTCCGGGCAGAACGCTCTGCAACGGATCTCCCGGCACCGGCTGGCCGTGCAGTCCGGAGATCACCAGACCGCCGAGGTGGGTCAGCGGTTCCCCGAGCCGCTCGTCGTCAAGGCCACGCTGCTGGACGGAACGCCGGTGGCCAGGCAGCGGATCGAGTTCTCGGTGGAGGCGGGCTCCGCCGTCTTCGAGAACGGCAAGCCGGTCGAGATCCGCTACACCGGGGCCGGAGTCGAGGACCTCGGCGTGGCGACCAGCACGCTGCTCAAGGCGCTCAAGGAAGGGCCTTGCGTCGTCACTGCCCGCTGGACAGAGGGCGATGCCGTGGCCTCGTTCTCCCGTCTCGTCGTCACCCCGGAGAAGGGCGTCGCGGACCACGTCCGCTACGTGTCAGGAGCCGGGCAGACGGTTCCCGCGGGCAAGTCCTTCGACGAGCCGATGACGGTCGTCGTGGAGGACAAGAACGGCAACCCCGTCGAGGGCGCCGAGGTCACCTTCAAGATCCGTGGTGAGAACGTGGCCACGTTCCCGGGAGGGAAGGACACCGCCAAGGTGACGAGCGGGCCCGACGGCTCGGCCGCGTCGCCCGTGCTGACCGCCGGGGACAAGCCCGGAGTGTTCTCGGTGCGGGTGTGGGTCGCCAAGACCCCGGTGAGCCTGCTGCTCGACCAGACCATCGAGTGATGACGGCGGCAGCGCACCGAGCAGCGCACCCAATGGGTTGACTGAGAAAGGCTGAACGACCTCCCGGCTCCCGCCCCCCTCCCCGGGCGGGGGCCGGGCCCCACGGCCCCGCGCGGCCGCACTCCCGATGGAGGAACCGCACCACCATGCCCCAGAACGGATCGCACAACGCCGGATCGTACGACGCCGGATCCCCGCTGCGCACCGAGTTCGACTTCGAACTGCCCCACGGCTACGTGGACGCCGCCGGCACCGTCCACCGCCGCGGCGCCATGCGGCTCGCCACCGCCCGGGACGAGCTCTCCCCCCTGATCGACCAGCGCGTCCGGGAGAACCCCGCCTACCTCGGGGTCGTCCTCCTCAGCCTCGTCATCACCCGCCTCGGCACGGTGAGCGACATCCACGCCGGCGTCGTGGAAGGCCTCTTCGCCACGGACCTCGCCTACCTCCAGGACTTCTACCGGCGCATCAACGGCCTCGACTCCGGCCACGGCGCCGTCGCCTGCCCGTCCTGCGGCACCAGCTTCGCCGTACCGGGCGCGATGGCCGGTGAACGCCTGGGGGAAGCATGACGCACCCCGCGCAGCGGCTCCGGGAAGAGGTGGCGTACATCGCCTACCACTTCCACTGGGGGTACGCGGACCTCCTCTCCCTGACGCACGGGGAGCGGCGCGCCTGGGTGCGCGAGATCGCAGGGATCAACACCGCGCTCGCCGAGGGGCGGGGGGCGCGGTGAGGACGGCGGGGCGGTGGCGTCGGCGGGTTCGGGATCGCCGCTTACGTGAGGAGTCCGCCTTGGGCCAGGCGCCGGCCTCGGCCCCGGCCCCGGTTGTTGCGTCCTCCGCCGTACCCGAGCGGCCTCGTGGGGAGTGGCGGGCGGTGCCACCGGTCGGGCTAATACGGCTGCCGGTCCTGGGGGCTGGGGGCCCCGCCGCCTTCCGGGAGCAACTCGCGGCGTGGCGCCCGGCCCCGACCGTCACAACGGCCGGCTGCCTGCTGCCGCGCGCGGTGCCGCTGTCCGGCGCGGCGGCACGGGGGCCTCTTGCGGCCTTGCCGCGGATGGGCGGGGGCGGGGCGTATATCGCTCCGGCTCTGCCGTACGTACCGGTGGGCGACATGCCGTTGCCCCCTGCCGGCGGCTTGGGGGACGAGCCTGCGGTAGGTGGTCACGGCTCTCCTGAAGCTGCGCCGGTGCCCGCCTCCGAGGTACTGCCGGGGGCCGGGTGGCGCGGTGCACTGAGGTCGGCGGTGAACGCCTTGGGGGGCCGGAACCGGCGGCCGGATGCGCGGGGCGAGGGTGCCGGAGACGGCCGGGTGGCGGTGGCGGTTACGCCGGGCCCGGCTGACGACGGGGCCGGGGCACGGGCGGTCACCCACGCTGCGTTGGCGGTACGAGATGGGGATGTCGGTTCGGGACGAGGGACTGCCGGGAGCGGCCGCCACGGTCCCGAGGCGCGGTCCGTCGCGGTGCGTGCAGCGGGGGGTTCTGAGCTCCACCGGGGTCTCCGAGGAGGAGCCGACACGGTGCCGCCGGAGCCCTTACCCGGCGGCAGACCACATGAGGGAGCGGCCTTCGAGGGCGTGCCCGGACGGATCGGGAGGCCGGATCCTGACTTCGGTGCTCCTGCGGCGGCCCGCCCTGTCGACGACCCTGCCCATGCCACTCGGGAGCCGCTCCCCCTGCCCTCAACAGGGGTGGGCTCCGATGCAGGGCGGCCGGGAACGGGCTCTGTTCCACGTGGGCATGGGACCGGGCAGCCACCGGGTGTGGCATTCGGCCCACAGACGGGCCCGGTTGCAGATAGCGGCCTAGAGCCAGGCGTTGGGGCAGAGGCCGGTTTCAGCAATGGCGTCGGCCCGAGTTTCGGGCTTGTGCCTGGTGCCGGTGCCGTCCGTGGGCACGGGTCCGGAGAACTCTCTGGTGCGGCTCTCGGTGAGCCGACGGGTCCTGTTGCATGGAGCGGCCTGAGGCCGGGGGACGGGAGAGGCGCCTCACCAGCGGGGACTGTTGCCGGAGTCGGAGTCGGAGCCGGAGCCGGAGCCGGTTCCGAGCCGAGGGCCGGGGTGCAGCGGAACTTCGGCCACGGGGAGAGGACGGAGGCGTCGTCCGGCGTAGCGCCCGGCTTTCCGGCGCGCCGTGCCGCCGACACCCGCCGCGGCCCCGGCGTCCGGGGACAAGAGAACTCCGGCTCCAGCGCCGGGCCGGGGTTCATCCCTGTCTCCCCTGTCGCCGCGGAGGGCTTCGGGGCCGCATCCGGGGGGACGCTCGGTGCAGCACCCAGTGCGTCGGCCGGGTGGGTCGCAGGCACCGGTACCGGCCCCGGCGCAGCTGGGCTCCGTGCAGGGTCTGCCGACGCAGCCAGGCGCAACGGAGCCCCGGGGGCGGATTCGGGCTCGGCCGCTGCTGGGGCTGCGGCCGGTTTCGGTGGCCCTGGCGGGCCGGCATCGCGCTCAGGGCGGGACTCGGGAGCCGGGGCCGGTCCGCTCCCGTGGAGCCGTTCCGATGCAGGGACGACCGCTCCTGCCCCGGGCTTCCCCGCCGGCACCGGCCCGGAGGCGGGCCCTGGCCCGTCCGCAAGAGCCGCAACCGGCAACAGTCCTGGGTTCCTGGGCGGCGGCAGCAGCGCAAATTCCCTCCCCGTCGGCTCCGACTCCGCCCCGTTTCCCGCCACCGCTCCTGCCTTCCCGGCTGTTTCCGGGGCACAACACGCCGTACCCGGCCCGCACCATGCTCCCGGCGGCGCCCACCCGGCCCCCGCTGCCCGTAGCGATGGAAACGGGCCCGGATTCGGCGGCGGGTATGCCTGGATGCCCCTCGGTGACGCCCCCGGTGCCGCCGCGAGCTCCGGCCAGCGGAGCTCCGGCCGGCCTGCCGGTGACGGACGCCCGAGCGGCCCCGCCGCCCGGCGCCTGGGGATAGGCCGGCCCCTGCGGGAAGTACCCCGTACTGCCATGCCCCTCGCGTCCCCTCCGCCGGGCGCAGCCCCGGGCGCGGCGTCCCCGGGCAGTGGAGGAAGCAGCCACCCCGCCCCACCGTTCACGACCGCGCCTTCGCCCAGGCCTCCGGTCAGCACCCCCGCGCCCGTTCCCGCCCCAACCCCCCGCGACATCGCCCGTGAAGTAGTCCGCGCTCACGCGGGCCTCCTGGCCGAGGCCGTGCTTCCCGCCCTGGAGGCCTCGCCCCGCGCCCGGCGAGCGCAGCGATCCCGGTGGTCGGCGTACGACCAGCCCACTCCCGCCCCCGCCCCCTTTCCCTGGGGATCCGCCGATCCCCGCTAGCCACCCGCCGCCCCTGTCCCCGACCCGACGGAGACCCCGCACATGCTGGACCAGCCGTTCGCCGTCAGTTCCCACTTCCAGCTCGACATCGGCCTCCACGCGCTGGGCTCGTTCACCTCCTGTGACGGGGTGGGCTGTGCGATGGAGGTCGAGGAGCGCGTCGAGGGCGGGCTGAACGGGCACGTCTGGCAGCTGCCGACCCGCCTGCGCTACACGAACGTCGTGCTGACCCGGCCGCTGTCCCAGCAGACGGTCCTCATCTGGGCCTGGCTGCAGCAGCAGGTACGCGAGCCGGTGCGGCTGCCGGGGCAGCTCGTCGCGCTCGGACCGGACCGGCAGCCGATCGTGCGGTGGCTGCTGGACGGCGTACTGCCGGTGCGCTGGAGCGGGCCGACGTTCGACACGGACCAGTCGCAGCCGGCCCGGGAGACCTTGGAGATCACGCACAACGGATTCCTGGGGATCACGATCTGAGCCGGACCCAGCCGATTCCGGCGCACCTCCAGACCATCGCCCATCCACCTCCAGCCCATCCACCTCCAGCCCATCCCCGGCCCGTCCCCGAGAGGACCGCATGCTGTCCGAGCTGCTGGGAGGCGCCCCCGTACGGGCCGCCCTCGTGATCTACGATCCCCCGACCGGCACCGGCAACACGCCCGGTCCCGAACGCGGGCGCGTCCGGCTGCACTTCAACCCGGACCGCGTCCAGGTGGGCAAGCAGGCCCGTTGGGACCGCAGCCGTTCGCCGTCCAACGGGGAGGCGGCTCAGGCCCAGTTCGTAGGGGCCCAGCCGCGGACGATGACGCTGGAAGTGTTCCTCGACGCGGGGGACTTCCGTTCCAGCGTGCAGGACCAGGTCGAGAAGCTGCTCGACTGCTGCGCTCCCACCTCCGCGAGCACCACGGCCAAGCCGGCCTCCGCGCCGTGGGTGCGGCTGGAGTGGGGCCGTTCGCGGACGACGGCGTTCCTGGCGCTGGTGACACAGGTCGACGCGACGTACACGCGCTTCGGGCACGACGGCGTGCCGCTGCGTGCCTCCTGCAACGTCTCTCTGGAGGAGGTGGGTGGTTCGTCGCCACGGCAGAACCCGACCTCCGGAGCGGACGGACCGGTGGCCACGCACCGGATGGTCGCGGGCGACACCCTCGCCGGGCTGGCCTGGCAGGCGTACGGGGACGCCACCCGCTGGCGGGCCATCGCCCGCGCCAACGCCGTCGACGACCCCTCCCGGGTGCCGCCGGGCACCGTACTGGTGCTGCCGGTCCTGGAGGAGCGGACCCGGTACGCGACCGAGTACCGGCCCGCGGGGGAGCGCACCGCGGGAGGCCCCGCGTGACGCAGCGGATGTACGCGGCGGAGCCGGTGATCGCCTTCGGCTCGGTCCTGCAGGAGCTGTGGGCCGACCGGCTCGTGGAGGCCGTGGTCGACACCGCCGTGGGCGCACCGGCCCGGGCCCGCCTGCGGTTCCGGGATCCGGGCAACCGGCTCCTGGCGGCGGCCGGCATCAAGGTCGGTTCGCCGCTGACGGTGTCCGTGGCCGCCGCCCGCCGCCGCGCCCGCGCCGAGATCTTCGACGGGGAGGTCACCGCGCTGGAGACCGAGGTGGACAGCGACGGCACCTTCACGACCGTACGGGCTACGGATCGCGGCCACCGGCTGATGCGGGGGCGGCGCGTGGCCGCTTACGTCGACACGACTGTCGCCGAGGTCGCGGAGGCGGCCGCGGGCCGGCACGGGCTGAAGACCGGCACCATCGACGCGGAACGGACCCGGATCGAGCACCTCGCCCAGCCCAACCTGACCGACTGGGAGCTCCTCACCCACCTGGCCGACCAGCGCGGACTGCGCCTGTCGGTCAAGGGCAGCACCGTCCACATGACCCGCCCCGCGGCCGCGAGCAGCGCCCCCGCACCCACCACGGGAGCGGACCGCAGCCCGTACGTCCTCCAGTACGGGATGAACCTGATGGCGCTGCAGGCCGCGGTGTCCTCCGAGGGGCAGGTCGCCGACGTGGAGGTCCGCGGCTGGGACCCCGGGACCAAGGCGGCGCTGTCCGCCACCGCGAGCGCGGGCCGCAGCGAGCGGCTGAGCCTGGGCGTCACTCCCGCGCAGCTCGGCGGCGCGTTCGGCGGTGGGCCGTCGGGGCTGCTGGTCAGCGGCCGTCCCTACACCGCCGCGCAGCAGGTGGACGTCGCGGCCCGCGGGGTGGCGGAGGAGGCGGCCGCCGCGATGGCGCGGCTCTCCGCCGAGGCCGCGGGCACCCCGGAGCTGCGGGCCGGGGTGCCCATCGCGCTGGCCGGGGTGGGCGAGCCCTTCACCGGCAAGTACACGGTCACCGCCTGCCGGCACGTCTTCGACGGCGAACAGGGCTACCGCACCCACGTCCACGTCGGCCCGCTGCCCCCGCCCGTCGTGCCCTACCCGCCGCCCCTGTGCGGGCTCGGCGTCGCGGTGGGCGTGGTGACCGACACCAAGGAACCGGGCCAGGGCCAGCGCGGCGCCGTACGGCTGCGCCTGCCGTGGCTCTCCCAGGACTACGTGACCGACTGGGTCCGTACCGTCCAGTGGGGCGGGACCGACGGCGGGGGCGTCTTCGCGCCGGAGGCCGGGGACGAAGTCCTCGTCGGCTTCGAACACGGGCGCCTGGACCGGCCGTACGTCATCGGCGGCCTCTACAACGGCGTGGACGCCCCCACCGACCACGGTCTGCCGCTCGTCGACGCCGACACCGGGCGCGCCAACCGCCGCTCGCTGGCCTCCCGCACCGGGGACCGCCTCGAACTGCTCAGCGCCACCGACGGGCCCCAGGGCGTCCGGCTCCTGACCGGCGACGGCAAGCTCACCACGCACCTCGACCGGAAGGACACCACGATCGCCTTCGCGGCCGGGGAGGGCGAGAAGACCGTACGGGTCTCGCTCGACGGGCGCGGCGACGGCACCCTCACCATCGACGCGGGCGAGGCGGGCAGCGTGATCGTCACGGCCGGCACCGTCACCGTCAAGGCGGAGGGGAGCGGCGGGGGAGAGCTGCGGCTCGAAGGCGCCACCGTCACCGTCGAGAGCAAGGGCACGCTCAAGCTCAACGGCAAGAGCACGACCATCACGGGCGACACCGTGGACATCAACTGACACCAACTGACACCAACTGACACCAACTGACTTTAACTGGCATCAACTGACGTACCGACCACCGGGAGGACGGACCGTGGACATCATCGGCGCGGGGTGGGCCTTCCCCGCCGTCATCACCGGTACGGGGCGGGTCGGCCTCGCGCGCGGCAGCGACGACGTGGAGCAGGCCGTCCGCATCATCCTGTCCACCGCGCCCGGCGAGCGGCCCATGCGCCCGGAATTCGGCTGCGGCATCCACCGGCTCGTCTTCGACTCGCTCGACGCCACCACCGTCGCCCGCGCCGACGTGGAGGTGCGCCAGGCCCTGGACCGGTGGGAGCCGCGCATCGAGGTCGACGACCTTCTCTTCAGCACGGACTCCGAGGACACGGGCGTGCTCTACATCGACATCCGCTACCGGCTGCGGGCCACCAACGAACCCCGCAACCTCGTCTTCCCCTTCTACACCCTGCCCGGCGAATCCGAATCCCCGGATGAGTGACCCATGTCCATCTCCCTGCCCACCCCCGGACCGGGCAGCGCCTCCGCTCCCGTCTCTGCGTCCTCCGGTTTCGCCTCCGTGTCCGCGTCCGCGTCCGTGCCCGAGCCGGATGCGGCAGGCGCCGCGACCGACCCGGCGGACCCGTCCGGCCTTCCCGTTCCCGACCTCGACGACCTGCGCTTCCAGCCGCTCGTCGACGCCGCCAAGCGCGCCCTCCCGGAGCGCGTACCGGAGTGGACCGACCACAACGTGTCCGACCCCGGCGTCACCCTGATCGAAGCCTGCGCCGAGCGCACCGACCAGCTCTCGTACCGCATCGACCGGATGACGGACCGGCAGCGGTCCGCGATGTTCCGGCTCATGGGGATCACGCCGCTGCCCGCTTCTCCGGCACGTACCGTCGTCGAGTTCTCGCGGGAAGGCGCCCTCCCCTCCCTCGCGATTCCCGAGGGCACGGAGATCCGGACCGGTGACGGCGAGGACGCCGTCGTCATGCGCACGCTGGCTCCGCTGACCCTCGCGGAGGGGCAGCCGTCCGGGTGCGTCGAGGCCGTCGAACAGCCCGTCACACACAACGAGGTGCTGGGAATCGCCGACGGCGCCCCGGGGGGCCGGTTCGCGACGTCGCAGCGCCCCTGGAGGTCCGGGGCACCCGTCGCGGCCCCGCCGTTCGGGCCGCCGCTCACGGTCTGGGTGGATCGCACGGAATGGGAGCCCGTACAGACCTTCGCCGAGGCCGGACCACGCACCCCGGCCTACTGGTGGGACGACGCCGCGTGCGAAGTCGTCTTCGGGCCGCGGGTTCCGGCGGCAAGCGGCAGCGTGCAGCACGGGGACGTACCACCGGCCGGCGCCGCGATCAGCGCCGAGTACACCGCCTACCGGGGCGGCAAGGGCGGCGTCCCCGCCGGTACGCCCCTCACGGTTGCGTCCCCCGACGAGCTGACCGCCGCCGTCCGCACGGTGCTCGCTCCCGCGCAGGACGCTGAGGATTGGCGCCAGGCGCTGGAGCGGGCCGGGCTCGGCCTGGCCCCCCTGCGGCGCGCGGTCACCGCGGCCGACCACGAGCAGCTGATCGAGGAGCACGTCGACGGCCTGGCCCGGGTGCGGGTGACGGCGCTGACGCGCCCCACCGACTCCCGCGTGCCGGAGGCGTTCGACGTACCGCAACGCCCTGTCGAGGTCCTCGCCTGCGCGGTCGCCGCCCGGAATCCGAGCCGGGCCGTGCACTACTACGACGACAACGGCACCATCAGGGCCCGCTCGCTGCCCCTGCGGATGCCGGACATGGAGGACATCGGCGCGCCCGCGCCCCCTCCGGCTGGAGAGACCGACGACGTGCCCGCCGAAGTCCAGCAGGCCAAGTGCCTGAACGCCGTCATCCGCGTCGGCGAATCACTGTCGACGCTCCCGGCGCTCCGGGCGCTCCGGGCCGAACAGCACCCGAGGCTCTGGTTCTACGGGCAGCACTGCCTATGGGACGGCGGGGCCGGGCCGCGTGAGATCCGCTTGGAGTTCCCCGGCCTGCCGGACGCCTTCCGCGCCGACCTCGACGAGGTGGCCGTGCTCGCCGACCCCGGGACACCCGATGCCTACGAACTGTTCTTCTTCAAGGGCGAGACCTTCTACCACCGCGCCTACACCGTCGGCCCCGGCGGCCGGGGATTCCTGCCCCGGCCGGACAGCAGAGGCGTGACGTCACGCATCTCGGAGGCGTTCCCCGGGCTCTCCCCGCAGTGCCAGGACACCCCGGACGCGGTGGCCGTCGTCGACGGCGTCTTCTTCTTCATGAAGGGAACGCGGACCGAACCCGCCCTCTGGCGCTCCGAGGACGCCCTCCTGCACGTCCTCCTCGTTCCGCGCACGGAAGCCGACCCCGAACGGAAGCCGACCGCCGGGGAATTCGGGATTCCCCCGGACGTCCTCACACGGGTGAGCGCCGTCGCCGACGCCTCACGACTGCTCGGCGAGCGCCTCGGCGTGGGCCCTCCCCGCTACCACTCGTTCGGCGTCACCGCCACGGTCCGTCCGTGGAGCAGCACGGAGGAGGACGAGGCACGGGCCCGGCAGGCCGCCGAACGGGCCCTGCGTCGCTTCTTCCACCCCACGGCCGGAGGGCCGGACGGGCGGGGCTGGCCGTGGGGCCGCCGCGTCCACGTGGGCGACGTCTTCACCGCACTGGAACCGCTCCCGGAGCTCCGCGGCACACTCGCCGTCGGCCTCACCCTGCCCCCTTCACAGGGGCATGAGGACGATGAGGACATCGACGACGACGGCGGCGGCCGGCCCGTCACGTCCGTCGAGGTCTCCGACGGCGGCCTCGTGCTGCTCGACGGCGTGGACATCACCGTCGCCCGCCCGGAGGACTGACCTCCCGAGGACTGACCCCCGAGAACCGGCCACCCGAGAACCGATCCCCCAAGGACTGATCACCCGAGACGGATCACCCGAGACGGATCACCCGAGACGGATCACCCCGAGACTGACCGCCCGCAGGACCCGGTGCCGTTCGCCGGGATCCCGGAGAGGACCCCACCGCAAATGGATCCGCATCCCGCAGACCGCGCCGCACGCCACCTCGCCCTGCCGTCCGTCTACTCCGGCGACATGGTGGCGGAGGCGTTCGCCGCCGCGATCGGCGAGGCCCTGGCCCCGACGGAGGAGCGGATCGAGACCCTCGACGCCGTCCTCGACCCTTGGCGCGCGCCTCCCGCCTTCCTGGACTGGCTGATCCGCATCACCGGCGCCCGGGTCGAGCCCGGGTGGACCGAGACCCAGCGGCGCAAGGCCGTCGACCTGGCGCCCCGGCTGACGGCATACCGCGGCACCCCGTACGGGCTGCGGCTGGAAGCGAAAGAGCTCCACGGCTGGGACCGCCTCGTCATCGACGACCCCGGCGGCATCTTCGCCGACGGGTCCGGCCGGGCGGGCCGCATGCTCACCGTCACCCTGACCGCAGGCCGCGACGAGGACCGCCAGGCCCTCGAACACCGGCTCACCCGCCTGGTGCGCGCGCACTGCCCCGCGCACCTGCCGTTCAAGGTCGTGGTCATCAGTGACCAAGCGGATCGCAGTGACCGAGCGGGTCGCAGTGACCGAGCGGGTCGCAGCGGCCAGGGCGACCTCGTGGAGGCGCAGCACACCGAGGGCGCCGGGACTTCCGGGCAGGCCCCCGCCCCCGCCGGCCCTGACGAGAGGTCACAGCAGGGATGAGTCTGCCGACACCCGAGTACGACGGGCGCACCCGCGACCAGGTCGTGGCCGCCGCCGTAGCCGCCGTACACCGACAAGTCGGGGTATGGAGCGGGCAGGACCGCACCGACCCCGGCCGGGGCCTGATCGAGACGTGCACCGACATGGTCGTGGCGCTGCGCGACCGGATCAACCTGGCCCCCGACCAGCGCCGGCTGAAGGCGCTGAGCCTGCTGGGCGTCCGGCCGTACCAGCCGTCGCCCGCGCAGACCGAGGTCGTCTTCCGGCTCGCGGCACCGCCGCCCGAACCGGTCGTCGTCCCCGCCGGGCTGGAAGTGGCCACACGCCCGGTGGGGGACGAGGAACCAGTCGTCTTCAGCACCCTGACCGAGGCCGTGCTCAACCCGTGCGTCCTCGTCGCCGCCGGCAGCTTCCAGGAGCGGCGCACCGGCAGCGGGGCGCTGGAGGGCACACTGACCGGGCTGGGCGCCGACGCGGGCAAGCCCGTCGAGCTCTCCGCCCCCGCGTACGCAGGGCCGCCGCTCCACCTCAACCTCCCTTATCTGGAGGACTTCCCGGCTCCCGGGGACGCCACGGACGGCCCAGGACTCGGCCCAGGACTCGGACCGGGTCTCGGACGCGGCTCCGGCTTCGGCCTTGCGCCTGCTGGCCCGCCCGCCGCGACCGCCCCCTACGCCCTGCTGATCCTGTCCGTGCCCGTCCCCAACACCCGGGTGACGCTCGACGTCCGGCTCGGTGAGGCCCCCGTCACCAGGGCCGGAGCCGGCGGCCGTTTGGCCCGGGGCCGGTGGGAAGCCTGGCAGGGAACGCACTGGACCCCCTGCCGCGTCGTGACGGACGACGTGACCGCTCCCGGCCTGCCGGGACAGGTCACCCTCGACCTCCCGTCCGCCCACGCGCCGGCCCAGCTTCTCCTCCACCGGCGGACGGACCCGGGCCGGGACCCCGGCGGGGACCCGGGTGCCCCGGACCCGGACGTTCCGGACCCAGGTGAGGAGCAGGACGCGCCGCGCCGACTGCGCGATGTGGGCCTGATCCGCTACCGCACGGATGCGGGACAAGCCCCCCTGACCGAAGTCGCGCTCAACCCCGTGCTGAGCGTGCCCGTCCCGGTCGTCCAGGCCCGGCTCATCCAGGACGAGACGCTGGGCACGGCCTCCGGCATCCCCGGCGAGCGGTTGCGCTTCGCCCACCCGCCGATGTCCCGGTCCACCGACCCCCTCGTCGTCGAAGCCACCCTCGGCGGGCGCACCGAACGGTGGACGCACGTCGCCTCGCTCGCCGGATCGGGGCCGGACGACCGGCACTTCACCCTGGACCCGCGCACCGGCGAAGCCGTGTTCGCACCGGTGGTGGCCGGGGCCCGCGGTCCGCGGCAGCACGGGGCGGCGCTGCCGGCGGGCGCGGTTGTCCAGGCGCGGCGCTACCTGTCCGGCGGCGGCGCCCGGGGCAACGTCCCCGCCCGGACGATCACGGTGTTGCGGACGCCGCTGCCGTACATCTCCTCCGTGACGAACCCCGCGCCCGCAGTCGGCGGCACCGAGCGCGAGAGCGCCGCCGCCTGCGCGACCCGCCTGCCGCTCGGCTCGCCCGTGCCCGAACGGGCCGTCGTCCCGCGCGACTACGAGCAGCTGGCCCTCGCCGCCTCCGCGGGCATGGCCCGCATCCACCACATCCGGGACCTGACCGACGACGCGCTCGACCCGGCGCGCAACTACGTCCCCTGGGAGCCCGCCACGACAGAGGTCCGGTTCACCCTTGGGCCCGGCGTACGCGAAGCGCCCGCGGGGACACAGGTGACGACGGAGGACGGGAAGACGGTCTTCACCACCGCCGAGGCGGCCGGCCGCGAACTGCCCGAACCCATGGGCACGGCACCCCTCCGTCTCCGCCCGAACGTCATCGGAGCCGAGGAGATGTTCCTCGCCGGGAGCTACGCGGCGGAGTCCGGCTTCTCCGGACCTTTCAAGGAACACGGCAAGCTGGTCCTGGCCCTGGTGCGCATCGTGAAGTCGCACGACCTGCGCAACCTCACCCTGTGGGTCGCGGCGTCCGGGAACGGCGGGCGGCAGTCGAGCGACCGTATCGCTGTGTCCGTGTTCGCCCCCCGGAAGGGAAAGCCCTGGTGGGACACGGCCTTCCCGTGCGCGTATGCCGCCTCACCCGCCGAGGAGATCACGGTTGCCGGAGGGGAAGGGGGCACAAAAGACGGGCAGGGGAGGAACCTCGCCGCTCACCCCGTCCCCCTGGCCGCCTCCGCGCGGTGGCTGGCAGCTGTTGACCGGGGAGCGCTCGCCACGACACCGCAGGAGGCCGTCGAAGCTCCGGGACCGGACCTTCCGGTGGCCGGAGCCGCCTGCTGGCTGGCCGTCCAGATCCTCGACCCCAAGGGCACGGACGACACCACGTACACCGTCCACGCCGACTCCGGCACCACGAAGGGGGTCTCCGCGGTGCAGTACGCGGTGCAGCCCGCGGGCCACAAGGAGGCCGTGTCGACCGGCGCGCCCGGGCAGGTCCTCCCGGTGCTCGAAGCGCCGGTGTACGGCGACCTGCCGACGATCCGGGTCGGCACGGGCGACTGGACGACCGTCGTCTCCTTCACCGACTCGCAGCCCGACGACGAGCACGTCGTGGTCAACGCCAGCACGGGACAAGTCCACTTCGGCCCCTGGATCGGCAACCGTCAGTACGGAAAGGTCCCCCCGAAAGACACGCGCATCACGACGGGCGGCCCGTACAAGGTCACTCTCGGCGCCGCCGCCAATGGCATCCCTCCAGGCGACGTCAACCGTGTGAAGGATCCCGCGGGCGGCGTCCTGGGCGTGGTGAACACCACCTCCACGGGCGGGGGGAAGAACGGCTACACGGACACCAGCGGCGGGAACACCCAGGCCGGCGTACGGCTCATGGTCATCCCCTTCGTCACCGCCGACGAACGCGGCTGGTTCCCGTTCCACATGCTCACTCCCGGTCGCGACGCCTGCGACACCTTGCGGCGCTCCCTGCGGGCCCGCCAGCCGGAAGGGGTGCCCGTGTGGCTGGAACAGCCCGGCTACCGGGGCATCCGCATCGAAGCCCGCATCGTGCCCGCCGACTACCGGACCGCCTCCGAGCGCGCCGCCCTCGGAGTAGCCGCCGAACGCGCCCTGTACCGGTACTTCAGCCCGGTCGGCGGCGGCCCGGACGGCACCGGCTGGCCGCTGGGCCGCCCGGTGTACGTAGGGGAGGCCTTCCGGATCCTGGAGCAGGTGCCCGGCGTCGCCCGCGTGGCCACCGCGACCCTGACGCCGGTCGATCCGCGCAGCGGTGCGGCCGAGCCTCCCGTGGACCTGGTCGCCTGCGGGCCGGTCGAGACCGTGTACTCCGTCGAACACCGGATCACCGTTGCGGAGGTGCCGTCATGAGCGGGACGGATCAAGGGGGCGCCGGCGGGGGAGCCGCTGTCACCGCCGCGGAGCCCCGGCTGCTGGCCGTGGACTGGGCGGCGGACCAGCTGGCCGTCGTCGGCCTCGGCACACCCGGGAGCCCGGGGCCGCTGCGCACCTTCGCGGTCGGGAGCAACCCCCGTGCGGTGGCCGCCGGGACGGACGGCACCCGGGCCTACGTCGCCGACCACGGCTCGGGGACGCTGTCGGTGGTGGACCTGACCGGAGCCGAGCCCGTGGTGCTGCGGAGCGTCTCCACCGGTCCGGGCCCGGTCTCCGTGGTCGCCGGGCTCGCCCGCGACCGCGTCTGCGTGGCGGACGACTCCGGTGGGGTCGTGGTGTTCGAGGCGAACGGCGACCGCGTGGCCGAACTCGCGTTGGGCAAGGGACCGTGCATCCTGGCCGCGGCTCCCTCGGGGGAGCGGGTCTGCGTCGTCGACGTGACGGGCGGTACGGCTTCGGTCATCGGCGTGGCCGGGCCGGCCGCACCGTCCGTGACCGGCTCCGTGGTGGTGCAGGGGGCCACCGGGGCGGTCGCGGTGTCCCCGGACGGAGCGTTCGCGTACGTCGCGAGCAGGAAGGACGCCACGACCGGTGCGGTGACGATCGTCGACCTCGTCCAAGGCGCCGAGGTGCCGCAAGGGTCCCCGGTGGCCGTCGGCGCCGAGCCGCGCGAGATCACGGTGAGCCCGGCGGGCGACCGCATCTGCGTGGCCGCCTACGGCGCGGCGTCGGTCGCGATCGCCGAACTCGACCGGCAGAGCGGGCGGATGGGATCCGTCGTAACGGTCGCGACCGGCGCGCACCCGGTCGCCGTGGCCTTCACACCGGACGGCCGTCTGATCCACGCCGTCAGCCAGACCACGGGGAAGGTCACCGCCATCCGTCTGGATGCTGTGGGGCAGGGGCAGGGGCAGGGGGAGGAGCCGGAGACCGCGGAGCTTGAGGTCGCCACCGTGCCTTCGGGCGTGGTGTTCGGGCCCGGCGGCCACTACGCGTACGTCACCGACCAGGCGACGGGCCACCTCGCCACCGTACGCGCGGCCCCGTACAAGGAGGGGGAGATCGGCACGGGGACCGGCTCGAAGCCGGTCGGCGTCGCGGTCTCTCCGGACGGCCGGTGGGCCTATGCGGCCGATACCGCGCCCACGTCCGACAAGCTCGCCGTGCTGGACCTCGAACGCCTTTCGTCCGGCACGCCCGTCGGTCTCGGAACCGGGCACACCCCCTGGGACGCCGCCGTGGCGCCGGACCGGACGTTCGCCTGCGCGACCAGCCCGGACTCGGACCACCTCCTCCTGCTGACACCTGCCTCGGGTGAGACCCTGGACGGAGGAGAAGGCGCCCGGGTGACTCCGGTCGCGCTCGCGCCCGGAGCCCGGCCGCACGGTGTGGCCGTCACTCCGGACAGCCGGTACGCGGTGACCGCCGACCACGGCACGGCGACTGTGTCACTCGTCGACCCGCACGGGGGCACGTACACGATCGGCGCGGACATCGTCCAGTGCCGGCAGCCCGACGGCGTCCTGCTGTCCAAAGACGGCCGGACGATGTACGTCGCGGACTTCGGTGAGACCCAGCCGGGGCAACTCGGCGGCCAGATCGCCGTCCTCACCAAGGACGCGTCGGGCCGGTGGGCGCGCACGGCGGTCATCGACGCACAGGCAAGGAAGCTGTCGGGTCCGCATGAGATGGCCCTGTCGTCGAACGAAGAGTTGCTGTACGTCGCCAACTACCAGAACGGGACCGTGTCGGTCCTGGGGCGTGACGGGGAAGGCCATGCGTGGACCTTCCGCCGGACCATCACCAAGAGCCCCGCCCTACTGCAGCCCTACGGCCTGTCCCTCTCCCCGGACGGAGCCACCCTCTACGTCTCCAACGCCGCCGACAACAGGGGCACCGTCGAGATGTTCAACGTCGCTGACGGCCAAGGGGACAGGCACACGGGGACGATCATCGTCAAGCAGAACCAGGCCAACGTCCACCTCGGGCTCGCCCTCTCCCCGGACGGCCGGTACCTCTACGCGGCCGACGAAGAGCTCAGCGAGGGAGCGCCGACAGCGACCGGCACGGTGTACGGGGTACGCCTGGAAGGGGACATGCAGGCAGTCGTCGTGGCGAACGCCGCGTCCGCCGTCGGCATCGACACACCCAGCGGGCTCGTCTGCCGCGACGACCACACCCTGTGCGTCGTCAACCAGGGTGACAAGACGGTGTCCTCGCGCCCCGCGTGCCTGGCGGTGCTCACGCTGGACGACGAGACCCGGCTAGCCGTACGCGAGAGTAAGACCGTGTCCCTCGACAAGGACGTCCTCCCGTACTCGCCCGCCGTCTCGGACGACGGCACCCTGTGCATCGCCAATTTCGACGGGCCGACGGTCACGGTCTTCGGTTCCATGGTCACGCCCGTCCCGGTCGGGGAGACAGCCGACTCGCAGCCGTGGGACGTGGCCGTCACCGAGGACGGCGTCTACGCGTACGTCACCGACCGCCGCGCCGGGGCCGTACGGTGCGTCCGCCTCGTCGACCACGACGTGAGCACGCTCCCCGTGGGCGAGGATCCCATGGGCGTGGCGAGCGGGCCGGGCGGAGTCCGCGCCTACGTCGCCAACCACGCGGGCAACAGCATCTCCGTCCTCGACAGGACCCCTGAACGGACCGGTACGCCTGCCCTCAAGGCCATGGTCGAGGGCGCCCGGGCCCTGATGCTCGACCGCCGAGCCCCGTACGCCTACGTCGCCCGGGACAACAGCCTCGACGCCGTGGCCCTCGCTACCGGCTCGGCCGATCCTGCCTTGAGCCCGGGCGCCTCCCTGAGCACCGGCGCGTCCCTGTGCGCCGTAGCAATGCATCCTGGCGGAACGTACGCCTACGCGGTGGACGCCTGCGGCCCCGTGCCCGAGGTGCGCGTCGTCGACCTGTCCGAGGCCGGTAGGCCCGTCCGTGCCGAGGCGGAGCCGGTACAGCTCACCGGTGGCGCGCGGCCCACCGGCATCGCCTTCCATCCCTCGCAGCCGTGGGGATACGTCAGCGGAGTGAAGGAGGGCGCTCACGACGGTGCCGCGGGTGGCGTCCTGTGGGTGCTCGACACGTCCCAGCCGGACCGCCCTTCCATGACCGGCATGGTGCAGCAGCCCCTCCCCGCCCCCCTCCCCGCAGTCGAAGGCGTCGCCGTCCACCCGGGTGCCACCGGTCACGCCTACGTGGTGACCCGCTCCAGCGACGAGAGCCGGCTCCGTGTCCTGCATGTCGCCGGTACCCCCGCCGAACCGGTCCTTCTGCCCGGTCCCGGCCTCCTCCTTCCACCCGGAGCCCGGAGCATCACTGTGCACCCGCTAGGCGGCTACGCCTTCGTCGGGGAGGACGGCGGCGGCATCCACGTCCTGGAGCTGGGGGACCCCGCCCGGCCCCGGCTCGTAGGCGGCACCCCCGGCCTGGGGGTTCGCCCGGGCGCCGTCTTCCGTCCGGACGGCAGCGGCGCCCTGTGCCTGACTTCGGACGGGCTCGCCGACGTCACACTCGGCCCGCCCAGGGTCACCGGGACCTGGCAGGGCGCGCACATCGCCGCGCCGCAGTCCGTAGCGGTCTCGGCGGACGGCACGAGGCTCTTCGTGACCTCGGATAACAGCGGAACGCTCACGATCCTCGACACCCGGAACGGGGCACTGCGCTTCACCGTGCCGACCGGTGCCCGGCTCGCCGCCGTCACTGTCGCACCGGATGCGGCGGGCCGCCGCGTGTACGTGGCCGACGAGTCCGGAGCCGCTGTCGCGGTGGTCGACACGACGGACCTGGCTCAGGCAGGCACCACCGCCCTGGGAACCGACCCACGCCAGGCGCTCCTCGGGCCTGGCGGTCCCGCCTGACACCCGCCACCCTTCTCGTACTTCGTACGCCCCATCCATCCGGCGCGGGCAGTGGCGTCGGAGGCAGACAGACGACAGCAGAAGACAGCAGAAGACAGCAGAAGACAGCAGAAGACAGAGGCAGGCAGATGATCGAACTGGTCGACCAGGCACTGGAGGACCGCGTCCGGAAGGATCTGACCTATCTGCCGCCGGAGTTCCCCGTCACCTTCCAGCCTCCCGGCCGCGACGGGGGACACGGTGAGGTCGTCGGCGCGGAGACCGTCGGCATCTACCTGTACGACATTCGTGAGGACTTGGACCGCAAACAGACCGGCACCGTGTACATCTACGGCCCGGCACGGGGCGGCGAACCCGGGCAGCAGAAGAAGCTGGAGCAGCACGACCCGCCCCGGTACGTCCGGCTATCCTATCTCGTCAGCGCCTGGGCCCCGGACGCACTCATCGCCCACCGCATGCTCGGCGAACTCCTCGTCGGCTTCGCCAGGAGCCGTGAGCTCAAGGTGCCGCTCCCGCCGGAGCTGGAGCAGATGCACCTGCAGGCCCTGCTCGACGTCGGCCACCCGCCGGCCGAGGACCGGGCCCTGACCGAGCTGTGGAGCGCGGTGGGCCACACGCTCGTACCCGCCCTGAACGTCACCGTGACCGTGCCCCTGCTGTCGTACCTCCCGGACCGCTACGACCACTGGGTGACCAAGCCTTTGGAGATCGGCGACGAGAACGTGGAGATCACCGGAGGAGGCGGCGACCGATGACCGCACCCTCGCCGACATGTCCCGAAGAAGTCACCGAACCGTCGGCTGAGTTGGCGGCCGAGTCGGCGGCTCCCACCGCCGCCGACTGGCTCCTCGCCCGCCTGGCCCTGATCGAGGTCAGGGTGCGGCGCGCCATTGCCGTCCGTACCGGTGACGAGACGGCGGCCGGGCCGGGCGGGCTTCCGGGGCTCGCCGAAGCCCCCTTCGACCCGTTCCAGGGGCTCTACATCTCCGATGACGCAGCCCCGCACCTCTTGGACGCCCCCACCGGCCCCCTGCCGCCCGACCCCGCCGAGGCCCGCCTCGCCGCCGCCCTCCGCGCACATGAGGAGGCGGCCGCGGACGCCGGTGCCGTACCACCCCTCATGCGCCTCGCCCAGGAGTTCGGGCTGGGGCCGCTGGACGTGGACGTCCTGCTGATCGCGCTCGCCCCGGACACCGACGCACGCTTCGAGCGCTGCTACGGGTACCTCAACGACGACATCACCTGCCGTCACGCCACCACCGGCCTCGCCCTCGCCCTGTGCGGCGTCGCCAGCGCCTCCGCGACCGCTCGGCGCGTCTTCTCGCCCGACGGCCCCTTGCGGGCCGGAGGCCTGCTGGAGGACGGCGGCACCGAACGCCCATTCCTGACCCGTCCGTTGCGCGTCCCGGACCGGGTCACTGCCCACCTGCTGGGTCATGACGCCCTCCCGGCCGCCCTGCGCGCTGCCGTACATCTGGCCCGGCCCGTCCCACCGTTACCGCCGCAGGGTGAGGGCCCGCTCGCCGCCACCGCCCGGCACCTCGCCTCGCTGCTCACCCGCCACCCGTCGGCCCACCTGCGTGACGGGCCCGGCGGCGCGGCCGGCAGCGTCGCCGAGATAGCACTGGCAGCGGTCGGCAGGCCGGCGTTGCGACTCGACCTGGGCGCCCTCTCCGCTCTCGCGGACGAGCCGCATCCGGAGGAGGTGGTCCGCGCCGCCGTCCTCGAAGCGCGGCTGCGGGGCTACGGGCTGCTCGTCGGCCCTGTCGGCTCCGCCGGTTCTCTCGGCGCCGGCGCCGGCGGCGTCGCCGGTTCTTCCGCCGACGTCCGGCGCATGCGCACCCTCCTGGCCCCGCTCATGGACCTGCCCGTCCCGGTCGTGCTCACCGGCCCGGAGCCCTGGGACGCGCACTGGACGCCCACGCCCCCCGTCCTCATTGAATGCCCTCCGTTCACGGAGCCCGAGCGGGCCGCGCTGTGGCGGCAAGAGCTGCGCACGGTTACCGACCGGGCCGACCCGGCCGGGGGGACCGGCGGGGCGACGGCTGCCGGAATCGACGAGGCTGCGGCCGCAGGCGCCCGCTACCGGATCGCCCCACACCGGATCCCCGCCGTGGCCGCGTCGGCCTGCCGCCAGGCCGACGCGGACGGCACACCCGTGGGCCCGGCCGCCGTCCACGCCGCCGCCCGGAGCTGGAACGGCAGCGCCCTCGGCCGCCTCGCCCGGCGCGTGCGGCCCGCCGTCTCCTGGCCGGACCTGGTCCTGCCCGAGCGCCCGTACGAGCAACTGCGCGGCCTCGCCCGCCGCATCCGTCACCGCGACCGTGTCCTCGGCCAGTGGGGGATGCGGCCCGGCGGCGGGCGCGGGCGCGGCGTCACCGCCCTCTTCAGCGGCGCCTCGGGCACGGGGAAGACGTTCGCCGCCGAGGTCGTGGCCGCGGACCTCGGCCTCGACCTGTACGTCGTCGACCTCGCCACGGTCGTCGACAAGTACATCGGCGAGACCGAGAAGAACCTCGAACGCATCTTCACCGAAGCCGACGCCGTCAACGCCGTCCTCCTCTTCGACGAGGCCGACGCCGTCTTCGGCAAGCGCACCGCCACCCAGGACGCCCACGACCGCTACGCCAACACCGGCACCTCCTACCTCCTCCAGCGCCTGGAGTCCTTCGACGGCCTCGCCCTCCTCACCACCAACATGCACGCCAACATCGACGCCGCCTTCCTGCGCCGCCTGGACCTCGTCGTGCACTTCCCCGCCCCCGACGAAGCGCAGCGCCGCGCCCTGTGGGACCGCTGCCTGGGCCCCGGCCTGCCCCGGGCCGCCGACCTCGACGACGCCGCGCTCGATACCCTCGCCGCCGCCTTCGACCTGCCCGGCGGCGCGATCCGCTGCTGTACGGTCACCGCCGCCTACCGCGCCGCCGACGACGACCGTCCCCTGGGCACGGCCGACCTGCTGGCCGCCGTCCGGGAGGAGTACGCCAAGCTCGGGCGGTACGTGGACGAATCCCGCTTCCCCGTAACGGCGCAGGCGGCGGAGGTCGGCCAGGACGGGCAGGCTGGACAGACAGAACAGGCCGGGCAGGCGGTACGGGCGGCTCAGGCGGTGTCGCGGTGAGCCCCGGCCCGCTCCCGGAGCCGGAGCAGAGCCACGAGCCCACCCCCGAAGCCGCGGGACCGGCGGCATCGCCCGCGGCCGCGATAGGTGACGTCCTCGCCGCCCGCCTCAAGGATCTCCAGCAGCAGGCCGGCAACGCGGCGGCGGCCGCTCACGCGCTCGGCACCGGCGGACAGCAGGCCACCGCCGGTGCGCCGTTCGGTCACCGTCGCATCCTCGCCTCGCCCCGCTGGCACCAGGAGGCCGAGCTCTACGAACAGCGGCTCGGCGCGGCACTGGCAACCGCACCCGAGGTCGGCCGCGCCGCGCGTACGGCCGTGCTGCGGCTGAACGAGGTGCTGAGCGCGGAATTCACCGCGGAGCGCGCGGCCGGGGCCTTCCTCAAGGACGACCCGGCCAGCGCCGGCCAGGTCGGTACGGGAGGCCCGGAAACGGGGGGAGCGGGAGGAACTGGGGGAACGGCGGGAGACGCCCGGGAACGGCTCCTGCAGTGGACCGCCCCCGGCTCCTCCGCCACCGTCCGCGAGCTCGTCACCGCCTTCTACAACGCCGCCTACTACAAGTACGGCCCTCAGCCTGGGCTGTCCGGCGACGACCGCGACGTCTCCTTCAAAACCCTCCTGCACCGCATCGTCCTCGACGGCGACCTGTGGCGCGCCCGCGAGCTCGGCCTCGACGTCGAAGCCCTGAGCGCACAGCGGGAGTACCTGACCGGCGGCGCCCGCAGCGTCCTCGGCCGCCTGCCGCAGGACGTCGGGCGGCTGTTCGCGAAGGACATCTTCGCCCTGGGAAACATGACCCTCCAGCACGGTACCGGCACCACCATGTCGATGGGCCGCAGTCAGCAGGGCAGGACTGAGCGGCCCGAGGCACCGGCCGGGACGGGACCGGGCAGGAGCACCCTCCGCAACTACCAGGACATCGGGGTGCCCCTGAGCGAAGCCGAGCGGGCGCACGCGCAGCGCAGCACCACGCCCCTGCGAGTCGAAGGCGTCCGGCTCGACGGGGACCGGATCCTTCCGCAGGAGTACGACGTCAGCCCTGAAGCCATCTGGGCCGCCATGGCTCCCGCCGGGGAGCAGGGGCCCGAGTTCCCCCTGCCCTGGGCCTCGGGGCAGGCGCTCTTCGCCATGGACCCCGCGGCCGCCTGGTACCGCAAGCACCACGAGCGCGGCGCACCCCTCGTCGCGGGCATCTCCGGCACCACCACCCGCATGCTCAGCGCCTTCCGCTGGCTGAAGGCCGTGCCGGGAGGACTGGGAGGGACGGGCGGCGGGCAGGAACGCTCCGAGCGGGAGTTCTTCCTCGCCGTCGCCTCCTGGATGCTGACGGGCCGGGACCACTCGCTGTACGAGATCCTGCGCGGCGCGAAAGCGGCCGGGCTCCCGAGCCTGTCCGGCCTCACGGCGTCCTCCAAGGACGTGGCCGCGATGTACCGGGACTTCGACGTGTTCGTACGGACCACGCTGCCCGGGGCGAAGCTGCCCGAGCTGCCGTACGCCGCTCTCTACGAGCAGGCGGCGCAGGCCGACCGGGAGGAGGGCGGGATGCTCACCGTGCACGACGACACGGTGCGCACGGCGCGCCGTAAACAGCGGCGCCTGCAGAAGCCTGTGGGTGGTGCAGACGGACCCGGCAAGGACCTCGGCTTCGCGCACTTCCTGGCGCTGACGCAGTACACCGGTGACAACCACCAGCTCATCAACCGCGTTCTCACCACCCCTGGCGGATTCACGTCGGTCGGCGTCGGCCGGCTGATGGACGAGATGATCTCCCGGGTCGCCGACGACGTGCCTACGGAGGTGCCCTTCACCAGGTGGCGCGACGACGAGCTCCAAGGGCTGATCAGCCAGTACACGGCGCCAGGTCTCGACGATCAGGAGCGGAAGGCCCGGCTGGAGCCCGTGAGGAAGAGGCTGCGCGCCCTCGCCGGGACGCTGCGCGCCGAAGCCAAGACCCACGCCGACATGCTCGCCGACTCCCTGCACCGGCTGCCTCCGGTGAGGGGGTCGGTGTACCGCGCGGGGTGGGAGATGTGGCCCCGGAAGCGACTGACCTTCGACGGCTTCACCAGCACCAGCGAGAAGCGGAAGAAGGCCGAGGAGTTCCTGCCGCTCCAGTACCCGACCGCCGGCGGGCGCAGGGTCCTCTACCAGCTCGAACTGGCCGGGCGCAGCGGGCGGGACATCTCCGCCTTCTCCCAGAAGCCGGAGGAGAAGGAAGTGCTCCTCCTGCCGGGGGCGGCGTTCACCGTGCAACTGCGCAACCGCGACGAATCCGTGCGGGTCAACGGGCAGGAGATCCGTTACGACTTCGTCTGGGCCACGGAAACGACGGGCTGACGGCGCTTCTTGTCGTGATGTGCTTGTGCCCTGGACACCGGACCGGTGTCCAGGGCACAAGCATGAAAGGAGCCCGTCAGGCGGCCGGACCGGCGGTGACGGGCCGTGCGCGGACGCAGGTGAGGGTGGCCGTGCCTTCGTATTTCTTCACCGTGTCCTCGGCGGGCGGGTTGGCAATGCTCGCAGCCTTCGTCGGGGTGAAGACCAGATCGAGCGGGCCGCCGTCGACGACGACCTCCTTGCCCTGCGCGGTCCTGGCGTACCGGGCGCGGTTCTGCCGGGGCACCTTGAACTCGACCGTGCCGGCCCCCGCGACGGGAAACGCCGGTGTCACGTAGGGGACTGCTTCGATCCGCAAGGATTCGATGTCACCCGGGACACAGGCGACGTGCCCCTCCACCCGGAAGCCCGCCGAGCCCTGTAGAGGGAAGGGGGGCGGGGGCGTGAGCACGGCGCCTACCGGCGGCACGGTCAAGGTCACCTGGATCGTCACCAGATCACCCTCCCGCACCACGATCTTCTGCATGGCGGACACCCCTCCTGACGTCGTGGGCGGCGGCTAGCTGCTCTGTCCCGGCTGGCCGGCGATCTGGGTGATGGTGAAGTGGACGAATTCGGCGGGGCGGACGGGTGCGATGCCGATGTCGCAGTGGACTTCGCCGTTGTCGATGGTGGTGGGGGTGTTGTTGGTGGTGTCGCAGATGACGTAGAAGGCTTCGTCGGGTGTGCGGCCTTGGAGGGCGCCTTGGCGCCATTGGTCGGTGAGGAAGCTGGTGATGGAGTGGCGGAGGGTGGCCCAGAGGCGTTCGTCGTTGGGTTCGAAGACGGCCCAGGTGGTGGACTGCCGGATGGAGTCGGAGAGGAAGGAGACGAGGCGGCGGACGTTGAGGTACTTCCAGTCGCGGCTGCTGGACCTCGTACGCGCTCCCCACACCAGGAGCCCGCGGTCGGGGAAGACCCGCAGGCAGTTCACGCCCTTGGTGTTGAGTTCCCCCTGCATGTCGTCGGTGAGCAGGACCGGGATGTCGAGTACGCCGCGGAGGTTCTGGTTGGCGGGGGCTTTGAAGACGCCGCGTTCGGCGTCGGTGCGGGCCCAGACGCCGGCGATGTGGCCGCAGGGCGGGACGGTGCGCGGGCTGCCGTCGACGCCGGGCACGTTCAGCCAGGGGTAGTAGAGCGTGGTGAACTCCGCGTCGGGTGTGTCCTGGGACGGGAGCGCGTCGGCGAAGGCCTTGACCAGATCGGCGGTCTGGTCCGGAGGGGCGTCGAGCACCGCCAGCCGGTTGTTCAGAGCCTTGCAGTGGCCGACGACGGCGCTCATCAGCTCCCGCCCCGTGGCCTGGTCCGGCGCGGGGGGCGTGGCGGCGTCGGAGACCGCGGCGGTCATGTCCCACAGGTTCGGCACGGCGACCATGGTCACCTCGGGGACGGTCTCCAGCCCGCCCAGACCCGTCCGCTGCTCGGCGTCGCCCTGCAGTGCCGTGCTCGCGACGGCCGCCGACGGGTCGGTGAAGCCCACGACGTAACAGGAGGTTCCCCCGTTGGCGAAGAACCCGTAGACGGACTCGGCGAGGACGAGGCACCGCTGTAGTGCGCGGACCTTCTTGAGTTCGGTTCCCTCTTTGCTGTTCTTCTTGCGGAGCTCGGCGAGCTCCGCGCTCAGCTCCTGGATGCTGTAGCGGGCGGCGAACTCCTGCCAGCCGCGGATCCGCTGGGGATGCGTGCGCTCCTCGGCGGTGAACGGGGGAGTGGCCGCCCCTTCGGCCTTCGCGTCGGGGACCTTGGTGTACCCCAGGAACGCAGGAGTGGAGGTGCCCACCCCGACGATCATGCGGACTCCGCTGGACTTCTCCGTGACGTAGACACCCGGGGGCTTCGGTGTGGTCATCGCTGCTGCTCCCTCTCCTTCATCATCTGCTGTTGTCCTTGCGGTGCGACGCATTGCGACACATTGCGACGAGTTGTGACGGGGGGAGAGCTATTCGACGGTGATGTCCTCGTAGGTGATCGTCACCTGTTCCGTGGCGACGCCGGAGTTCGTCGCCCCGAGCTGGGGGCCTTCCCAGCGGGAGGCCCAGGCGTTGCTCAGGTGGATGCGCCGGACGGTCTGCTTCTTGGCGTCCTTGAGGGCGATGGTGATGTTCTGCCGGGCGCTGTCGAGGTCGGCGTTGACCAGCGTGGCCTTGATCCAGTCGGTGAACGCGGTGCTCTTGTCCATGCCGCGGGTGATGGTGATCTCGCCGGTGCGGCGGGCGCCCGGCTGTTTGCGCACGATCAGTTCCCCCGTGGAGGAGACCTGGCGGGTCTCGACCACGTCCTGCTCCAGGGTCAGTCCCGAGACGTCCTGGACGGTCTCGACCTGGAACTTGCCCAGTTCGATGGCGAAGGTGCTGCTGCTGAAAGTGTCACCGGTCAACACGTGCGTGGCCTCCTGGGCTCATCGTGTCCTCATGGTGTGCCGGGCTGGGCCGCACCGGGCCGGGCCGGGCGGATCAGCCGGACTGCGCGGGACCGTCGGCGATCTGGGTGATGGTGAAGTGGACGAATTCGGCGGGGCGGACGGGTGCGATGCCGATGTCGCAGTGGACTTCGCCGTTGTCGATGGCGGTGGGGGTGTTGTTGGTGGTGTCGCAGATGACGTAGAAGGCTTCGTCGGGTGTGCGGCCTTGGAGGGCGCCTTGGCGCCATTGGTCGGTGAGGAAGGTGCTGATGGAGTGGCGGAGGGTGGCCCAGAGGCGGTCGTCGTTGGGTTCGAAGACGGCCCAGGTGGTGGATTGGCGGATGGAGTCCGAGAGGAAGCTGACCAGGCGGCGGACGTTGAGGTACTTCCAGTCACGACTGCTGGACCTCGTCCGCGCTCCCCACACCAGTAGCCCGCGGTCGGGGAAGACCCGCAGGCAGTTCACACCCTTGTCGTTGAGCTCACCGTGGCGGGCCTCGGTCAGCAGCGTGGGCAGCGTCAGCACGCCGCGGAGGTTCTGGTTGGCGGGGGCTTTGAAGACGCCGCGTTCGGCGTCGGTGCGGGCCCAGACGCCGGCGATGTGACCGCAGGGCGGGACGGTGCGCGGGCTGCCGTCGACCCCGGGAACGTTCACCCACGGGTAGTAGAGCGTGGTGAACTCCGCGTCGGACGTGTCCGGCGACGCCAGATGAGTGAGGAAGCCTGGCACGTCGCCGGGCTGTGTGCCGGGCTGCGGTTCCAGCAGGGCGAGCCGGTTGCGCATGGTCGTGCAATGGCTGGCGACCTTACTGATGACGGCCGCGCCCGTGGCGGCATCGGCGCCCTTGGACCAGAGGTCCGGAACGGCGACCATGGTCACTTCCGGGACGGACTTCAGGCCCGCGAGCCCGGTGCGTTTGACCGGGTCACCGTCGTATTGCGCGGCGAGCGCCTCGGCGGGATCGAGCCGTAGGACGTAGCAGGACGTCCCGCCGTTGGCGAAGAATCCGTAGACGGCTTCGGCGAGTTGATAGGTCTTCGCCTCGTCGAAGCGTTCCTTGAGGGCGGTCAGCTCCGCCTGGCGCTGGTGGAGCGGCAGCAGCCGGGCCCCGGTCGAGTTCCATTGCGCGTACTCGGTGGGGTGGGCTCCGGAGACGGTCGTCGCGGTGGCTTCGGCCGCCTGTTCGTCCGTCGGCTCGACCGGCTGCCCCTGCCACTGGGCCGTACGGACGGCGACGAGCTTGTCGAACTCCTCAAGGGGGACGGTCGGGGCCGGATCCTTGGTTGCTGCCTCCCGGAGACTGTTCTCCAGCGGTTCGAGGAGCTCCGTGACCTCCTCGACGGCCTTGCCCAGCCTCCTGAGCTCCTCCTCAACGGCTTCCGCCGGCAGCCGTGAGCGAAAGTGGAAGAGGTCGACGAACTCGGGCCAGCTCCTGACGCGGGTCGGCGGGGAAGCCACCTGGTCACCGGGACCCCGGACGGCGTACCCGAGGAAGGCAGGGGTGGACGTCCCCGCGCCGGTGATCGCCCTGACTCCGCTGGGCTGTTCCTTGACGAACACTCCGGGCGCTAATGGGCCTGTAGACATGCGCTGTTTGCCCCTCTCATCGGGAAATGCGCGCCCTCAGCGAATCATCGCGCGCGCGTGCGCGCACGCGAACGAGTGAAGCTCAGCCGGATGACGTACGGAGGCCCCTCACCCACTTGGTGATTCCGACTACGCCGCTCCGGATGTGCGGTTGCACACTGGGTAACCGGGCGTCCGGCGTCGTGCCGGAGACGCCGGCGTTCTTGAGGAGACTCACCATGAACACCACGAACACCACGAACACGAACACCACGAACACGGACACCACGAGCAAGGGCACCAACCCCCGGAACTGGACACTCGAAGTCGTCCCGGTCCCCGTCGCCGACATGGACCGGGCCAAGGAGTTCTACGTCGGCAAGGCCGGTTTCAAGCTCGACCTCGACGACGAGGTGGCCCCCGGCATGCGCATCATCCAGATGACCCCGCCCGGTTCGCGGTGTTCGATCGCGATGCTGCATGGGATGCCGGCGGCACCGGGTGCGAAGACGATGGCCCCGGGCACGCTGCAGGGCCTCCAGCTGTGCGTCACCGACATCGAGGCGGCCCGCGAGGAACTGGTGGGACGGGGCGTGGACGTCTCCCCGGTCCGCCACGTCGGTGCGACGGGCTGGGAGGAGGGCAAGGGCGGCACCTGGAACTCGTTCATGACGTTCGAGGACCCGGACGGCAACGGCTGGGTGGTCCAGGAGGCACCCTCGGAGCTCTCGGAGCGCTGAGCCGCGGGCGGTTCGGGAATGCGGCGGAGCGTGTGTGAGCGGGAATCCGGGGAACACGTCCTTTCGGAGGTTGATAACGATGGTTCCTCTTCTCCTTGTTCTGCTCCTCGCGCTGATCCTTTTCGGCGCCGGGTTCGCGGTAAAGGTGCTCTGGTGGGTCGCCGTAGTGGTTCTGGTGCTCTGGCTCCTCGGCTTCGTCATGCGTTCCCCGGGCCCCGGGGGCGGTAGCCGGGGTCGCTGGTACCGCTGGTGACCTGACACCGCCCGCACGTCGGACCGTGAGCGCTCCGCTCACGGTCCTTCGGACGATACGGCCGCCGCACAGAATCGGGTGGTGGCCGGGCTGGCGAGGCAGGTACCGTCTGGTCTCCCGACCAGCTGTATCGGCAGGTCCCCGAAGCCGGTCCCAGGCCGAGATCCGGAAGGGGATCCAGGTCCGGGGCCAGATCCATTCAGATCCAGAGAGTGATTCACATGCCCAGCCGACCAGCGACGACGACCCTGTGGCGCCCCACCGGCCCCAAGGAGCTGGACCTGGTCCGGGATTCGGGCTGGCGCGCCTGGCCGCCCCGTCTTCCCGAGCAGCCGATCTTCTACCCAGTCCTCAACGAGGACTACGCGATCGCCATCGCCCGGGACTGGAACGTGAAACACGACGGTGCCGGTTTCGTCACCCGATTCGAGGTCGGGACCGAATTCCTGAGCCGTTATCCGGTCCAGCAGGCCGGCGGGCGGACCATTCTCGAACTGTGGGTTCCGGCCGAGGAGCTCGAGGAATTCAACACCCATATCGTCGGTGAGATCCAGGTGGTTCACGAGTTTTGCTGAGGGGCGGGCGTGCAGGCTTGCCGAGGCACGGAGTTCCGCCGAGGCGTGGAGGCCTGCTAGGGCGCCGAGTTCCGCCCGCCGCCCACTTCGACCAGTCCCGTCTCGTACGCGGCGATCACCGCCTGAGCGCGGTCACGGACGCCGAGCTTCCCGAAGACGTTGGTGATGTGGTTCTTCACGGTGGACAGGCTGATGTCCATCGCGCCCGCGATCCCGGTGTTGTCGAGCCCCGTGGCCATCAGCCGCCACACCTCCAGCTCGCGCGGTGTGAGCTCGCCCGTGTGCGTGACGGGCGGCTCCGGGCGGTGCGGGGTCCTGACGTAGGTGGAGATGAGCCTGGTCAGCAGCCGGGGTGCGACCGCGGCCTCTCCCGTGTGCACCACCCGGACCGCCGCGACCAGCTCCTCCGGCGAGATGTCCTTGGGCAGGAAGCCGTAGGCACCGGCCCGCAGGGCGGCCACCACGTACTCGTCCATGTCGAAGGTGCTGAGTGCCAGAACCCGGCAACCGGGCAGTTCCCGTGCGAGCTGTCCGGTCGCGGCGACCCCGTCCAGTACCGGCATCCGGATGTCCATCACGACGACGTCGGGCCGCAGCCGGTGCGCGAGGTCCACCGCCTGCGCGCCGTCCCCGGCCTCGCCCACCACCTCGAAGGCCGGGTCGGGCGTGAGGATCAGTGCCAGCCCGCGCCGTACCAGCGGCTGGTCGTCCACGATCAGCACTTTGATCGTCCGACGCTCCGCTGCGTCACCCATCACGTCCGCACCCGCACCCGCACCCACGCTCACACCCACGTCCACGCCCGAATTCGCCTTCGCATCGTTCGTCACCGCGCTCATCGCAGCACCCCCTCGCCGCCCGCCGACAGCAGCTGTTCGTCGGTTTTCAATGGCAACCGGGCCGAAACCCGGAACCCGCCTTCGTCCAGCGGGCCGGCCTCCAGCGTCCCGCCGTGCAGGACGACCCGCTCCCGCATCCCGACCAGTCCGTAACCGGAGCGCGTACCGGCCCCGATGCCACCCCCGATGCCGCCCCCGACTCCGGCCCCGCCCCCGGGCCCCCACCCGAAGCCCGCGTCCGTGCCGGCTCCCCCGCCGTCGTCCGTCACCTCCACCGTCACGCCGCCGCCCGGCTCGTAGGTCAGTCGTACGGACGCCTGCGCCCTGCCCGCGTGCTTGCGGGCGTTCGTCAGCGCCTCCTGCACGATCCGGAACACGGTCAGGCCCACGCTCGGCGGCAGCGGGCGCTCCTCGCCCCGCACGTCGAGTGCGGTGGGCAACCCGGCCCGGCAGGACTCGGAGACGACGCGCTCCAGGTCCCCGATCCCGGGCTGCGGGGCTGTCGGCGCCTCCTCCGGTTCCTCCCCGGCGCGCAGGACGTCCAGCAGTTGGCGCATCTCGCGCAGCGCGATCCGTCCGGAGGCCTCCAGGTCGACCAGTGCCCCCTTGGCCGCCTCCGGGTCGTGGGTGAGGTTGGCCCGGGCGCCTCCGGCCATCAGCTGCATGGTGGTGATGTGGTGCGCCACGATGTCGTGCAGTTCGCGTGCGATGCGTCGTCGTTCGTCGGCGACGGCCCGGTCGGCGAGGAGCCGGCGGTTGGCCTCGATGGCCCGCTGCCAGCGGGTCATCACGAGCGCGGCGATGACGACGATCACCCCGGTGGCCAGGCTGCCCACCACCTCGACGAGCCTCGGCCGCGGCCAGGACGCCAGTCCCACCAGCGGTATCGTCACGGCCGCGAGCGTCGCCGGCGCGGCCACGGCCGGGTGCCGGTTTCGTACGACCGTGTAGAGCGCGACCACAGCCGCGGCGGTGAAGTGCTGTGACACCGTCACGGTCAGGTTCAGCACCAGGCCGGACAGCAGGACGGCCGCGAGCGTCAGCACCGGGGCCCGGCGCCGGGCCAGGAGCGGCAGCGCGGACACCACCATGAGGACGCAGCCGGTCGGCGGGACATACCCGAGGTCGACCTGGCTGGCGAGGGTGAAGCCGATCAGGTCCACGGCCGCGGCCCCGACGGCGACGAGCGCGTCGTTGCGTGTCCACGGCAGCGCGTCGCCGCCCGGCGCTGCAGCCCGGAACCCTCCAGTGGATCCAGTGGATCCACTGGATCCGGTGGGGCCGGTGGGGCCGGTGGTGGATCCGGTAGGTCCGGCGGATCCGGCCGATCCGGTGGATTCTCTTGCACCAGGGCGCGTCGTCGACATCACGGTTCTTCCCCTCAACCCCCTCAGCCGCCTTCGCCCCCGCCTCCGACCACTTACGGTGCGGCGCAGCTGTCATCTGATGATCCATTCTGGCACCGGCCGGCGGCCCGGCCCCGGGCCCCTGAGCCGATCCCCGCCCAGGACCAGGGTCCTGGGTGGCGGCGTCCCCCGGCCTCTGCTCCCAGGCCGTTTCTCGTCCCGCGCTCGGACGAATCCTGCGTTTCGCGCTGATGAGCTGGACACCGGCCGGGACGACCCGGCGCACCACACGCACCACCCACTGCCGGAGGACACCGTGATCCGCGCCCTGACCGGGCTCTCCACCCGCAATCCATGGAAGGTCATCGCCCTCTGGTCGGTGCTCGGCATCCTGCTGACCGTGCTCAGCCAGGCGTTGCTCTACCGCGTCACCCAGAGCCAGAGCGGCGACTTCCTGCCCGCGAAGTACGACTCGGCCGCCGCGCTCAAGGTCGCCGAGGAGCGGTTCGGGGTGAAGCCCGACGCCAACGCGGTGACCGTGCTCGTCGCCCGCGCCGACGGCAAGCCCTTGACCGGCCCCGACCACCGCCGCGTCGGAGAGCTCGCCGAGCGACTCGGCCACCGGCGCGTCCAGATGCCCGCACCCAAGGAGGACGGGCCGCCCTCCTTCCTGGCCGAGGACCACTCCCAGACCCCCGGGGTCAGCCCCGCCATGGTGGCGCCCGACCGCAGCTTCGAGCTGCTCTCGGTGCAGCTGACCGGCAACTCCACCGACCCCGGCATGCACGACCTCTACCGCGCCTTCCGCGACCGGGCGAAGGCCGACTTCGCCGAGGCCGGGATGCGTACGGGCTTCACCGGCGGCCTGGCCGACCTCGTCGACACCGCCGAAGCCGAGGAGACCACCCAGAAGGTCGTCGGCATCGTCATGGTCGGCCTGATCGTGCTGATCAACATCCTGGTGTTCCGCAGCGTGCTGGCCGCCTTCGTGCCCCTGCTCGCGGTCGTCATCGTGGGTGGCGCCGCGGCAGGAGCGGTGGTCGGCCTCGCGATGCTCACCGGCATCACGCTCGACCCCTCCACCCCGAGCATGATCAGCGTCGTGCTGATCGGCATAGGCGTCGACTACTTCCTCTTCCTTCTCTTCCGCTTCCGCGAACAGCTGCGGGCCCGGCCCGACCTGGCCCCGCGCGCCGTGGCGGCCGAGGTCAGCGCGCGCGTCGGCACGGCGATCACCTCCGCAGCCCTGACCATCGTGGCCGCGTTCGCCACCCTGGGCGTGGCGACCTTCGGGCAGTTCCGCGTGCTCGGCCCCGCCATCGCCGTGTCGGTGCTCGTCATGCTGCTGGCCAGCCTGACCCTGATGCCCGCGTTGCTCGCGGTCACCGGGCGCAAGATGTTCTGGCCCTCACGCTCCCTCAAGCGCGAGCCCCGTCCCGGTGCGGCAGCGCGCGCCGGAGACCTGGTCGCCCGCCGGCCGTTCGCCGCCGTGCTGGCCTGCGTCGCCCTGCTCGGCGCCCTGGCGACCGGACTGGCCGGCATCCGGATGGACTTCGGCCAGACCTCCGGAGCTCACGACACCCCGGCCGCAGCCACCTCCACCGAGATCTCCCGCGCCCTGCCCGCCGGCGTGTCCGACCCGGCCACCGTCTACGTGACCGCCGAGGACGGCCGCGCCCTCACCGCGGAGGCGCTCGACGCCCTGCCCAAGGCCCTCGCCGGGGTCAAGGGCGTCGGCCAGGTCGGCAGGACCACCCTCAACGGCGACCGCACCGCCGCCCGCATCGACCTCTACCTCACCGCCGACACCCAGTCCCAGCAGGCCCGCGACCTCGTCTCGGGACCCGTCCGCGCCACCGTCGCCGCGCACACGCCCGCCGGTCTGGAAGCCCACGTCGGCGGCACGGCCGCGATCTTCGCTGACATCTCCACCGCCGTCGACCACGACCTGAAGATCGTGTTCCCGGTGGCCGCGGTGCTCATCGCCCTCATCCTGCTCGCCCTGCTGCGCAGCCTGCTCGCCCCGGCCGTCCTCATGGTCGCCGTCGGCCTCGGCTTCGCGGCCACGCTCGGCGCCTCCGCGCTCTTCTTCCAGCACCTCCTCGGCAAGCCGGGCGTCAACTTCGTCCTGCCGCTGGTGCTGTTCCTCTTCGTCGTCGCCCTTGGCACCGACTACAACATCCTCATCAGCGACCGCATCCGCGAGGAGATGGAACGCCCGGGCCCCGCCCGCGCCGCCGTCGCCCGCGCCGTGCGCCACACCGCACCCGCCATCGCCACGGCGGGAATCGTCCTGGCCGCGTCCTTCGGCAGCCTCGCCGTCAACGCCGCCCCGTCCACGCAGCAGATCGGCTTCGCGACGGCGCTCGGCATCGTGCTCTCCGCCTTCGTCCTGTCCATCGTGCTGGTGCCCGCGCTCGCCGCGCTCCTCGGCCGGGGCATGTGGTGGCCGTTCCGGCCGGGCCGTGACGGGGGCCGCCACCAGGCGGGGCCGCAGGCCTCCGAGTCGCACTACGAGGGCGCCTCCGCGCGCTGACCTGCTGACGGAGCGGATGGGCTGACGGAGCAGGCAGAGCAGCCGGAGGAGCCGGAGCAGCCGGAGTAACTGAACGGGGCCCGGTCGACCTCAGTCGACCGGGCCCCGTTCGCCACTACGCCGCCTGACCCTGCGCGGCCTGCCTGCGCGCCCGCCACTCCGGTGCCAGCACCGACCAGACTTCGATGTCGCGCCGGGTCCCCCGGTACAGGAAGCTCTCGCGCAGCACGCCGTCCCTCGTCATCCCCAGCCGCCGGGCCACGGCGATGCTGGACTGGTTGGCCGCCGCGACCTGCCACTCCACGCGGTGGATCCCCCGCTCCTCGACGGCCCAGTCGATGAGTACGCCGACGGCCCTGGTGATCAGACCCTTGCCCACGGCCGACGGCTCCAGCCAGCAGCCCGCCTCGGCGGTGCCCTGGGCGACGTCCATGGTCCGGAGGAGCACGCCGCCGACCAGCTTGCCGTCGACGCGGATGCCGTAGATCCGCCCGCTGTCGGATGCGGCCTTCTCCGCGTACGACTGGAGGAAGGCCCGGCTCATCGCCAGGTCCGCGACCACGTCCGCCAGTGCGATGTGCTGCCCGATGAACTCCCGTCCGCGGTCCATGTGGGCCAGGAACTCCTCGGCCTGCCACGGCTCGAGCGGGCACAGCTCGGCGCCGTCGTCACCCAGGGATATCGCGTACATCGTTGCCCTCCACGGTCGTTACCAGCACATACGGCGAAGTGATCTTCGCATGCAGGGCCCGGGCAGACGGTAGCTAGGCATGCTAGGTTTTTCCCTAGAGGTCCTAGGAAAGGGGTCCGCATGGTGCGAGCAGGGCTGACCGTGGCCAGGCTGACGGACGCAGCCGCGGTGATGGCGGACGAGGCCGGGCTGGAGAAGGTCACCGTCTCCGCCCTCGCGCGGCACTTCGGCGTCAAGGACGCCAGCCTGTACTCGCACGTGAAGAACCTGCGGGAGCTGCGCGTGCGGATCGCCCTCCTGGGGTCCGCGGAGATGACCGAGCGCATCGCCGCCGCCGTCGCGGGCCGGGCAGGCAAGGACGCGCTCATCGCCTTCGCCGATGCCTACCGGGCCTACGCGCTCGCGCACCCCGGCCGGTACGCCGCCACGCAGATGCAGCTCGCACCGGAAGAAGTCGCGGACTCCATCGGGTTCCGACGCAGCGTCGAGCTGACCTACGGCATGCTGCGCGGCTACGGCCTGACCGAGCCGGACCTGACCGACGCCGGCCGACTGCTGCGCAGCACCTTCCACGGCTACATCCACCTGGAGCTCAGTGGCGGCTTCGGCCACTCCCGGCCGGTGCAGGAGTCCTGGTCGCGCGGGCTGGAGGCTCTCCACGTCCTCCTGGAGCAGTGGCCTTCCGGCCCCTCCGGCCCCTCCGGCCACTCCTAATCTTCAGAGCTTTCAGAAACGAACGGGGAGTAAGAAATGAACGACAACCCCAACCCCAACCACAACCCCAAGCCCAGTCCCACCACCGGCGCCACCACCGGCACGCTCGCCGTGCCCGGCGCCACCCTGTACTACGAGACGCGCGGCAACGGCCCGCTCCTGCTGCTCATCTCCGGCGGCGCGGGAGACGCCGGGATGTACGCGGGCATGTTCCCGGCGCTGGCCGCCGAGTACACCGTGGTGACCTACGACCCGCGCGCCCTCTCCCGCAGCCCCCTCGACGGCCCGCTCGCCGACCAGCAGGTCCGGGTGTGGAGCGACGACGCGCGGCGCCTGCTCGACCACCTCGCGCCCGGCGAGGAAGAAGTCAGCGTGATGGGCTGCAGCTCCGGCGCCATCATCGCGCTCGACCTGCTGGCCCGCCACCCCGAACGGCTGCGCCGCGCGGTCGTGCACGAGCCGCCGCTCGTGGAGCTCCTCCCGGACCCCGCCTCGTACCGGACGCTGTTCGCCGAGGTCCGCGACACCTACCGGGCGGAGGGTCTCGGCCCGGCGATGGCGCGGTTCAGCGAAGGGATCGGGGAGCCGGTGACGGCGGAGGAGGCGGAGCAGTCGACCGAACTGCCGCCCGAGGTCCAGGAGATGGCTCCTCGGATGCACGCCAACTTCCCGGTCTTCCTGGAGCACATGCTGTGCCCCTTCTCCTCGTCCGTCCCGGACCTGGAGGCGCTGCGCCCGGTCGCGCACAAGCTGGTCCCGGCAGCGGGACGGCTGTCGCGCACCCAGGAGCCCTTCTACGGGCCGGCCGCCCGGCTCGCGGAGCTCTTCGGCATTCCGCTGGTGGAGTTCCCCGGCGGGCACCTCGGAGGCGTGGACCGTGCGAAGGAGTTCGGCGAGCAGCTGCTCAAGACGCTCGCCTGACCTGAGATCTTGCGACCGGCGGCCGTCCTTCCATGGCCGCCCTCCTATGGCCGCCCTCCTATGGCCGCCCTCCTATGGCCGCCCTCCTATGGCCGCCCTCCTACGGCCGCCCTTCTTCGCTCGGCGCCTCCGCAGGCCCGAGGAACCACCGGCACGCCACGTCGGCGACCTCCTCCAGCGTCCCCGGTTCCTCGAAGAGGTGGGTGGCCGCCGGTACGACATGTACCTGGTGGGGTGCTTGGAGCTGCGTGGCGGCCGTGCGGTTCATCTGCAGCACGTCGTAGTCCCGGCCGCCCACGATCAGCAGGACGGGCGCCCGGACCCGGCCGAGTGCGTCATCGGCGAGGTCGGGGCGGCCGCCGCGCGAGACGACCGACCGCACGCGATCCGGTCGCTGCGCGGCCGCGGTGAGGGCCGCCGCCGCGCCCGTACTGGCCCCGAACAGATGTACTGCCAGGTCGGCGGTTCTCGGGTCCTGGCCGAGCCAGTCGATCGCTGCGGCCAAGCGCTCACTCAGCAGGGGGATGTCGAAGCGATGCTGGGCCGTGACCGCGTCCACCTGCTCCTCCCGCTCGCTCAGGAGGTCCATCAGCAACGTGGCCAGGCCGGCCTCCTGCAGCGTCGCGGCGACCGCCCGGTTGCGCGGACTCATCCGGGAACTGCCGCTGCCGTGGGCGAACAGCACCACCGCCCGGGCGGAACCGGGTACCGCAAGGTCACCGACGAGCCGCGGCCCGTCGGTGGGGATCAGAACCTCCTCGGAGATCACCGGCACCTTCTCCTCTCACCCGTGTCCCTGTAGTCACCTTCCCCCGGACCCGGCGCCGGGCTGGCCCGCCACGCCGGAAGAGGAGCCAGCCGGCGGTGGCCTCAGCCGTACTGGTCGAAGAGCGCCTGAAGGTAGTCCTCCAGGCGTTGCGTCAGTACGGCCGGCGTCAGATCGCTTCGCCCGAGGTCCCGCCAGGGCACGGCGACCTTCTCCGCGTCCGGTGCGAAGGCCAGGGCGTCCAGGAGGCGCCAGTACAGATGGTCGGCCGGATCGTCGCTGAGCGTGCCTCCGGCCGCGAGATAGGGAACCACCAGTCCCATACCGGCCTGCACACCGTGCAGCAAGGCTGTCGCGGTGGAGCAGTGGGCCACGTCCAGGTCGGCGGGTCCCCAGGACGTCTCCACCCAGTCCACGACGCCGCTGATCGCCAGACCGGCGCCGTGCCCGGTGAAGAGGACGTTGCCGGGGTGGAAGTCTCGGTGCAGGAAACACGACCGGTGGGCGGGGGCCGGGCGGCGGATGACGTCCACGGCGCGTCGCCACAGCCGGGGGCGCTTCGTGTCGTCGGGTATCCGCACTCGCTCGGGGCCGGTCCACGCTTCGTACGTACGCGGCCGGTCCGCCTCCGGAACGGTCAGCGCGTGAAGGGCCGCCAACTGCCGTGCGAGGAGCTGGGACTTCCGCTCCACGTCCTGCTCGTCCTGCTCGTCGAGCCGTACGCTCCCCGGCAGCAGGGACATCACCAGTGACGGATGGTCGCAGTGCTCCGCCGCCGCGTCGACGGCGTGCAGGCGAGCTGCCGGTACGTCCGTGCCGTCGAGGAAACGGAGGATGTCCGCTTCCCGCGTGAGCAGGCCCAGGGCGTGCTTCACGTAGAACGGCTTGGTGAAGGATCGCAGGACCAGCGAGGAGGGCTCTTGGACTTCTCCCTCCTGCGTTCCTCCCCCCTGAGCTCCCCTCTCCTGCGTTCCCCCGACTTCGAGACGGCGCATCTCCGACGTCCACCCGCCTCGCAACGTCGCGACGGCTCGTATCCGTCTTCCGGGAGGCAGGGCCTGCTCCACCCACAGACGGGTGCGGGACCAGCCCCGGTCATCGATGGCGGCGCGGACAGCCGCCGTGCTTTCGCCCTTGGCCATGGGCCACAGCCTAGTGATCAGGCGGCGGACCGGCGGAAACGGACTCCCGCGTCCCGCCTCCGCCCGTTTCCCCTGCCCAGTCGGCTCGTTGGGCTGATCGAGTGAGTGCGTCGGCCGGGTCTCTTCCCGGCCCGCGGCGGCAACTCCCGTCCAGGACAACCGACAAGGGGAAGGGACCCCGTGATCCAGGTATCCGTCGAGGATGTGGAAATCGCCCCAGGGCACGTCTTCGAATGGGCGGTGGTCTCTGCGAAAATGGTCGGCTCCGCCGGGTCGCTCCGGCCGGGCGCGGCCACGACGTACAACCAGGCGAAACATTTCGCCGTCGCGCAGGACGCGCACAGAGCGAACGACACCGTCTGCGCCTACGTCGCCGGGACCTTCGACCTCCCCGGGCCCGTCGACCGCGACGCACTCGGCTCCGCCATGCTGCACTTCGTGCGGCGCCACGAGGTGCTGCGCTGCAGCTTCCAGCAGCTCGTCGGCGAGGTGTCGTGCGACGTCCTCGGGCCGGACGACGTGGAGCTCAAGGAGCACGACATGGGCTTCGTCGGCTCGGCCGATGGCGTGCGGGAGCATTTGCACCGTACGTTCCAGGAGGTCGACCCGCTGTCCTGGCCGCTGATCCGCATGGGCGCCGTGGTCAGGGACGACTCCGCCACGGTCTGGTTCGCCTGCGACCACCTCGTGACCGACGGCCTGTCCACGCCGATCGCCGTGCACGACATCGCCGCGGCCTACGAGGCGTTCGCGAACGGCCGCACCCCCGACCTCCCGGAGACCGGCAGCTACGTCGACTTCAGCCGCGAGCAGCGCCGCCGGAACGTCTCCCTGGACGCCGACGACGCCCGACTGGACCACTGGAAGACGTTCATGGCGGGCGGCGACAGCTTCTTCCCGCGCTTCCCCCTGGAGCTCGGCGCGGAGCCGGGCCGCATGTACCCCGCGGTCAACGAGACGGACAGGCTGCTCGCGGCCGACGAGATCGAAAAGCTGGAGACCACGTGCCGCGCTGTCGGCGGCAGGCTCTTCATGGGGCTCCTGGCCGCCGTGGGGGTGTCCCTCAGGAGGGAGGGCGGCCCCGACGTCTACCGGGGCATCATGCCGGTCAGCGAACGCGGCCGGGGCCCCTACGCGCACACCATGGGCTGGTTCATCAACACCATGCCCATCGCCTTCTCCGTCGCCGAGAACCAGGACTTCGCGGCCGTCATGGCCAACGTGCGCGCCGCGTCGACCGAGATGCAGCAGCACGCCGACGTGCCGTTCGTGAAGGCGTGGCAACTGCTGGCCCCCGTGGAGTACACGAAGATCCGCTACTGGCCGTACGCCGTGAACTTCTTCTCCTACCTCGACTTCCGGCGATCGCCCGGGGCCCGGCACCACGTGCCCCGGCAGGCGAGGAAGCACGTCTGGCTGTCGCGCACCAACGGCTTCTGCTTCTGGCTCCACCGCACCGACACGGGCCTGTACATGAACTCGATCTACCTCGGCACGCCGGAGGCCCGGCGTACGGTGTCCGGCCTGCGGCGGACCCTCACCCGAACGCTGGAGAACATGACCGGCTCGGGGGAGTTCTGAGCTGAAGGGGCCGGAGGGGCCGGAGAGCGCGGGAGATGCTGAAGGAGTGAAGGTGCTGAAGTCGTCGAGCGGTCAGAGAAGTACACAGCGCGCCGGTTTCCCGCGCCGCCGCCGCGGCGCTCTGGCTGCCGTGCTCCTGGCGCTGTCGTCCACCGTCACCGCGGCCGCCGCAGCACCGGGGGCCACCGGCACGCCGGGGCGCCCGGTCGTCGCGACCGACCACGGCCTCGTACGGGGCAGAGCGCACGACGGCTTCGCCACGTACGAGGGCATCCCCTTCGCGGTGCCGCCCACCGGCGGGCTGCGCTGGCGGCCCCCGAAGCCCGCCCGCCCCTGGCGCGGTGTGCGGGAGGCGGGGGAGCCCGGCCCGCAGTGCCTGCAGCCGCCGGCGCTGGGCGGCGGGCCGCCCACCGGCTCGGAGGACTGCCTGCACCTCAACGTCACCACGCCCACGGGCCCCGGACCCCTCCGGGGGCGGCCCGTCATGGTGTGGCTGCACGGCGGCGGCTTCACCTTCGGCACGGGCAGCATCTACCACCCCGAGCGGCTGGCCGTACGGGGCGGTGCCGTCGTCGTCACCGTCAACTACCGGCTCGGAACGCTCGGGTTCTTCGGCCATCCGGAGCTGAAGAACGCTCCTCCGTTCGGCCTGGCCGACCAGCAGGCCGCCCTGCGCTGGGTCCGGTCCAACGCGGCCCGCTTCGGCGGGGACCCGGGTAACGTGACTCTGTTCGGGGTGTCGGCCGGCGGGCTCAGCACCTGCGCCCAGCTGGTCTCGCCGACCGCCGCCGGCCTCTTCGACAAGGCCGTCCTGCAGAGCGGCTCCTGCATGACGGCGTACCCGCCCGGCGCCCTCATCCCGAGCCTCCCCGCCTACCGGCCCTTCGTCTCCCAGCGCAGCCTCCGCGACGCGGGCGCGGCCGCAGCCGCCCGCCTCGGGTGCCCGCAGGGCGGTGCGGGCACCGGCGCGAGTACGGGAACGGGTTCGGGTACGGGAACGGCTACGGGTACGGGTACGGGTGCGCTGGACTGCCTGCGGGGCCTGAGTGCCGAAAAACTCGTCACGCCCGAGCTGACCGCGGTCTTCAACGGACCGGCCTATGGCAACCCCCTCCTGCCGATGGAGCCGGCGCGCGCCCTGGAAGCCGGCCGCTTCCACCGGATGCCGGTGATGCAGGGCGCCAACCGCGACGAGATGCGCATGTTCCTCGGCTTCACCCTCGGCCAGTACCCCCTCCGCGGAGCCCGGGACTACCGGGCCCGCCTGCGGAACTCCTTCGGCGCCGCGGCCGGGTCCGTCGAAGCGGAATACCCGCTCTCCGCGTACCCCACGCCCGCCCTCGCCTGGGCCGCGGTGACCACCGACAACGCGTGGGCGTGCACCACACTGCACGCCGACAGGGCCCTGTCCCGGCGCGTCCCCACCTACGCCTACGAGTTCGCCGACCGGACCGCCCCCGTCCTGGAGGGCCTCCCCGACGTGCTGGGCTTCCCCTATGGTGCCGCGCACGGCTTCGAGCTCCCGTACCTCTTCGTCTCCCCGCTCACGAAGCAGCCCCTCACCGACCGGCAGCGCGCCTTGGCGAACCGGATGGTCGACTACTGGACGCGCTTCGCACGGACCGGCAACCCGAACCACCCAGGTGCTCCCGCTTGGCCCGCGTTCCGGAGCGACCGGACACCGCTCGCCCAGTCCCTGGCACCGGGCCGGCACGGAGTGGAGCCCTTCGACGTGGGGCAGGCGCACCACTGCTCCTTCTGGGAACGCCACCGCGGCTGAAGCCGGGGCCGTACGGTCCAGAGGCCGATCGCGTCGTGTGGGTGCACCACTTTCAGCCACCGGGCAGCTAGATTCGCATGCACCGTAACCCGGGCTGTCCCATCTCATCCCGTCTCATCCCATCTCATCCCGTCCCCGGCCGCGAGGAGGAAGGCCGTGATCGTCGACTGTGCCCACTACCGTGACGGCCGACGGCAGCACGAGGGCGCGATGCCGCTGGAGCAGGCGGCGGCGCGCTGTGCGCAGGGCGGGTTCGTCTGGCTGGGGATGTTCGAGCCGGGGCCCGCGGAACTGGCGAGGGTGCGCGAGTGCTTCGGGCTGCACGAGCTCGCCGTCGAGGACGCCCGGGCGTTCCACCTGCGGCCGAAGGCCGAGCAGTACGAGGACGGCACCGAGCTCATCATCCTGCGCACGGCGCGCTACGACGACGAGCGCGAGGAGATCGACACCGGCGAGATCAGCATCTTCCTCGCCGAACACTTCGTGATCACCGTGCGCCAGGGCATCGCCAGCGAGCTCAGCGGAGCCCGCAGCCGGCTGGAACGCCGCCCCGAACTGCTCCGGGCGGGAAGCGTCTCCACGCTGTGGGCGATCCTCGACCAGGTCGTGGACGGCTACGCGCCCGTCGTCGCGGAACTGGAGCGCGACATCGAGCAGATCGAGGCCACGGTCTTCTCGGGGGCGGTCGCTCCGACCGAACGGATCTACTCCCTGCGCCGCGAAGCCACCGACTTCTACCGCGCGGTGCACCCGCTGCTCGCCGTGGTGACCCGCCGCCTGCAGGCGGGCAAGACGCCTGCAGGGCTCCTGCCGTACTTCCGCGACGTGCACGACCACCTGCTGCTCGTCAACGAGGAGGTCGCCGCCCAGCGCGACCTGCTGGCCACCGTCCTCGAGGCCAACATCGCGGTGATCTCCGTAGAACAGAACAAGATCAACCTTCGGCAGAGCGCCACGATGGAGCGGCTGACGATCCTGGCGTCGGTGTTCCTCCCGCTGTCGTTCGTGGTCGGCTTCTTCGGGCAGAACTTCGACTGGCTGGTCACGCACATCAGCAGCTTCACGGCCTTCTTCGTCATCACCGTCTGCGGACTGCTGCTGCCCTGCCTGCTGCTGTACCTCTGGCTGCGCCGGCGCCGCGGCCACCCCGCCCCTCCGGTCCCGGAAGTGAGCGACGCCCACCCGCGTGCGGGGCGCGGTGAACGTGCGGGGGCGCGGTGAACCGGTCGCGCCCCCGCCGGGCCAGGTCCGGCCTCAGCCGACCCCGACCGGCAGCGGGGCGAGCAGTGCCGCCAGCCGGTCCGGCAGCTCCAGCAGCCGGACGCCTTCCTGCTCGTTGGGGTCTGTCCGCGCGACGAGGCACACCATGTCTTCGTCACTGCTGTTGACCGGCATGTGCGGGGTGTCGGCGGGGATGTGGAAGTAGTCGCCCGCGTGCAGCACGACGTGCTGGGCGAGGCCCTCGCCGTGCCACACCTCCACCTGACCCGACTGGATGAAGATGGCCGATTCATGGCCCTCGTGCAGGTGTGGGCGCCCCCGGGTGCCGGCGGGCATCACCAGCCGGTGCAGGCACAGTGCCTTCGCGCCTGCCGACTGGGCGCTGATCCCCGCCCCGAACAGGCCGCCCTGAATACCTTCGTACTGCCCGGTGCGGACCACCGTGCACTGCTTGTGATCTTCCATGCGCGCAGTACAACAAGTCCGCCTGCGGCCTGCGGTCAGTTCGAGCCAGACGGGCGGCGGTCCGGGCCCCGAGGGCCGGGCGCTGGAAGAGCGGCTCGGCGCCGAAGACCGGAAGCCGGGCGACTCCCCGCGCCGTCCCGGCCTGGAGAGCCTGCTGACGTATGCCGTGCGGGGGTAGAGCGGCCTCGTCCTCGCTGGTGTCACAGGCTGGTGCCCGTGCCCGTGCCCGTGCCCGTGCCCGTGCCCGTGCCCGTGCCCGTGCCCGTGTCCGTGCCCGTGTCCGTGCCCGGGTTGGTGTCCGTGCCGGTGCCGGTGTCGGTGTCGCTGTCGGGCTCGGACGTCGCATGCTGCTCGCGCGAGACCGCGCCGCGGCGGGCCGCTACGACGTCGAAGAGGCTCCAGCCGTCAAGCTCCTCCACCGGAGGATCGTCGGGACGCCATCCCCGGCTCAGTGCCTCGTCCAGCAGCGCCCTGACGGTCCCCGGCTCGTTGAGGTTCAGCATCCTGCCGTCGGTGGTGCCGACCGCCCCGGACGGCATGTAGCGGCCGTCCGGAACGAGTCTGCCGGGGCCTGTGGTGAAGGAGACGTGGAGACGTCCCCTCGCTTTGAACAGGCGGATGACGAGGGTCTCGCTGCAGCCCTCGTACCGACCGTCGCTCAGCACGTGGTGGGTGTGGCCGATCGACCACATATAGGTCGCCCCGTCGACTACGAGACGCCGTGCGGTCTTTCCCTTGCGAGCCATTCGCAGATGGTAGCCACGTCCGCGTGCCGCGTGCCGCGTGTCCGCGCGTTCGATCCTGTTCGGTTCCGGTCGGGTATCAACTTGAGAATGAGCTGTGACAGTCATCAGGCAGGATGACCTCCCGTGATCGACTATCAGCATCAGCAGCACCCGAATCAGCACCCGCAGTCCCCGCCCCACCTGTACGCTCCCCACCCCCAGCAGCCGCACCCGTACCAGCACCAACCGAACCAGCAGTACCCCGACCAGCAGCACCACCCGCACCCCTACGCCTACCCGCCTCAGTACCCGGCCCCGGCCCCGGCCCTGCAGCCGGAGGTCCCCGACGAGATCGGGGACGAGCGCCGCATGCTCGCCGCGGCGGTCGACGGCACCATCACGGTCGTCGGCGGTCTCGGCCTCGCCCTGCAGCTCGCGGACGACAAGCCCGTCGGCGTCTTCTGGGCCTACGTCGTCGGGTGCGTGCTCGGGGTGTCCTTCGTCCACCACGTGCTGGGGGCCGTGGTGTTCCGGGCGACGGTGGGCAAGTTCCTGCTGGTGTCCCGCGTGGTGCGCGACGCCGACGGCGGGCGGCCGCGCTTCTGGCAGGCCGTGGGCCGCTGGCTCCTCGGCCTGACCTGGCTCCCGATGCAGCCCGTGCGGAGCCTGATCGGCGCTGACGGCGATCCGTACCAGGACGCCTGCGGCCTGCGCTACGTACGCAGCAGGGACCTGCGCTGATCAAGGCCCCGGGCACCGCGCGGGGCCGGGCGGGGCCGGGCGGTGACGGTCAGTCGTCCTGGCCATCCTGGTCGTCATGGTCATCGCGGTCATCGCGGTCGTTGTCAGGCGTGTCGACGGTGCTGGCCGTGACCTTGCCGGACGCGGCGTCGACGGTGACGTCGTGCTCGGTGCCCTTGCCGTCGACGATCTCGACGTCCCAGGTGGCACGGCCGTGATCGTCGTCGAGCTCGGCGGAGACGACGGTGCCGGAGACGCTCTTGAGCGCGGCGTCGGCGGCCTGCTTGACGTCGACCTTCGCGCTCTTGACGAGCGCGCGGTGCTCGCGCTCGTCCACCCCGACGGAGGACACGGCCGGAGTGTCTCCGCCGTCCTCCGCGAGGGAGGCGGCGGTCGCGGCGCCCGCGCCGCCGAGGAGGGCGGTTGCGGCCAGCGCAGCGGCGAGGATGCGGCGGCGGCCGGTCAGTACGCGCTTGAGCTGCGGCTTCATAAGGAAAGTCCCTTCGGCTTCGAGGACCCGGCCCCGATGGCGAGGCCGGTCGTCGTCGCGGTTTTCGTGGCGGTTGTCGTTGCTGTTCTCACGGTGCCCGGGCCTTCCTGAACGCCCGCTGAAGGAACCTGAAACTCTTTTCAGGTTCGCTCTGCGACGCTGAAGGCATGCGACTGCTGATCGTGGAGGACGAGAAACGGCTGGCCACCACCCTGGCCCGCGGCCTGGAAGCCGAGGGCTTCGCCGTCGACCTCGTCCACAACGGCCCGGACGGCCTGCACCGGGCCCGCGAGACCGCGTACGACCTGATCGTCCTGGACATCATGCTGCCGGGCATGAACGGCTACCGGGTCTGCTCCACGCTGCGGGCGGCCGGGGACGGCACCCCGATCCTCATGCTGACCGCCAAGGACGGGGAGTACGACGAAGCCGAGGGTCTCGACACCGGCGCCGACGACTACCTCACCAAGCCGTTCTCCTACGTCGTGCTCGTCGCCCGCATCCGCGCCCTGCTGCGCCGCCGCACCCGCTCCGGCACCCCGGTGCTGCGCCTGGGCGACCTGACGGTGGACCCGGACGCGAAGCAGGTGTGGCGCGGGGATACGGAAATCCCGCTCACGGCAAGGGAGTTCGCGGTCCTCGAACAGCTGGCGCTGCGGGCCGGGCAGGTGGTCTCCAAGGCCGTCATCCTCGAGCACGTGTGGGACTTCGCCTACGACGGCGACCCGAACATCGTCGAGGTCTACATCCGCACACTGCGCCGCAAGCTCGACATCCCCTTCGGGCGCCGCTCGATCACCACGGTACGGGGAGCGGGCTACCGGCTCTCCACCGACGGCGGCACCCATGTTTAGGCCGTTCGCCTCCGTACGGGCGCGCACCACCCTCGGCGCCACGGTCGTGGTCGCCCTGGCCCTGGTGGCGGCGGGGGTCACCGTCATCAGCGTGCTGCGCGGGGACCTGATGGACCGCGTGTCCCTGCAGTCCGAGGTACGGGCCCGGGCGGTGGCCGGCTCCCAGGCGGCCCTCAACGGCCGCTTCACCGAGGTCTCCCTCCCCGACGACGAGGACCATCTCGTCCAGATCGTCGACAGCGCCGGGAAGGTGCTCGCCGCCAGTGAGCCCCTGCACGGACGGGCCCCGCTGACCACTTACGATCCCGCGCCCGTCCCTGCCCACACGGCGAAGTCCCCGGAACGCGATGACAACGACGGTGACGACGGCGACGACAGTGACAGCGGTGACGGCAGTGACGACAACGAAAAGACACCGCCCCGGGGGCAGGTCTCCACCAGTGCCGACCACAAAACCGTCGCGGTGAGCATCAACGCCGACACCGACGCCGACAGCGGCGATCCGGACGAGAAGCACGACTACCGCTTCGCGTCCGTCCACGCCACCACCTACGACGGCCGCACCTACACCGTCTACGCCGCTACCCCTCTGGAGGACGAACAGGAGACCGTCACCTCCGTCACCCGGGCCATGCTCATCGGCCTGCCCCTGCTCCTCCTCGTGATCGCCGCCGTCACCTGGCTGGTCACCCGCCGCGCCCTTCGCCCCGTCGAGGCCATCCGCGCGCGGATGGCGGAGATCACCACCAGCCACGATCTCAGCCGCCGCGTACCCGAACCCGCCTCGCGCGACGAAGTGGCCCGCCTGGCCGCGACCACCAACCAGACCCTGGCCGCGCTGGAGACTTCCGTCGAACGGCAGCGCCGCTTCGTCGCCGACGCCTCCCACGAGCTGCGCAACCCCATCGCCAGCCTCCGCGCCCAGCTCGAAGTGGCCCACGCCCACCCCGAACTGCTCGAAACCGAAGGACTCCTCGAAGAGGTCACGCGCCTGCAGACCCTGGCCGCGGACCTGCTCCTGCTCGCCCGCCTCGACGCCGGGGAAAGGGTCGAAGGTACTCAAAGCACTGACAGCACTGAAGGTGCCGGGAGGGGAGCCGTGGACCTCGCCCGCCTCGTGCGAGCCGAGCTGGTCCAGCGCGCGGCAACCGACCGGATCACCCCCGATGTGCAGATCACGGGGGAGAGCCACGGCGTCAGCGGCAATGCTTCCCAGCTCACCCGCGTGCTGGGAAACCTGCTCGACAACGCCCAACGCCACGCCACCACCCGCGTGTCCGTGGCCTTGAGCCGAGAGGACGACCTGGTCGTGCTGACCGTCGGCGACGACGGCGCGGGCGTGCCCCCGGCCGAGCGGGAGCGCATCTTCGAACGGTTCGTCCGTCTCGACGACGCCCGCAGTCGCGACGAGGGCGGCGCCGGGCTGGGCCTGGCCATCGTCCGCGACGTCGTGCAGCGCCACGGTGGACGGATCTCCGTACGCCGGGCGCCGGAAGGCGGGGCCCTCTTCGAGGTCAGGCTTCCCTTGGCGGACGCGGACGCGGACGCGGACGGGGACGGGGACGCGGGCTCGGGCACTGCCCCCTGAGCTGCAGAACCCTCTTGGCGATCTCCGGTAAATGCCTTGCCACCGACCGGCCCGGGAGACATAGGTTGACGCGCGGTAGGGCGGGACGCGAATCCACTCCCGGCAGCGAGATCGGATCGGAGAGACGGTCGGCACATGGCCAAGATGCATGCGGACGAGGCGGACACCGACGCGGGTCTCGTCCAGCGGTTGCTCCGCGCCCAGTTTCCCGAGTGGGCGGGCCTGCCGGTCCGGCGCCTGGCCTCCGGTGGGACGGTGAACGCGATCTACCGGGTAGGCGACGAGCTGACCGTCCGACTACCGCTCACCGCGGGCGGCGCCGAAGGGCTGGACGCGGAGGCCAGGTGGCTGGCGGAGCTGGCGCCTCTGCTGCCCGTCCCCATCCCGACGGTCGTAGGGATGGGGGAGCCCGCCGACGGCTATCCGTGGGCGTGGTCAGTCCACCGGTGGATCGAGGGCGAGGTACTGGTCGAGGGGCGGGTGGCCCGGCCCGAGCTGATGGCCCGTGACCTTGCGGGCTTCGTCACCGCCATCCGTAAGGCCGACCTCGACGGCGGCCCTCCGGCCCACCGGGGCGAGCCCCTGGCCGATGCTGATGCGGAGACCCGGGACGCGATCGAGGCGCTCCGTCGCACGGACGAGCCCTTCGACGCCGACGCGATCCTCGCGGCCTGGGATGTGGCGCTCGCCGTCCCGGACTGGCCGCAGGCGCCGTGCTGGATCCATTCCGACCTCATGCCGAGCAACCTGCTGGGCGCCGGCGACCGCCTGGCCGCGGTGATCGACTTCGGCACCGCGGGGCTCGGCGATCCCGCCGTCGACCTCATCCCGGCGTGGAACCTGCTGCCGTCCTCAGCCCGGCAGACCTTCCGTGACTGCGTGGACGTCGACGACGACACCTGGGCGCGCGGGCGCGGTTGGGCGCTGTCCATGGCGGTCATCCAGCTGCCGTACTACCGGAAGACCAACCCGGTCATCTCCGCCAACGCACGCCACGTGATCGAGCAGGTTCTGGCGAGCTGAGCGGCGCGCGTGCCGGGGTCCGTGGCGCGAGTGGCCGGCTGTCGAGCGATCAGTTCGCCGTGACGTCGACTGTCTTCCGCAGCCCGTTCGCCAGGTCCTCCACCATCGCCATCGTGCGGCGGTGGAGCCCACCGCCGAACGTGACCCGGGCGGCGCCCAGCTCGCCCAGCTCGCGAGGTGCGGGCCCGTTGGGGAGGGCGATGGCGTTGACGGGTGCGGGAACGGCGCGGGCGATCTCCGGGAGGAGCTCCGCGGGGGCCAGGATGGGGTACACGCAGTCGGCGCCGGCGAGGGCGTAGAGCCGGGCGCGCGCGATGGCGGAGGTGGCGTCCGGGGCCGTTCGGTCGCCCCGCAGGAAGGTGTCGGTGCGGGCGTTGATCACGAGCCGGTCGCCGGCCGCGGCCCGTACTTCCGCCAGCCACTCGGCCTGCTCGGCGGGGTCCTTGAGCCGTCCGGTGGTGCGGTCGCTGTCTTCCAGGTTGCAGCCGACGGCGCCGGTCTCCAGCAGCCGCTCGACGAGTTCGGCGGGCGGCAGGCCGTAGCCGTCCTCGATGTCGGCGGAGACCATCACGCCGTCCTCCGCGACGGCCCGGGCGATACGGGCGACCGCGGTGAACATCTCGTCCGCCGGGGTGCTGCCGTCGTCGTAGCCCAGGGAGGCCGCGATGCCGGCACTCGGCGTGGCCAGGGCCCGGAACCCGGCGGCTGCGAAGACGCGGGCGCTGGCGGGGTCCCAAGGGCCGGGCAGGACGAGCGGGCCGCGCCCGGCGCGGTCGTGGTGCAGGCCGCGGAAGGCGGCGGCGTTGCCGGTGATGGGTGTCATGGGAACGACCGTAGACGCGGAGGCCTGCGCGGCGGTGGTCCACTTGAGGGCCCGTTTCATGGGCCATTGAGGGGTGGCGAGGGACGCAGGACGCAGTACGCAGGACATGGGACGCAGGACATGGGACGTGGGACATAGGACGCAGGACGTGGGACGTCCCGCGTCGGGGCGCGTGTCGCAGGTGTCAGCTCGCCGTCACCGCCGGTCGAGGGCGGCGGCGACCCGGTCCATGACGCCCTGCCAGTGCGCCCGCTGCTGCTCGCGCTCTTCGGCGCTCGCCAGGCGCTCCTGGTGGAAGCGGAGGATCGTCCGGGCTCCGTCGGCGGCGGGGGTGGCGGGGGGGGCGGGGGGGGCGGGGGTGAGGGCGACCTGGACCGTGGTGGTGCCGTGGGTGACGCGGATACGGTCTCCCGGCCGGTAGCCACGGACTTCGCCCGTCACTCCGGCGGCCGTCCGGTAGGGGGCGCCGCGTTCCGGGGTGAGGTCCGCGCCGGGGCCGAGCCAGAGGGCGATTCCTTCGGGGCTGCTGATGAAGTCCCAGACGGCGGTCGGGGGGTGGGGCAGTGTGCGGGACACGCCGATCTGCCAGCCGGCGTCCTTGGTGAGTCCGGTAGGCATGGCGGTCATCCTTCCTCGGAGTGGCGGGCGCGCAGCGCCCTGACCTTGTGGCGGTTGCCGCAGTGCTCCATGGAGCACCAGCGGCGCCGGCCGGGGCGTGAGGTGTCGACGTAGATGAGGTTGCAGTCCCCTGCGGCGCAGGTGCGGATGCGGTGCGCGTAGGGGCCGGTCAGCAGCTCGACGGCGTCCCGGGCGACGGTGGCCGCAAGCTGCGTGCCGCTGGGGGTCCCGGCCCACTGCCGCTCGCCGGTCGGTGCGATGACGGGGGCCAGGGAGGGGCGGGCGGCCGCCTCGTTGATGGTCTCCAGGTCGCTTTGCGGGTGGGGCTCGCCGTGCGTGTGGGCCATGAACACCCGGAACAGCGCGTCGCGCAGCTCCCGCATGCCGGTCACTTCGGCTTCGGATATCTCAAGCACGGGTGTCGGTGTCAGCCGCGACCGCTCCGCCCAGGCGGCCAGGTCGCCGGGCTCGTGCAGCACCTCGTAGCGGCGGTACGGGCCGGGGCCGCCGGTGACCAGCAGCTCCAGGCACAGGGCACCGGGGTCGAACCGGTAGGCGACGCCGGTGTGGGAGCGCAGAGTGAGCCCCTTGGCTGCGGTGGAGTCCATGCCGCCAGTGTAGCCAGATGTAACCAGTTATATGGGTTACATCTGGCTACACTGGCGGCATGGCATTGAACTGGAAGCTGGTCATCGACAGCACGAACGCACCCGCCCTCGCCGACTTCTGGGCCGCGGCCCTGGAGTACGAGGTGGAGGACCCCAGCAGGCTCGTGGAGCAGCTGCTGACCGCCGGCCACATCGGCGAGGAGGCGGTCGTCGAGCACCGCGGCCGCAAGACCTTCCGCGGGTACGCCGCCATCCGCCACCCCGAGGACCCGTTCGACGAGACGAGCGGCATCGGCCGCGGCCGACGACTGCTCTTCCAGGACGTGCCCGAGGGCAAGTCCGGCAAGAACCGCCTGCGCCTCGACGTGCACAGTGAGCCCGGCGGCCTCGACGAACTGGTGACCCGGCTGGAAGGGCTGGGAGCGACCCGCATCCGCGAGGTGGACCAGGGCCCGGCGGGTCACTGGTGGGTGATGCAGGACCCGGAGGGTAACGAGTTCTGCGCGGCGTAGAGCCGTAGAGCCGTAGGGTCATAGAGCCACAGGGCCGCAGGGCCGCAGGGCCGCAGGGCCATGGGGCCGTAGGGGCAAAGCGGCGTAGCATACGCGCGCCTCCGCCCACGGGCGCCCGGTCCCCGGCCTGCCCCCGGCCACCGTCCTGGCGGGACTCGGCACGCTGGCGACGACGGTCTACGGCGTGATGTTCGCGTACACGACGTTCAACGCGGAGATGGCCGCTTCGACCTGGGGCATCTGGCTCCTCAACATCGCCTATGCGCCGCTGCTCCTGTGGGGTCCGCTGCTGGGCGCGGTCACGGTCCACTACTACCGACGCCGGAGGTAGGGGTGGGCGCGTCGGCGCCCGCCCCGTCGGTGAACCTCCCGCTTCCCGAGCTCGATTGAGCCCTTGAGTGTGAAGTGATTCACACTCAAGGGCTGTCACGGTTTTCCGGTGCGGTGTGTCTCGATGGGTGCCCGAAGGAAAGGAGCCGGTTCGTCGTGGACGCCTTCACCGAGCACCGCGCGCTGCTGTTCACCATCGCCTACGAGATGCTGGGCAGCGCCACCGATGCCGAGGACGTGCTGCAGGAGAGTTACCTGCGATGGAGCGCGGTCGACCCGGCCGCGGTCGAGCATCCGCGCGCCTACCTGGTCCGTGTGGTGACCCGGCAGTCCCTCAACCACCTGCGTGCCGCCAAGGCGCGGCGCGAGGAGTACGTCGGCACCTGGCTGCCCGAGCCGATCCGCACCGCACCCGAGGTGAGTGAGGACGTGATCCTCAACGAGTCGGTGTCGATGGCGATGATGCTCGTCCTGGAGACGCTGAACCCGGCCGAGCGCGCGGTGTTCGTGCTGCACGACGTGTTCGGCTACACCCACGGCGAGATCGCCGCCTCGATCGGGAAGACCGAGGTCACCGTCCGGCAGATCGCCCACCGCGCACGCCGGCACGTCCACGCCCGGCGCCGCCGTTTCGAGCCCGACTCCGAAGCCACCCGCGAGATCGTCCAGCGGTTCCTGCTCGCGACGACGACCGGCGAAGTCCAATCACTGATGGACCTGCTGGCGCCCGATGTCGTGCAGGTCTCCGACGGCGGCGGGAAGGTGTCCGCCGCCCGCCACCCGATCACCGGCCGCGCCGAGGTCGCGCGGTACGTCCTCGGCGTGGCCCGTACCAGCGTCAGCGCTACGACCCGCATCGAGCAGGCCACCTACAACGGCATGCCCGCGGCCCGCTCGCTCACCGACGGCGAACTGGACTGGCTGCTCGCCTTCGAGATCCACGACGGACGGATCACCGGCCTCTACGTCATGCGCAACCCGGACAAGATGCACCGCGCCGATGCCGTGCACCCACTCAACAGGGGAGAACGCCAGCCATGGAAACCATGATCGTCGAGCGCACCATCGACGCCCCGATCGACGCCGTCTTCGCCTGGCTCACGACGACCACGAACTACACGTCCTCGCCCCTGGTGCTGCGCTGCCGCCTGACCCGGCGCGGCGAGACCGCGCCGTACGGCGTCGGCGCGGTGCGCGATCACCTGTGGCTGATCGGCTGGTTCCGCGAGCGCATCACGCACTACGACCCGCCGTACGCCACTGACTACGTCGTCGAGCGCAGCCTGCCGCCGTCCCGGCACGAGCTCGGCCGCATGACGTTCACCGAGACCGACGGCGGCGGCACCCACGTCCGCTGGACCACGCGCGCCGAGATTCCCGTTCCGCTGATCGGCGGCTTCCTCACGCGGCGCTTCGCGCGGCCGATCATCACCCGCACGTTCGGGAACATCCTCGCCGCTGCCGACGCGGCGCTGGCCGGAGGCGCCGGTGAGCACCGGGTGTGACGACTTACGGTACATCTGTAACGTAGGTGGATTGCCTGGGTCGGGGTGGGGTGAAGCCCCTGGTGGCCGAGGGGTGGGAGGCTAGGGGCGCGTGTCGAATATATGGATGTGTCCGTATTGCGCACTGCTCGGTTCCGTGGTTACAGTACTTATGTACTGAAAGCCGCCCCCGAGGAGAGACCCTGATGAAGGCCCCCGCCATCGCCCCCTGCCTGGGCGTGAAGAACACCCAGGCGTCCGTCGACTTCTACGAGAAGCTCGGCTTCACCGCCACGCCCGCGGGTGACGACCCCAACGACGACCTCCGCACCTTGCTCTTCGGTGACGAGTTCGCCCTGATGGTCTACCGGGACGATCACCTGCGGGACTGGCTGCCGGTCCTCAAGGGCCGCACACCCGGCGCGTTCGGCATGTTCTACCTGGCCGTCGACGACTTCGACGCCTACGTGAAGAAGATCCGCCCGCTGGTCGACGTCATCAAGGAGGTCACCCACGGCGGCGTGCAGATCTTCTACTTCACCGACCCCGACGGCTACGTCCTCGGCGTCGTACAGAAGCGGGAGTGGTGAGCCCGGAAGCCCTGCACGATGACCGCTCTGCGCCGTATCACCCCTGTCGAACGCCGCGCCCGGCTCGCGGGGCGGCACCTGCTCGCCCCCGCCCACCGGGCCGCCGCGCCGCAGGAGGTGGCCGGGGCCCTCATAGGCCTGCACGCCACCGACCCGGCCACCGTCTTCCTCTCCGCCGCCGCCCGCATGGCCACCCCGACGGCCGCGGCCATCGACCACGCCCTCTACGACGCCGCCCCTCCGCTCGCCCGCATACGGTGCATGCGCCGCACGATGTTCGTCACTCCCCGGCACCTCGCGCCCGTCCTCCACGCCGCCACCACCAAGGACGCCCACCGCAACCGCGGCGACGCCGTGGAGCACCTGCGCACGACCCTCGGCTGGACCCCCGCCCGCTACGCGGCCGTGGAAAAGGCCACCCTCGGCGCCCTGACCGCCCGCGGCGGGGCCACCGCCGCCGAACTGGCTGCCGACATCCCCGACCTGCGCGAGTACTACGCCGTCAACCCCGGCAAGTCGTACGAGACCCGCCAGCGCGTCACCGCCCCCATCCTGGGCGCCCTGGCCGCCGAAGGCCGCATCCGCCGCACCCGCCCCGCGGGCTCGTGGACCTCGGCCCGGTTCCGCTGGGCCCCGGCCGAACCCCTCCCTGCCGTGCCGGCCCCCGAAGCCAAGGCGGCGCTCGCCCGCCACTACCTCGCCGCGTTCGGGCCGGTCACGGCGGCCGACCTGAAGTGGTGGACGGGCTGGACCCTGACCGACACCCGCAAGGCCATCGCCGCCACCGGCGCGGAAGCCGTCGAACTCGACGAAGGCACCGGCTACCTCCTCCCCGAGGACAACGAGCCCCTGGGCGAGGGCGAGGGCGAGCCGGAGCCTTGGGTGGCGCTGCTGCCCGGCCTGGACCCCACCTCCATGGGCTGGCGTCACCGTGACTGGTACCTCGACCCGGCCCACACGGAGGCCCTGTTCGACCGCAACGGCAACATAGGCCCCACCATCTGGGCCGACGGCCGCATCATCGGCGCCTGGGCCCAGCACCCGGACGGCCGCATCAACCACCACCTCCTCACCGACTCCGCCCCCGGCCGCCACACCCGCGGGCTCATCACGACTGAGATCCAGCGCCTGACCACTTTCCTGAACGGCACCCGGGTCACCCCCTGCTACCGCACCCCTCTCGAACGCCGACTCGCGAGCTGACGCGCGGCTTCATGGGGCAGGGGGTGCGACAGCCCGGGCGCTAGGTGCGCGGATTCATCGGCGTGGAGGCGGTCCGCCGAGGTCGGATCCTGCCGCCCCGGGCCGCGCATGGGCGGGATCACGGACGGCAGTGCCCCGGACATCAGCCGGCGTCGTCGCGGCCGGCCAGGGCGCGGAGTGCGCCTGTCAGTTGGTCAGGGGTGAGCGGCGGTACGGGGAGGGCGGTGGGGGTAGTGGCGGCGGGGGTGCGTAGGCCGTCCAGGAGGAGGTGGAGGTGGCGTCGCCAGGCTTGCGGGGCGACGGTCACGGAGGCGGGGACGACGCGGCCGAGGGCGGCCAGCGCGAACAGGAGGTCCTCGACCACCACGTCGCCGCGCATGGAGCCCTGTTCCTGGGCGCGCCGGATGAGCGCGCGGACGGTCTCGTAGTGGTGGGTCTTGAGGGCGTCGAGGGAGGGGACGTCGGGGATGCTGGTGGTCATCAGGTCGTTGGCACCACGGTCGGCGGCCAGGCCCTCGAAGATGTACTCGAGATAGCTGGTGAGCCCGGCCCACGCGTCGTCGGCGCCACGTGCTTCTTCGCCGCGGCGCAGCGTGTGCGTCAGGGCGTCGCCGAAGACCGCCTCGATGAGCGCGCCGCGGGTGGGGAAGCGCCGGTAGAGGGTGGCGTTCCCGACGCCGGCGCGGCGGGCGATGTCGTCCAGGGGGGCTTCCACGCCGCGTTCGGCGTAGACCTCGCGGGCGGCTGCGATGAGCAGGTCCCGGTTGCGTTGGGCGTCTTTGCGCAAGTGACCGCCCGTCCCTCCGCTGTCGCTCATCGACCCTCCTTGACCGCTGACCGCTGACCGCTGACCGCTGACCGCTGACCGCTGACCGCTGACCGCTCTTTCAGTGTCCGCCCAGGGGCAGGTCAGTGGACGTGGCAGCACTCTAACAGCGAACCGTGGACTGGTCCCCGTTTCGCTGTTAGGGTCACAGCCACGTAGTGGGGAGGTATCCCCACTTTTCTGGGCCGTGCGTGCGGGCTCGTGCTCGCACCGGCGCCGACGAAGGGATGACGATCAATGAGCACGCTTCCCGACTTCCAGGCCCTGGCCCCGGTCGGCAAGGAATTCGCCGACTTCCCGGACTTCGTGGCCGACCCCTACCCCCTCTACGCCCACCTGCGCGAGCAGGGCCCCGTCCACCGCGTCCCGACGGAAGGGGCCGGCGACGTCTGGGTGATCCTCGGGTACGACGCGGTGCGCGCCGCCCTCACCAATCCCGGGCTCAGCACCGACGTCCGCCACTCATCCCGCTGGAGCAGTGACGGCGGCCAGGCCATCGGCCGCAACATGCTTCAGACCGACCCGCCCCAGCACACCCGCCTGCGCGCGCTGGTCGCCGGAGAGTTCACCGCCCGGCGTATCGAAGCTCTCAGGCCGCGCATCCAGCAGGTCACCGACGAACTGCTCGACCGGATCGCCCCGTTGGGTGCCGCCGACCTCGTCGCATCCTTCGCGCTTCCCCTTCCCATCGCCGTCATCTGCGAGCTCCTGGGCGTACCCGAAGCGGACCGGGAGTCCTTCCATCAGTGGTCGCAGCGCATGGTCTTCGACCCCGCCTCCCCGGCAGGCGCCGAGGCGGCCGCAGCGATGGCGGCCTTCCTCACCGAGCTGCTCCAGTCCAAGGAACGCCACCCCGAGGAAGACTTGCTGAGCGCGCTGGTCCGTGCGGAGGACGCCGAAGGGCGCCGCCTGCCCCTGGACGAGTTGATCGGCATGGCGTTCCTCCTGCTCGTCGCCGGCCACGAGACCACCGTCAACCTGCTCGCCAACGGCACGTACGCCCTGCTCACCCACCCCGAGCAGCTCGCGGCCCTGCAATCCGACCCCTCCCTCCTCGAAGGCGCGATCGAGGAGATGCTGCGTTACGAGGGACCGGTGACCTCTGCCGCGTACCGCTGGACCAGGCAGGCGGTGGAGATCGCCGGCCGGACCATCCCGGCAGGGGAGGCCGTCCTCGTCCTGCTGGCCTCGGCATCCCGGGACCCCGGCCGCTTCGCCGAACCCGACCGCTTCGACATCCGCCGTCCTCGTACGCCCGGTGGTGGACATCTGGCCTTCGGTCACGGCATACACCACTGCCTGGGCGCGCCCCTCGCCCGCCTGGAGGCGGCCGTTGCCCTCCCCGCCCTCCTCGGCCGCCTGCCCGACCTCAAGCTGGACACCGACCCGGCCGAGGCTTCCTGGCGCCCGGGCCTGATCCGTGGCTTGTCCCGTCTGCCCGTCCGTTACAGCCCGACGCGGTGACCGGTCGCTCACCTCTGGAGATCCGCCAGTACGCATCAGCCGTGCCAGCCGCATCAGCCGAATCGGCAGCGTCAGCAGCGTCAGCCGCAGCTGCCCGTAACCCGGGGCGACGGGGCCAGGTAGAGGTACCAGTCGGCCCCGTCCGGCATCCGTAGGACGCATGGCGTCCAGCCGCGCGCGAATCCCGGCGCCCCCGGGACGCGAGCGGCGGTAGCCACTGGTTCCGACCGGGCCCGCTGGAGTAGTTCGTCGACGTTGGTGGACGTGTTGTTGCCGGTCAGCGCTTCGGACGAGCAGCCCGCGTGGAAGGCGACGGAGACGATCTCGGGACCGACCAGGGTGCACGGCGGGCTCAGACCGGCGCGGTGCAGGCGTTCGGCGGCCTGCAGAGTGTCGGCGCGGAGGCGCACCTGATCGCCGACTCTCCGCTGGAGTACGAGGTATTGGGAGGTCAGGTGCAGGGCGAAGGCGGTGCCCAGCACCACGGCCACGACCGGGCGCCATCGCCGCCGGGCGCCACGCAACAGGGCCACGGCGCAGGCGGCGACGGGGATGGCGAGTAGGGCGTAGGCGGGGATGAGGAAGCGGGGGGCCGCGTAGTCGAGGAGGAAGAGGTACTGCAGCGACATCGCTGCCGCGCAGGCCAGGGGCAGTGCGATCACCGCCACCCGTGGCATGCCGCGCCCAACGGAGGTGGCGGTTCGGTCGCCGTGCCGGCGCCTGGTCCTCCTGGTCAGGACCAGGGCCAGGGACGCGACGGCCACGACGGGCGTGGCGAGCCACCACAGCGACAGCAGCGGATAGTCCCAGGGGATGTGGCACGGGCGGCACAGCAGCGGCCCGTTGAGGGCGCGCAGGTGCATGCCGAGGGTGTTGGTCCACCCCATGCCGCCCTGGACACCGCTGCCGTCCCGCAGCCGGGCCACCGGACCGCCGAAGTCTGTGTACGCCTCGGCGAGCCACGGCACCAGCCCGGCCGCGAGCCCGCCCACTACCGCGGCCGCCGGGCGCCACCGGCGCCACGAGGGCACCGCCGCCACGGCTGCGAGCAGCGCGAGCGCGAGGAAGACCGCGTCGGGCGGGCGCATCAGTGCGGTGAACGCCACGCTCACCGCCACCCCTGCCCAGGCGCCGCGCGGCCCCGGCCTGGCGGCGGCGACAGCGGCAGGGGCAGCGGCAGGGGCAGGGGCAGGGGTAGGGGCAGAGACAGCCCGTAGGAACCATCCCGTCGCGGCCGTCGCCCCGTAGGCGACGTACAGGTTCGGCATGACCTCGCCCGCGTAGAACTGCACGACCCACAGGCCGGCGAACACCGCCGCAGCCGCCGCCGTCACGGCCTCGCCGACCAGGCGGCGCCACGGCCAGAAGGCCGCCAACAGGCCGGCCGTGGCCAGCGCCACCATCCAGGTCCGCAACACCACCACCGATGCGCTGAGCAGCACCGCAGGCGCGGCCAGCCAGCTGATGCCCCGGGCCCGCGGCGCGCTGAAGTACGCGGCCGGCACCCGCGGGCTCACCTGGCTCACGTACACGGCCTCGTCCCAGCCCAGTGGCAGCCGCAACGGCACCACCAGCAGCTGCACCACACCGACGGCCACCGCCACCCACACCACCGGCACGATTCCGCGCCACCGCCGGCCTCCCGTCGCGCGGCGGGTGCGAGCACGGGCCGGGCCGGTGCCGCGTCGGGCGGCGGGCCCGGTTGCGGGATTGCGGTCGTCAGCGACCGGACGGCCGATCCGGGACAAGCTGTTCCAGGGCAACCTGATCCAGGGCAAGCCGATCCAGGGCAAGCTGATCAGTCGGTACCCCAGGCCCGACCGGTCCGGCATGCCGCGCCCTCCTCACCTTCCCGAACCTTCCCGAGTGGTCACGGTTGATTTCACAGTAAGTTCCCTGCGTAACGGGCGCACCGTGGTGTCATGCCTACGAGGACATCGCCTGTTACGGCACGCAACCAGGGTGACTCGCACTCCCGTGCGATTGGGTGGTGCGGTGGGCCGGACCGGTGGACGGCTGCGGGCTCGATCAGGTGGCGGCCGGGGACCTCGTTACGCACCCAGCTGAGAGGGCCGCTACGGAAAACGGCAGGCTGTTGCAGGCGTCCAGGAGGGCGGCGAGCCGGCGGGAAGGCGGGTCGGGCCGCACCGCCAGGTACGTCCGGACGGCCGGGGCAGGGGCGGCGAAGGGGCGGAAGGAGATGCGGGGAGCCGGTTGGATGTCGGCCTGCGAGGCGTAGTAGACGGTCCAGCTGGGCCTGCCGGTGGCTATCGCGGCCAGGGTGTCCTGGTCGGTGGTGAACGCAGGACCCATGACCGGTTCGAAGCCGGACGCGTGGCAGGCGTCGATGACCGTGTCGACCAGGAGGGGGTTGGCATCGCGCGGTGCGATCCGTAGGGGCAGGCCGGCCAGGTCGGAGAGAGCTACCTCCGGCTGCGCGGCCAGTGGATGTCCGGCGGGCAGCGCGGCGACGAGGGCATCGCACCAGAGGGGGAGCAGCTCCAGGCCCGGGCTGTCCTCTGCACCGTCTGTGCGGGGTAGGGGGGCCGCACCCCGGACGAACGCGGCGTCCAGTTCGCTGTCGCGGACTTGCTGGAGCCGGGCCGCCTGGGGCGTACTGACCAGCTCGACCAGCAGCTGCGGGGCCCGTTCGGTGAGGGCGGTCAGTACGGCGTCCAGGCGGAGGCCGAGTCCGGTGCTGGTGCCGATGCGCAGGGTCGCTTCCTGTTCGGCGCGGAAGGCGGACATGGCCTCGTTCGCCGAACGCTCGGCCTGGAGGAGGGCGTGGGCGTGAGCCAGGAAGACGTGCCCGGCGGCGGTCAGTGTCACGGTGCGGGTCGTGCGGTCGAACAGCTTCAGGTCGAGTTCGCGCTCAAGCCTCTGGATCTGCTGGCTGACGGTCGGCTGAACGATGTGCAGCCGCTCGGCTGCCCGCCCGAAGTGCAGTTCCTCGGCCACCGCTACGAAGTAGCGCACCTGCCGCAGTTCCACGTAGCCCCCTGCTGACCGCTCTTATTGATCATGGTCCTTGATCAGTTTAGGAGCGGACTGCTCATTGGTCGTCACCGGCCTGTCCGCTGGAATCGCCCTGGGGAGCCCAGGAATCCCGGGGAGCCCGAGGGGCAGGGGAAGGGAATACGACAATGGCCCACGCGACCGTCAATGGCACGAGGCTCCACTACCAGGACTTCGGCACCGGCCGGCCCTTGGTGTTCCTGCACGGCTGGGGCAGCAGCGGCCGCGTGTGGGACGTTCAGGCGGCCGACCTCATGACCGACCACCGCGTGATCACCCTCGATTGGCGGGGCTGCGGCAGATCGGACCGGCCCGCCACCGGCTACACCATCGCCGACATCACCCACGACATCCTGGAGTTCGTCGACGCCCTGGAGCTCGACCGTCCGGTGCTGATCGGGTCGTCGATCGCCGGGGCGTACATCATCGAGGCCGCACTGGCCGCCCCGGACCGGATCGGCGCCATCGTGCCCGTCGGCGCGGGCGTCCACCACTTCTGCGGGATGCGGGAGGTGATGGACAAGCTGCTGGCGGACCTACGCGCCGACAGGGCGGGCACCCTGGCCGGCTTCGTCCCGCACTGGTACCGCCCGGGAGTCAGCGAAGCCCTGATCGACTGGACGGTCCGGCAGGTCCTGGACTCCACGTTCCTCATCGACCGGCTCGTCGTCGACCAGGCGCACTACGACCCGCGCCACCGACTGGACCGCGTGCAGGTGCCCACCCACTTCCTGCACGGCGAACTGGACACCGAAGTCCCACTGTCCGTTCCCCAGGAGTGCGCAGGCCTGATCCCCGGCGCGCGGCTGACCGTGATCGAGGGCGCCGGCCACATGCCCCAGCAGGACCAGGCCGAACGCTTCAACCGAGCGCTTCGTGAGGCCTTGCGCTGAACGACCCTCAATGGTTCTGAACCGGACTCTCTGGAAGAGAAGCACCGTGCCCGTAGCCGATGCCGATGCCGATGCCGATGCCGATGTCGCTGTCGCTGTCGCCGTCTCCGGAGGACCAGCAAGGCCCGCTACCTCGACACCGGGACGTCACCGCCCAGCGCTGATCATCTCCAGTGCGGACGACCGCATCGTGTGCCCGCACCACCAGCACGAATTGGCCGGTGGCATCCCCCACGCCCGGGTGCTGCGCGTGCTGGGCGGAATCGGCCTCCCGGCCGAGAACTCGGCACTTCTCGCGGCTAAGGTCGCCGAACACCTCGACCTCGTGCAGAGTCTGATGTTGTGAAGCTATGAGAGAAGCACAGCGCGCTGCTGAACCGCCTGCTGCCGGACGACGAACCGGACGATCTGACCGTGCGCCGGGGCCAGTTCCATCACTTGGTTATCGGCTCCGACCGGGTCGTATGCCTGGCCCGTACGGAGGCGGCGGCTGCCAGGTTGCCGGAGCGGGCAGCCGTACTGCGCACGCTCAGCGGGCTCGATCTCGGCCTCCGCACGCCTGAGGTATTGGCCTCCTCCTCCGAGGGCAGAGGCCATGATGTGGACGGGATGCCGTTCCTGGTCCTGAGCCGCATCCCAGGGGCACCTCTGGAGGCCGGGGCGCTCGACGATCCCGTCGTGGCCGATGCCGCGACGGCGCAGTACGCCTCACTGCTGGCCGGACTGGCCCGGGCCGGCACGGACGCGACGGTACGAGCGGCCCTGCCCGTGGCGCCGGAAGGCCGGTGGCGGCAGTTCGCGGCCGACGTGCGTGCAGAGCTGTTCCCCCTCATGTCCGGCAGCGGACGGCGGCGAGCCGAGCGGGAACTCAGGGCGCTCGGCAACCTTCCGCACATAACCGACGCAGTGGTGCACGGCGACCTCGGTAGCGAGAACGTCCTGTGGGAGCACGTCGACGGACTGCCGCGGCTCAGTGGCGTCGTCGACTGGGACGAGGTGGGGCTCGGCGACCCTGCCGAAGACCTCGCAGCCGTCGGCGCGAGCTACGGCGAGGACTTCTTGGGGCGGGTGCTGGCTTGTGACGGTCGGCCGACTGCCGGGCCTACCGCCCGCATCGCCGCGATCCGCGGCACGTTCGCCCTGCAGCAAGCCCTCTCCGGGCGTCTGGACGGCGACGACGAGGAACTGGCGGAGGGCCTGGCCGACTACCGCTGAGCGCCGGGCGGCGCGGGCCGAGGGAGACCGCGAGGCTTCCCCGGCCCGACGCCATGGGAATTGCACTGCTCTCAGAGCAGGCCGGCCACAGGGTTGAGCAAGGTTCCGACGAAGGCGTGGAGCCCGGTCACGACCACGCTCAAGAGCGGACCGACGTGGGGCAAGAGCATCGCTGCACTCCTGTCATATGGGCCGCTCATCATTGCGGCCTGGTGACCGGATCAACGACGCTCCGCGCGGTCGGACACGTCCAGCTGGCTAGCCCTCCTCCAGTAACGGTGTGACGGTCGTAGGAGGCCTTGACCCTCCGCTGTAGTGTCAGCGGCCGCTACCGGCGTACGGGTGTACCGGCGCTACCGGCGCTACCGGCGTCCGCGTAGCCGCCCGAGCAGCTTGCGGGCCTGGTCACGTTTGCGCGGGTCGGCTGCAGCGCGCCGGGCCGACGCGATGGTCCGCTGTCCCTGTGGGCTGCGGGCGAACTGCTTGATGCGTGTCAGCAACCCCGCCATGGCTCCTCCTTCGGGCTGTCTATCTTCCGTTTACCCGATGGAACCCCGGTGATGTCCGTACGAGGTAGGCGGACCGCAGGGTCCTGGAGCGTCTTGGAGCGCGTACGGCGGACACGCGTAGCTCACCGACTCCGGCTGTGGGGCCATGGAGCCGGAAGGGTCACCAATGGCAATGGCAACTGGAGGGGGCGGCAAGTCTCCGTGACGGATGGACGGATGGACGGATGGACGCACGGGTGGGCGTGCGGGCGGTTGTCGACGGACAAGTCACGTGGCCGGCGGCTCAGATGATTCAGACGACTCGGATGACTCATCGGCCTCCGTCTCGACCCCGGGGAGGAGCAGGATGCCCCAGGTGACCAGCACCGCACCCACCCCTTCCGGGATGAGCCACCAGCCGGTCCGTACGCGCTCGCCGTACACGAGGCCGCCCAACGCCAGGCTGACCAGTGCCTCGCCGAGGGTGAGGGCCGGCTGAGAGGCCACCAGTGGCCCCGACTCCATGGCGTTGGCCAGGAGGAAGAGCGCCAGGCCGCCGGCGGCGAAGAAGCCATACGTCTGCCAGCAGGTGAGAAAAGCCCCGGCGCCTTCCCGCTCGAAGACGTCGGTGGCGGTCGTCATCAGGGTCGCCGTCAAGGCGTAGCTGATCGCCGACGCGGAGCTGAACAGTGCCGCCCTGCTCATACCGCGGGGCCTGGTGAGGGCTGCCATGACGCAGAGGGCCATGGCGCCCAGGGTGGAGACCAGGGTGAGGACCCACACCCAGGCGGAAACCTCCCCGTGGCCCCCGGAGGGCGCGGCGGCGAACAGCGCCAGCCCCAGCCCGAAGGCCACCATGAGGGCGGCGGCCCAACCCGTCGCGGAAAGGCGGCGGTGGGAGAACGCGCAGGCGATGACGAGCGTGAAGGGCAGTTCCGTCACGAGGATGGGCTGGACGAGTGAGAGCGACCCGAGGTTCAGAGCCAGCGCCTGGCACGCCGCAGCGCCCACGATCACCGCGACCCCGCCGAGCCATGCCGGGTTGTGCAGTAGATGCCGGATCAGGCGCACGCTGAACGCGTCCCCGTGAGGCACGGTGCGTGCGCCGATGCGCTGGAGCACCGTCCCCGTCGCGTTGGCCGCGGCCGCCAGCAGGGCGAACGCCGCGGAGAGCAGGGTGGCTGACATGCAGTCCTCCCGTCATTCGTCCGTACCCCGGGCGTGACCGCACCGGCCGTCACGTGAGAAAGACGATCACATGGACGGGCGGACTGGGGGAAGCGGCGCGCAGGACAGACACGTCGGCTGCTGACGCGTACCCGGGCGTGAGGGGGTAGGCGCACCAGTGACCCTGACCTGACGAGAACGAGGAGTGGTCGCTGATGAGCACGGTGAAAGAGGCTGTAGAGGTCGGCGTGCCCGTCCACACCGCCTACAACCAGTGGACGCAGTTCCAGGAGTTCCCGAACTTCATGGAGGGCGTCGAGGAGGTCCGGCAGATCGACGACCGTCACAACCACTGGACCACCAAGATCGGTGGGGTACGGCGGGAGTTCGACACCGAGATCGTTGACCAGTTCCCCGACGAGCGGATCACCTGGCGGACGGTCGGCGGCGAGACGGAGCAGAGGGGAACGGTCAGTTTCCAGCGTGTGGACGAGGCGCACACGCGCGTGGTGCTGGTGATGGACGTCGACCCCAGTGGGGCCGCGGAAACGGCCGCCGACCTGACCGGGACGATCGGCCGGCGCGTCAAAGGCGACATGAGGCGCTTCAAGGACTACGTCGAGAACCGGGGCTGGGCGACGGGGGGCTGGCGGGGCCGGATCACGCCTGGGGGCTGACATTAGGCCTGCTGTGTCGCGAGGAGCCCCAGGCAGGGTGATCCCGGTCGGCCGGGCCGGCCGGCCCGGCCGACCGGGTCGGCGCCCGGCTACCCGCCAGTCCTGTGGGTCCCGCCGGTGAGGCAGCCTCGCCTCGAGACCACGTGACCCCCGGACACGTGGTCTCGAGACAGGCGTGGCGGCCCCGCCCCGGGAAAGATCGGTCTACTTGTCGGCGGTCAGCTGGCCCGCCACGCCCCAGCTGTCGGCCGGAACCTCGTGAATCCACACCTGTACGGCCTCGGCAGGAATGTGCAGGGCATCCACGAACGCGTCGGTGACGCGAGCCACCAGGTCACGCTTGAGCTCGATGTCACGGGGACCCTGCTGAATGGTGACGATGGGCATGATGGCCTCCTTGGTCTTGGACGGGAGTGCCTCACCGGCGGTCCCGGTGCGGTGCGTTCCGTCGCTGGGAACAGTTGACCGCGCGGGGCAGGTGCCCACCCAGACCCGAATGACTCTCGCAGCGATCACGATTACTGATCACTGACGGCTGACGGCTGACGGCTGACGACCGATGGCCTATGGCCGACGGTGAGGACCGCTAATCAGGTAGCGGGTGACGGGGGTGGTTCACCACCGCCTCCTCCAGCAAGCCGACCAGCCGGGAAGAGGCACCGCCCCGGACCACCAGCTCGACGGGCAGTCGCAGCCCGGAATCGGAAAAGGGGACGAAGGCCACGCGCGGCATCCGCATCATCTGGGCGTTGCCGGCGTAGACCACCGTCCACATCGGCGTGCCCGAGCCGATCGCCGCCAGGGTGTCTTGAAGGCTGCCGAATACGGGCCCCGGAGTGGGCTCGAAGCCCGCTTTCCGGCAGCCGTCGAGGACGAGGTCGACCAGCGCCGGGTGATGGCGCCGCTGAGTCAGACGGAGCGGCAGCGCCGCGAGCTCGGCGAGGCTGATTGTCGGCTGCTCAGCGAGCGGGTGCCTGGCGGGCACCGCCGCCACCAGCTCGTCCTCCCAGAGCAGGCGGCGCTGCTGCTCGTCACCGTCCTGAGCTGATGCACTGTCGATGACCGGTGCACCGCCACGCACGAAGACGGCATCCAGCCGGCCGTCGGCGAGGCGCGCGAGTCGTTCCCGTACGGGCAGCGCAGCCAACTCCACGCGAATGTCCGGCGCATGCTCCCCGAAGGCCTCCAGCACGCGGTCGAGGCGTTCGCCGAGCCCGGTGATGGTGCCGAGCCGGAAGATGCCGCGGCTGCCGCTGGTCAGCTCTGCGGCTACGGCCCGGGCGGAGTCCTCTGCCGCGAGGACGGCGCGCGCGGCAGGGAGGAAGGCTTGGCCGGCCACGGTGAGGCGGACGAGCCGGGGCGTCCGGTCGAAGAGCTCGATCTTCAGCTCGCGTTCCAGCCGCCGAATCTGCTGACTGACGGCCGGCTGCCCGATCATCAGACGCTCCGCCGCCCGACCGAAATGCAGCTCCTCCGCCACGGTGACGAAGTAACGCAACTGCCGCAGCTCCACCGGACCCCCTTCCTCACGCCTCTTCCCAGGCCCTTCGGTCGATCCTGCCGTACAGCGACTCATGAGCGGTCAGTGCTCCAGGCTCCAGTTGCAGATCACGATCTTCATGCTTTGGCCGCTTGCCGCTGGCAGAGGCTGGTTCGGGTGGGGCTCCCGGCCCCATGTACATGGGGCTGCTACCTGAGGTCGAGACAGCTGCTGGAGCGAGGAGGGTACTCGTTCGAGGGGTTTGGCTGCTCAGCCCTGTGTTCTCACCTTTACGTTGGGGAATCGTGGTGTCCCGTCACGTCACTTGGGGCAGGAGGAATCTTGAGGCTATCGCGTACGTGGCGGGCACTGGTTCTTGGCGGGCTGCTCTCGGCGCTGGCATGCGTAGCGCCGAGTTCGGGCGCCGTGGGCCGGGCTGCTGAACCCACGGCACGTGCTGCGGTCGGTCCGTTCCAGGTTCGGAACCAGGGCACGGGCCGCTGCATGGGCATGCCGGCGGGCGATGACCGGATGCGGGTCTGGAACTGCACCAGCGAGCCGTACCAGCTCTGGGACCTGATCGCCGACGGCCGTGGCGCCTACCACATGGTCACGCGCAGGGACGGCCGCTGCCTGGCAGGCTATGCCCAAGGGCCCAGCGGCTGGGCGACGTGGCTGAGCGACTGCGACAGATCGTTCACCAACGTGGATCAGCTCTGGTACGTGGACCCTGCCCACAGCGCCGACCCCGCCCGGATCGCCAACCTCTACGGCCGCGTCCTCGAACCCGACCGCGGATGGAATGGGGCCAACGAATCCCCGGTTGTGACCAACGACAATCAGGGACTGCCCAATCAGAAATGGACCCTGATCTACGGGCCCTGAAACCGGCACTACTCCTGCCTGCGGTCTGCTCCCAAGGACTGTTGAGCGGACCAGCAGCGGAGCCAGGTCCGATCGTCGCCGCGGGGGTAACCGTGTCGCGCAGGTAACGGCGGTTGCGGCGGCTACGGCAAAAGGGGCCTTGCGGAGCCTCAAGGGGCCTGCGGAGCCCGGCACGGAGCACCGCAGGCCCCGCGGCCGGTCACCTGCAGTCGGCCGACACAGCCGACTTGACCAGGTCCTCGCCAATCACCCTCGCTATCGTCGACGACTGCGACGACCCTCGGCCGGCCCATGGCCGTCTTTCACCAGGGCCTGCCACCCGCCCTCCCGTAACCCTCCGCAGGCAGGCGGGAAGCCCCGGCATCCAGCCTGCCGTGAGCCGCCCGCCGTGCCGAGGCCCGCTCAGGACACCAGAGGCTGCTCCTCCAATTCGGTCAGTTTCACGGTGCACAGACCTCCGCGCTCGGTCGTCACGTCCGTCACCTTGAGCTGTGTTCCCGGCGAGAGGATGAATTCCTCCTCGCCGGTGAAGGCGGAGAACTTGCTGATGCCCACCGCCCGGGCAGGTACCACCTCGAAGAGGGTCCGCTTGCCGCGGCTGCCGAGGAATGCCTGGGCCACGTTGAGGTTGGGCGTGCACGAGGACACACCCCACCAGGTCACGGTCCGACCGAGCGGGTACTGCGCGCGCAGGTCCAGCGAGACGCCACGCCACAGCGGCTCGGTGCGGGCGGGAAGCTGTGAAACCGCCGAGAACAGCAGCCGGAGGTACGGGAGGTACGGGACGATCCTGGCCCGGTCCGGGGAGCGCAGGACCTTGTTGATCTCCCGGTAGAACGCGGACTCGCAGGTGTAGAGGTAGAGGGCGGCTATCGCGTCCGCGGACAGGCTGCCGTTGCCGGCCGCTGCTTCCGCCCGGCTCTTGCCGAATTCGTGCGACAGGTCGACGTGCCGGTTGAGACCGGACAGCAGTTTCGCGACCGGGGCGACCGCGTCGCGGAACTCCATGAGCGGGGTGTCGAACACGCCGGTGATCGCGGGGAGGGCGAGGCCCTCGTCTTTGACGCTGGCGAGCCGTTCGAGGTAGAGCTGGTGCTGCTCCATGGTGGACGTGATGAACGCGCCCATGCGTTCGGCGATGTCGCTATCCGTCCCGCCGGCCCCGTCGGCCCCCTCCGTGCGCTTGTTCCAGCCCTTGCTCGGCAGCCAGTCGATCTGGTCGGCGCCGAGCGATGCGAGGGCATCGTTCACCATCTGGAAATGGTCGCCGTCGCAGAAGATGTCGCCCTGCGCCGCGGGGTTGGGGTGGTCGATGTGCCGGACCTCGACCTCGGGGTATTTCTCCTGGAGCCGGAGGACGATCTTCTTCAGATTGCGTGCGTGTGCGCCCCACCATGCGAAGACGACGCCGCGGTCCTCCTCGTCGGCGTTCTGCTTGGCCTTGAGAATCTCTTCGACGATCCGCTCGGCGACCGGCCGCCAGAACGCGGTGTGCGGGTCGGCTCCCCGCGCTCCCTCACTGCTGGCGGTGAGCGCCGCGTTCAGCAGCAGTACGCCCTGCGTGAGCATCGCCTGGAACCATTCCGGCGGCTGGACGGTGTCCTGCTTCTTCAGCAGTGCACGTATGTCGGCGATGGGGGTCTTCTTGGGAATCCCGTACTTCCACATCGCCGCTGCCTTGATGATGCAGCGGATGCTGACGACCCTGCCGAACTGACTGTCCTTCCAGTCGTGGAAGGTGTTGTCGAACATGGCGATGCCGGTGGCGCTTTCGGGCCGTGGATACGGGTTCTGCCCGAATATGACGACCTTCCACTTGTGCGGTGGATTGGGCTTCAGCGCCTGGAAGGTCAGTTCGCGTACGGGGACGACTTCCGGGCCTCGGGCGGGACCGATGAACCTGGCTGCGTCCGGCTGCGCTTCGATAACCGGCTTCAGGAGCGGAAGCCACGGTTCGCCGCCGCCTTTGAACAGTTCGGTGAGAGCCAGTGGGTCATTCGGGTCGGGCTGGGCCGGGGATTCGGCATTGATATCGCTCATGGTGGAGGTCCTCCGAATTGTCGAAGCGTGCTGAGGGGCATGATCGGTGAGGCAGTTAGGGGGTTACTTCCCCGCAAAAGTACTGAATGCGACAAGAGGGGGCAGGAGCCCCGACCGCCGTGCGTGCGGGCGGGCCGGTGGGGCTCTCGTCGGAGTGTCCGACTGTCGGAGGTCAGGGCTGACCTGCGGAAATCTGGCGGCAGGCTAGCACCGGCTCAGTGCGCTCGCAATCGTGATGGCGGGTCACGAACCGCCGCTGCCAGTGGCGTTGTCAGTGGGGCAAGGTAGCTTCGTAAGTGGTCGAAGGACCGGTTGCCGATTGGAGCGCACTATGACCGTGAACCGCATGCAGTCCCCGCTCAGGGTGGTGCTGACCGACATCAACACCAAGGTGGTGGAGGCATGGCGGGCGGCGTTCGCCGACACCCCCGGGATCGAGATCCGCAAAGGCTCGATCCTCGATGAGGATGTCGATGCCTGGGTCACCCCGACCAATTCCCGGGGCCGGATGGACGGCGGAGTCGACGCGGTCATCAAGCGGCACCTCGGAGCCGGAATCCAACTTCGCGTGCAGCGGGCGATCCGCGATCAGTTCGCGGGAAGTCTCCCGGTGGGCGCTGCGGTGTGCGTGCCGTCCGGGGCGGTCGCCCCGAAGTTTCTGATATCGACGCCCACGATGGAAACTTCCTCGGAGAACGTGAGGGAGACCTTGAATGTGGCCCTGGCGTGCGCCGCCGCATTCCAGACGATCCACCGGCAGAACAAGGAGAAGCCGGGCAGCATCCGGTCCGTGGCGCTGGTCGGCATGGGCGCACAGACGGGCCGGGTGCCGGCACGCGTGTGCGCCAACCTGATGTGGACGGGCTACACGCTCTTCAACGACTACTACTTCGAGGACTACGACGACCTGCGCAGCACGGTGATCGGGCAGCTCGACGACATCGAGAACGCACCTGCCGAACAGCGGGTACGCATTGAGCCGCCCAAGGACTCGGACTCCCGCCGCTGATAAGGCTCAGAGCCTGACGGGCAGGGGCGTGCCGCAGCAGCAGAGTGACTGCTGCTGCGGCACGCGCCCACTGCCCGGCTCTGCCGACGAGTCTGCCGAGGAGTCTGCCGACGAGCGCAGGGCTGGGCAGTGACGAAACTGACGTGCCGAAGCGTCCATGTCTGCGCAGCGTCGTGGAGGAACTGCATGTCATTCAGCGCCATGGTTCCGAGCGACAGTGTGGTGGTGCAGCACATCGGGTCTGCCGTCGCTCCCACCTAGGGTGCGGGCATGACAGCGTCCGCGTCCCACTCCCCGAATCCGCTGAACCCGCTGAACCCGTCGAATCCGCTGAACTCCCAGTCTCCTCCGGAACGTTCCGATCCGCGCCCTCACCCGGTAGCCACCGCCCTCGATCTGCGCGGCCGCACGGCACTCGTCACCGGGGCCGCGGGCGGCATCGGAGCCGCATGCGCCCTTCGGCTGGCTGCGGCCGGAGCACGGGTCCGTGCCCTGGACCGGGACGCTCCCGGCCTGGACGCTCTCCACGAACGGGCGGCCTCCCTGCCCGGCGCCGTCGAGAGCGTGGTGCTCGACCTCGCCGACCTCGATGCGGCCGAGGAGGCGGCCGCCGGCACCGACATCCTCGTCAACAACGCCGGCACCCAGCTCGTACGCCCCATCCAGGACTTCCCGCCGGACGAGTTCCGCGCCGTCCTCACCCTCCTCCTGGAGGCACCCTTCCGGCTGCTGAGGGGAGCCCTGCCGCACATGTACGAGCGGGGCTGGGGCCGCGTCGTCAACATCTCCTCCGTGCACGGCCTGCGGGGCTCCGCTTACAAGTCCGCCTACGTCGCCGCCAAGCACGGCCTCGAAGGGCTGTCCAAGGTCACCGCCCTCGAAGGGGCACCACACGGAGTCACGTCCAACTGTGTCAGCCCCGGCTACGTGCGCACCCCTCTCGTCGAGAAGCAGCTCGCCGACCAGGCGGCTCTCCACGACATCCCGGTCGAGAGCGTGCTCACGGGGATCCTCCTGGCGGACTCGGCCCTCAAACGCCTCATCGAGCCGGGCGAGGTCGCCGAGGCGGTGGCGTACCTGTGCGGACCGCACGCCTCCTTCATCACCGGTACCACCTTGACCATGGACGGCGGATGGACCGCCCACTGACGGACGGGCACGGGCATCCGGTGACTCACGGGCACCCGATCACTGGCGCGCCGCCGGCCGGCGGCGGTAAGCCTGAGCCTGTGCCCATGTCCGACGTGTTCGACGATCACACCGAGACCCCGTACCTTGCCCTGCTCGCCCGCGGCGCGCCCGCCGGGGAGTACGAGCGTCCGATGCTCCGCGCCCGCGCCGACGGGGCACCGCCGGACCGACTCGCCGCCCTCGACCGGGCCAAACATCTGGCCCTGCGCGTACGGGCCGAGCTGGAGGACCGGCGGCGGCGCGAGGCCGAGCTGTCGGCCCTGTTCGCGACCGCCCACGACCTGGCCGGCCTACGTGACCTCGACGCGGTGCTGCAGGCCATCGTGCAGCGGGCCCGCTCTCTCCTGGGCACGGACGTCGCGTACCTCACCCTCCACGACCAGGCCGCCGGCGACACGTACATGCGCGTCACCGACGGCTCGGTCTCGGCCCGGTTCCAGCAGCTGCGGCTCGGCATGGGGGAGGGGCTGGGCGGGCTGGTCGCCCAGACCGCCCGCCCCTACGTCACCGACGACTACTTCGACGACCCTCGCTTTCAGCACACCCGGGCCATCGACTCGGGGGTCCGTGACGAGGGCCTGGTCGCGATCCTCGGCGTGCCGCTCAAGCTCGGCAGCCGCGTCATCGGGGTGCTCTTCGCGGCGGACCGCCGAGCCCGTGCGTTCGAACGCGGGCAGACCGCGCTCCTCGCCTCGTTCGCCGCACACGCCGCCGTGGCCATCGACACGGCGAACCTGCTGGCCGAGACCCGTTGCGCCCTTGCCGGGCTGGAGGCCGCAAACGAGATCATCCGCGACCGCAGCGCCGTAATAGAGCGCGCCTCCGACGTCCACGACCGGCTCACCTCACTCGTCCTGCACGGCGGCGACGTGCACGATGTCGCCGCGGCCGTCGCGGAGAGCCTCGGCGGACAGGTCACCTTCCTGGAGGCCGGCCAGTTCCCCACAACCGCCGTGGACCGCTCCCGCGCCGTACGGCACGAGGACGGCTGGTACGCCGCGGTCTCCGCAGGCGGTGAACTCCTCGGCGCCCTGGTCCTGCACGGGCACCCTGCGCTCGACCCCGTCGACCAGCGCACCCTGGAACGGGCGGCCATGGTCACCTCACTCCTGCAACTCGCAAGCCGCCAGGCGGGCGAGGCCGAGCAGCGGGTACGGGGCGAGCTGCTCGACGACCTCCTTGACGCGCCCGGCCGCGACCCGCGCCTGCTGAGGGAGCGCGCCGCACGCTTGCGCGCGGACCTGGACACACCGCACGTGGTCCTGGCGGCGAGGGTGGTGGAGGGAACGACAGATGCCGCGCGAGGCTGTGCTTCGAATGAACCGAGTCAGGCGAGGCATGAGGGAGGTCGCGTCGGCGACGGGTCCGCAATCACATGGCCGTCCCCACCCGCGGACCACCGGCAACGACTATGGTCCGCAGCGTCCCACTTGGCGGCGACCCGGCAGGGCCTGGCCGCGGCCCGGGACGGTGGCACGGTGCTGCTGTTGCCGCATGATGGGCGGCACAGCCCGTCCGAAGCGGCCTGCCGTGCCGCCCGCCAGCTCGGCGCCGCGGTCCCCGGCGGCGTCACGGTGGGCGCCTCCGCACCCGTACCCGCTCCGACGGCCCGCCCCGGAGCCGTGGCCGACGCCTACGCCGAGGCAAGACGCTGCCTCGATGTGCTGCACGTGCTCGGCCGGGACGGAGAAGGCGCGGCCGCCGACGACTTCGGCTTCGTGGGGCTGCTGCTCGCCGACGCGGGCAATGGCGCCGGGGGCGGAGGTGGGGGAGAGGACCGTATCGGCCGCTTCGTGGCCCGCACCATAGGGCCCGTCGTCGACTACGACACGCGGCGCGGCACCGCGCTCGTCCCCACCCTGGACGCGTACTTCGCCGCCGGCATGAGCCCGGCCCGCACCAAGGACGCCCTGCACGTGCACGTCAACACGGTCGCCCAGCGTCTGGACCGCGTCGGCCGCCTGCTGGGCCCGGACTGGCAGACCCCTGCCCGTTCCCTGGAGATCCAGCTGGCGCTCCGGCTCCACCGTCTCGCAGCCCCGACCCCGGCCCCTGCTTCGCCCCCGCCGCCGTCGGATCGTCGAGGTCACGGTGGCGCGTCTCCGGCGCGAGAGCGACCGCGACCAGAGTGAGCACGACGGCGGCGATCACGTACAAGGCGACCGGCGTGCCGCTGTCGTACTCCGCGAGCAGCGCGGTGGCGATCAGCGGGGCCGGCGCACCGGCAGCCACGGACGCGAACTGCGCGCCGATCGAGGCACCCGAGTACCGCATCCGCGTCGCGAACATCTCCGAGAAGAAGGCCGCCTGGGGCGCGTACATCCCACCGTGAAGCACCAGCCCGACCGTCACGGCAGTCACGAGCCCGCCGAAACTCCCGGAGTCCACGAGCGCGAAGAACGGAAACGCCCAGAGCCCCACGCCCGCGGCTCCCGTCAGATAGACGGGCCGCCGCCCGATCCGGTCGGAGAGGGCACCCCAGGCCGGGATGGCCGCGAAGTGCACGGCGGAGCCGATGAGCACGGCGTCGAGGGCGGTCTGCTTGGACAGCTCGGTGTGCTCGGTGGCGTAGACGAGGATGAAGGCGGTGATGACGTAGTAGCTGATGTTCTCCGCCATACGGGCACCCATGGCGACCAGGACGTCGCGCCAGTGGTCCCACAGCACCGCGACGAGGGGCGGTTTCTCCGGCTCACCGGAGGAGGCCCGTGCGAGGGCGGCTTTGAAGACCGGCGACTCGTCCACGGACAGCCGGATCCAGAGCCCCACGATCACGAGCAGCCCCGACAACAGAAACGGCACCCGCCAGCCCCACGACAGGAACGCCGCATCGGACAACAGCGCCGTCAGCGCGGACAGCACCCCGGTGGCGAGCAGCTGCCCGGCAGGAGCCCCGGTCTGCGGCCAAGCAGCCCAGAACCCCCGCCGCTTGGCATCCCCGTGCTCGGACACCAACAACACAGCCCCGCCCCACTCCCCACCCAGCGCAAACCCCTGCACGAGCCGGAGCAGAGTCAGCAACACGGGCGCCAGCGACCCGACGGCGGCATGGGTAGGCAACACCCCAATGGCGCACGTAGCACCCCCCATCATCACCAGACTCACCACAAGCAACCGCTTCCGCCCCAGCCGGTCCCCGAAATGCCCGAACACCAACGCCCCGACGGGCCGCGCAACGAAGCCCACGGCGTAGGTGAGGAAGGAAAGCAGCGTCCCGACGATCGGATCGGACCCGGGAAAGAAGAGCTTGTTGAAGACGAGCGCGGCGGCGGATCCGTAGAGGAAGAAGTCGTACCACTCGATAGCGGTCGGACCCGCAAGCCGGTACCCGGCCCGAACTCGTCGGCCGCGACTTCGCTCCCGGAACGGCCGCATTCGACACCTGCTGGTGCGGCGACATCACCTACATTCCCACCGATGAGGGCTGGCTGTACCTGGCCACCGTCATCGACATCGCCTCCCGGCGGGTGGTCGGCTGGGCCACGGCGCACCATCTGCGGACCGAGCTGGTCGCCGACGCCCTCAAGACGGCCTGCCGGCAACGTCGGCCGGCCCGTGCGGTGATCTTTCACTCGGACCGCGGATGTCAGTACACCAGCGCCGAATTCGCCGTGTCCGTCAAAGCGGAGCAAGCTCACTGTATCCCTGTCCCCGTGGCAGTACGACCTGTACAGCCACGTGATCGGCGCCCGCCTTCGGGTACTCCTCGACGCGGGTGCGGGTGCGGGTGCGGGTGCGGGTGCGGGTGCGGGTGCGGTCGGCGTCGCCGAGTGCGACGAGGGCGTCGAGGAGACGGTCGCTGCCGCCGCTCTCGAAGTCCTCGTCGGCGTAGCCGGCGCGTTTGAGGCTGTTGGTGTAGTTCGGCAGGGCCAGATAGGTGGTGAGGTAGACGCGGCGGTGCGGCGGGCGCGGGTCAGGTCGGTGTCGAGAGCGGCCTTCATCCATCTCGGGTGCGAGGAAGGACTGGTCCCCGAGGATGTCGCGGGCCTGAGAGGTGAACTGCGGTGTGACGAGGTACGGGATGGCGCGCGCCGCGGGGTCACGGGCCAGGCCGAGCATCTTCGGGCCGATCGCAGCCAGTACCCGCCGGCCGGCGGGCACCGGCGCGGGGGCGGCGCGCCGTGGCGGCGACGTCGGCGGCCCCGTACTGCCAGATGCTGAGGATGCTGGTGGCCACCATCACGCGGTTCGTCGCCGCGAGCAGGTGGGCGGCGTGGTCGATGCCCGGGCTGCCGCCGATCCACAGGGCCGCGAAGCCCATGTCCTCAAGCGCCGCGGCGGCCTGGCCGACCTGTCCGGCCTCGGCCGGATCGTCCGTTCGCAACCAGCTGCTTCAAGATACCGACGGGGCCGAGGCCCGGGACGGGTGCTATGTCGCTCGTCCTCTTCCGTCCCGACGGAATCAGAGGGCGAGCAGGTCTTTGCGCGGGCCGCCGAGCGGTCCGCCGCTGTCGAACAGGGGCCCGCCCTCGGCGAGGGTGCCGGTGTCGACGGCCTGGAAGCCGGCGCTGTCGGCCAGGTCGGCGACCTTCCGTTTCGCGGTGGTGTCGTCCCCGGCGAGTAGGACGATGCGGCGCCCGCCGTCGACGGCCGGGTCCTGGGCGAGGACCTGGGAGGGGTAGGTGTTGAAGCCCTTGACCACGAGGGCGCCCGGGAGGAGCGAGGCGATGACCTCGGTGGGCGGGCGGCCGCCGGTGTCCGCGTGCTCCAGGCCGCTCGCCGTCTCCCGCAGCGGGTTGACCGGGACGAGGACGGTGCGTCCCTGCCAGGAGGAGACCGAGGCCACCGCGCTCTCCTTCTGGTCCCACTGGACGGCCAGGACGACGACCTCGCCGAAGTCGGCGACCTCCTGCGGCGTCCCGGCCGACGCGTTCTTGCCGAGCTCGCCGACGAGCGGAGCCAGGGTGTCCGGACCGCGGGAGTTCGCCACCTTCACCTGGTGCCCGGCCCGCGTGAAATGCCCGGCCAGCGCCCTGCCGAGCCGGCCGGTACCGATGATTCCCACCTTCATGGCCCCACCGTCGCACACCTTCGCGCACCCCGCCTCCCGGCGGTTCGGGCGCCGCGCTCGACCGGGTTGCCCGGCCGCCCGGATCGTGTGGGTCAGTGACTGGATTTGATCACTGTTGGTGATGCGGTCGGGACCCTAGAGTGATCATGTGGCCCGCGGTACGCGGGAGATGCGATCAGAGAAGGACGGAACCAGGGTGACGGTCAAGATCTTCGAGGGCAGTGGCGTCGAGGTGTGCCCTAAGGGCTGGTACGCGCTGTACGAGCACGAGGACTTCAACACCAAGGAGCGTGGCCGCGTCCTGCTCTCCGACCAGACGCTGGGCGACGTCCGGGCGTTCGGCTTCGAAGGTCGTGTCCTGTCGGTGGTGGACCACACCGAGCAGAGCCTCGCCCTGCACGTCGAGGCGGACTTCAAGGGCTTCGCCGCCCAGGTGGGCCCGCGCGACGAGCTTGCGTCCATCGCGGAGAAGGACACGCGGGAGATCGACGACCTCGGTGCCATAGTGGGTGCCTCCCGCACCACCCTGGGCCCGGCGCTGAAGAACCGGACGGCCTCCATACGCATCTTCCCGCACGGCTCGGACGCCGCACAGGCGGCCCGCAAACCGGCGGTCGAGGAGGGCACCTACATCCTCACCAACGTCGCCAGCGGCAAGGTGCTGGACATCCTGGGCAACGAGAAGGAGAGCGGGGCGAACGTCGGCCAGTACACCCGCCACGGCGGCCCCAACCAGCAGTGGACCTTCAAGGCTGTACGGCGCGCAGGTCGCCAGTCCCCGTGGGACGTCACAGGCGAGTACGAGATCATCTCCAAGGCTGGCGGGCTGTTCCTCGACGTCGACAAGGCCGGCCTCCAGGACACCGCCAACATCCAGCAGTGGACGGGTAACGGCGGCACCAACCAGCGCTGGTGGGTCACCCCGGTCGACGATGGCATCTTCGTGATCAGCAACGTCCTCAGCGGCAAGGCCGTGGACGTCGCCGGCATGTCGATGGACAACAGCGCCAACGTGCAGCAGTACACGTTCAACGACACCAACGCGCAGAAATGGCGCCTGGAGCGCGTCTGACAGCCGGTAGCGCGGCCTGAAGGGATCCCGGGGGCGTGCGGTTTCGCCGCGGCGAAACCGCACGGCGTCTCCACGTGGACGGCCGGAAGAAGCTTCGTTCGCCCCTCGGCCGCCGGACTCGTGGCGTCGTGCCCCGGGTCCGGTCGGGGCCGGGGTCGAGGACATTCATCTGCGTCCCAAGGGCCCGAAGGGCGCGGACACCCTCGGTCCCGCGATCGTCGCGGAGACCGTCACTGCGGTGCGCGCCGCCGTCCCCGGGGATCGCTGTCGGTGTCACCGCGGGGGCGTGGATCGCGTCCGGTCCCGAGGAGCGCGCCGCGCTCATCCGCTCGTGGACCGTCGTCCCCGACCACGCTTCGGTGAACTGGCAAGAGGACGGTGCCGACCTGGTCGCGGGGCGCTCTGCGGGACACAGGCGCGGGCATCGAGGTCGGCAACTCCTCCGATACCCAGGCTGCCCGGCGCTCTCGCTCGTCGCCGTTCGCCCGCCGGATGGTGCGCGCCCTCGCCGAGGTCACGGACCACGATCCCCCCCAAGGCGCCGGCCATTGCGGAGGACTGCTGCACGACCTGGGCGATGGTTTTACGGCGTCCGTGCTGGCCGACGCGGGCAACTGGCCCGCCATCAACCACGGCGTCACTCTGCGGATCACCCCGGTGACGGGCGATCCGGCCCGCCCCCTGGCGGGCGGAGACACCTTCGTCGAGCACGCCGCAGGACCGGAGGGCGACACGGAGTACACCTTCCCCTGGACCGTCCAGGAAGCGACCCCGAACACACGCCTGACCATCGTCTCGCAGGCGGAACTGGGCAGCGGGAACCCCTGCTGCCAGACGATCACTTACGAGTTCGCGCCCTCGGGCCCAGGAACCCTCTTCACCCGCACGATCCGTGTCGACTTCCCCGACGGCCTCCTCGAAGCGGCCCCGAAGCAGCAGGCCGATTCCTTCCAGAACTACCTCGGGCAGCAGTACACGATGGCGATGATGTCGTGGCCGTCACCCGCAGTGCGGCCAGCGCCCTGGCGGCGAGGGCCGACCTGGCTTGTGCCTATCGCAGCTGTGACATCGTCGTGGAGCCCCGACAGGTCCTGTTCGGGCAGCTTGCCCACGCACTGCTGGAGGCGCTCGGTGCCGAAGGCGACTTCGCCGTGCTCTCCGAGGTGTACGCGGCGCTGCCCGGCACGCTGTTCTCGGCGCTGCGGGAGACCGAGGATCTCAACGGCTCGATCGCCACCGCGCTGGCTGATGAGGTCATCATCTATGTGCTGGCGGCCGGGCCCAACTACGGCAGCGGGTACGCGTTGGCGATGTGTTCGTTGATGGAGCGGCAGTGGAAACACGCGGCCTGTTTCCACGCGGGGGAGTTCCTCCACGGTGCGTGCGAGATGCTCACCCCCCCCAGCAGGCGGCTGTCTTGCTCCTGGGAGAGGATGCCACCCGGCCGATCGCCGAGCGCGCCCGGGGCTTCCTGCGGGAACACACCGCGAAGGCCCACTGCATCGACAGCCGTGAGCTGAGTCTGCCGGGTGTGCCCGGGTATCTGCGCGGTGAGTTCGCCCCCATCGCCCTCACCTCCGTCGCCAGTCGTCTCGCCCGGTACTTGGAGGCTGTGCGGGAGCACACCGTGGTCGGGCATCGTTACATGGTCAAGCCTCCCTGCTGACACCGTCCTTGGGGCCTACGGTACTGACGAGGGTGAGAAGGGCAGTGTTGTCCTCCACGTGATGTCCGAGGGTGAGGGTGTGCCGGGGCAACCGGGCGAGGCAGGCGAGTGCGGGGCCGACGGTCGCTCGCTGGTCGGGCAGGATGCGGAAGATGTCGGGGTAGCGGGCTTCGGTGGTGCCGGTGAAGAAGTCGTCCTCGCCGATCCTGCGGTCCTCGTGGGTCTCGGCCGCGGTGGCGGTGGGGCTGGTACGGGGAAACAGCAGGCAGCTGGCGCGTCCCTCTGCGGCCAGTGCAAGGCCGAGCCAGTCCGCGAGCTGGTCGGGGAAGAACTGCGGCTTGAGCTCCCGTCCGTTGTCGTTCCACAGCGGTGTGCGGTGGCCTGCCGCGAGCGCGTCGGTGACCCGCCGGTCCTGGGTGGGGTGCAGGCGTTCGCCGCGGAGGGTGTGCTCACGTACCGGGTCGTACAGGTCGAGGGCGTCCAGCAGCCCCAGGCCGATGGCCGCTGCCGAGGGCCAGGGCAGGACCCGTACGCCGTCGCCGGCGGGGCGGACGAAGACCCGGTCGTTGGCCAACAGCTGCCATCCGCACCGTGCCAGCAACAGGGCGCACGTGGTCTTGCCCGCGCCGTGACTGCCCAGCACAAGAATGGTCCGGTCGCCGCGGACGACCGCCGAGGCACGCAGGATCGACCAGCCTTCCTGCAGCAGCCGGCCGCGCACGACCTCACGGGCGAGCCGGGCAGCGGCCAGGGCCACGGACTCCTCGTCGCACCCCACGATGCGGATGTGCCCGGGCCGCACCCGGTAGCCGAGCCGGTCGCCGGGCTGGGCGGCCGTGACCATACCGCCGCTGCCGTTCTCGTACAACGTCGGGGCGTTGGCGTACACCGTCTGCCGGTGTGCACGTGATGTCAGGTGCTGTACGTACTTGGCGAATTGGTTCTCGTCCACGTCGGCGCTGACCAGAGGCTCGGTAAACGGGGCGCCGGCCTCGGCCGCCTGCCACCACCGGCCGAGGTAGCGCAGCGCCCAATCGGTTACCGCGCGCGTCCCGCTGACCACGGTGACGTCGCGCTCGGCCGCGGTAATGCGGGTCGCATGGCGAACCACCACGGAACCTCCTCTGCCGGTGGGTGCAGATTCAACCTGCAGTGGTGTAAGCATAGTTGGCGGTGAGCCGGGAGCTGGTGTTCCTGGTCCAGCAGAAGCTCCGTACGCCGTGTCCGAATTGGCTCGCTGGCCCGTGTCCGTCACCGTTGAGCCTGCACAGGAGCGCCCGGCGGACGACCTGGTCGGCTACCACCACGAGCCGCTCGTGACGAGCTTGTCGGCTCCGGCCTTCTGTTGTCCTCGGACAGGCGGAGATCCGGGCACAGTCGACGAGATCCTCCTGGCTTCCATGGTGCGCAACGTTCGTTGTCACCCACGTCAGCCGATGCCACCCGTCCGAGCCGGCGGGTGCCCGAGGCCGCTGCAGCCTGGGCGGCCAGGACTCAGTGATCTCGGCCGAAGTGAAGTCGCCGGGTGTATTCGTTGAGCGTTTGACCGGGCTTGGAATTGAAGGTCAAGGTGGCATTGATGCGGGGCGTGCGGCCGCGGACGGGGGTGACGCGGTGCATGGAGACACTCCCGGCGTGCAGGACCAGCGTGCCGGAGGCAGTGGGCAGGTGCCGGAGAGGGGCGGCGGGGTCCTCGGCGGTGATGCGCCGGAAGGCGTCCGGGTCACGCCGCACCCGGTCACGGGAGCGGAGGGCGTATTGCAGGACGCCGCCGGACTCGGGGGCCCGGGCGTGCAGCAGTACGGAGTACTCGCTGATGTCGAAGTGCCAGTCCTGCTGGTCGCCGTCACGTTGGATCTGCACGACGGCGGCGCCGAGCGGATCGGCTGAGCGGTGGACCGGGCCGCCGACCACCGCGGTGATGAAGTCGAGCAGCAGGTCCCACTGATACAGGGCACGCACGGGGGAGAGGGGTGAGATGCGGTCGTAGGGCACGTCGGTCTTGGTGTAAGCCAGGCCCGTCTGGCGGTCTTCGCCGGCCTCGGTGTGGAAGAAGACGTCGCTGGTTCCGGAGAATCGGTGACCGCCCTGCCTCTCGTCGGACAGAGCATGGTGCACGATGCGCCGGGTGGTGCCAGGGCGCAGGAAGCCCTCAAGCGCAATCAGCCCTTCCCTCGAGAAGGTCAGGCGTGCGTCGTCGACGAAGCGTCGGCCGGCATCGCTGGCGAGGTCGTGCAGTGGATAGCGCCCGTGGTCGATCAGTTCCAGGGTCCGTGCGGTCACTGGTCATCCTCCAGAGGCGGAAGCCCGGTCGCTGGGGCCCCTGCCGGGACGCGCTCGCCGACTCGTTGCCTCTTGACGGTCTCCCATGCTGCCCGGCCTGGCAACGGGGCATGCCACGGACAGGCAGGGGCGTGGCGGCACCAGTGACGAGGGTGCGGCTTGCGGTAGCGGCAGCGGACGCCGTCAAGGATTCGACGCCATACCCGGCGGAAACGGAGACGGCGGCACGGATGCCACGGCCGGAGGCGACGGTGCCGTGATCGTCCAGGGAACCGACCTGCGCCCTCCGGCTCACCGTCGGCAGGTGGTCAGGCCGCCGAGACCTTTGCTGCGTACCCGGGCAATGCCGAGCCGGGCTGGGCCAAGAAGACGTGGACGCGTACGCAAGACCCTCGAGACCACCGTATACACGAGAGAGGCGGAGGCAGCGCGCACACCGTTGTGCCTCCCCAAGCGCTCACCCGTAGAACGGCGCGCGCATCTGGAGGAACAGCGAGGCTCTCACAGGGCTTGCGGAAGCCGGGGGCGACGAGGGCGAATGGGCCTAGTCATGCGACCCGCGCGGACCGGCTCTCCCAAGAGCATGCTGCGGGTGCCGCCAGCACAACCGCATCCCTTCCGGAGACCGGTCGGCCGGACCACACCGTTCGGGCCCTCGTGAAGCGTTGCTGATGCGTCAAGGGGCGCGCTTTACGGCTACGGAGACCGGGCAGAATAGCGGACGGTTCGGTAGCGTCGGCGCACGCAGCAGACGGATGACTTGGCCATCACTACCGAGTAGACCGGGCCCCGCAGGCCGGCAATCGGTCCGGGCGACGGGTGCGGACGCCGCCGGACCGGAAGGGGAGAAGCATGGCCGACAACGGTTCGCTGCCCGTCGTGGACCTGTCTCTTGCCGACGGTGCGGAACTGCAGCTCCAAGTGCTGGCCGCGGCCCGTGAGACGGGTGTCTTTCACGTGATCGGGCATGGTGTTCCCCATGCGCTCTCGGCCGGAGTCCTGGGAATGGCGCGGCGGCTGTTCGCTCTGCCGCCAGCCCCGTTACGGGAGATCGAGAATCTGCACTCGCCGCAGTTCCGCGGCTATTCGCGGCTCGGTGGCGAGCAGACCGACGGCCTGCCGGACTGGAGGGAGCAGTTCGATGTCGGGCCGGAGCGCTTGCCACGGACCCTTGGTGCCGACGATCCGCCCTACCTCCGTCTGATCGGGCCGAACCAGTGGCCGGCGGCGCTGCCGGAGCTGCGGACCGTCACGCTCGCCTGGCAGGCCACGGTCCAGGACGTGGGCCAGCGGCTGATGCGGCTGATCGCCGGGGGACTGGGCCAGGGCACGGACTATTTCGACCGCTGGTTCGACGACGAAGCGGCATGGTTCCTCAAGCTCCTGCACTACCCGGGCCGTCATGCCGGCGAAGCCGGCGCCGGTATCGGCCCGCACCGCGACTACGGCTACCTGGGTCTGCTGCAGCAGGACGGGATCAGCGGCCTGCAGGTACGGACCCGGGCAGGGGAGTGGGCCGAGGCGTCATCACGGCCGGACACCCTGCTGATCGTCGTGGGGGAGATGCTGGAGATCGCCTCGGACGGCTACCTCACAGCTGCCGAGCACCGGGTGGTCAGCCCGCCGCCGGGCACCGACCGCTACGCGGCCGCGTTCTTCCTCTCGCCCCGGCTCGATGCGGTCGTGGAACCGATGCCGCTGCCACCGCGGTTCGCCACCTCGGCCGGGGGCGTGGGCCGGGCTCCGGACAACCCGCTGCCGGCGGCGTACGGGGAGAACGCGCTCAGGGGCTGGTTGCGCTCGCACCCGCACGTGGTCGAACGCTGGTGGAGCGACGTACGGTGAGCGCCTCCGGCACCGGCCCGGGGCCGTTCCCGGGCACTACGGCGGGTTCCGCCGCGCAGAAGCAGAATGCCTCGACGTGCGCGTTGCTGACCTCGTTCGACGAGCACCTCGCCGGTGCTGGGCGCTCCCGCTGCTTGGCCGACGCACGCACGGCCTTCGCGGAGACCGGCTTCGTCAAGGCCGGATTCCTGGCGCCGGACCTGGTCAAGGCCCACCTGGGGGCCGAGGCCCGCGCTCTGGCCGCCGCGCACGGCGTACGGCGGGACATGGCTCTCGCCGAGACCGGCTTCACCCCACGCCGCATGCGCAACGTCCGCAGACGAGAGATTCACCGGCACGGCCGCCTGATACCCGCCCTGTACGGCCACCCGGCCCTCCGCCGGGCTCTCGGCCACGTTGCCGGTGAGGACGTCCTGGAGTGCCCGTACGAGCCCGAGCAGTACGTGATCACCGAGCTGACCGTCCGCGGGGACACACATGGCTGGCACTGGGACGACTACAGCTTCGCCCTGGTCTGGGTGATCGACTGCCCGCCACCCGCCGACGGCGGATTCGTCGAATGCGTTCCCCACACGACCTGGGACAAGGACGACTCTCGGCTGCACCGCCTGCTCATCGACCGTCCCCCTCACCCACTGCTGCTCGCGCCGGGCGACCTGTACGTCATGCGCACGGACCGGACCCTGCATCGCGTGCACCCCCTCCACGCCGGACGGCGGCTGATCGTCAACATGGCTTACGCGTCCCGGTCCGACCTCGGCAAGCCCGTCAGCCACGAAACCATGGATGCCCTGTGGGCCGAGGGCCCCGCCACCCCCGGAGGTTTCACATGAGGATCGTCTTCCTCGGCTACGGAGAGATCGGCGCGACCGTGCTGGGACCGCTGGCGGAACGCCACGAGGTGACGATGGTGGTCACCCATGAACCGGCCTACGCCGGGCTGAGAGAGCAGCACGTCGTCACACTCGCCGAGAAGCTCGGCCTGCCCTTCCGCTTCGCCCGCCGTGCCGACGAACCCCAGGTGCTGCCCGTACTGCGCGAAGCCGCCCCCGAGGTACTGGTCTCCGCGAACTGGCGCACCCGACTCCCCGAGAGCGTCCTGAACATCCCCACCCGCTACCCCGTCAACGTCCACGACGCGCTGCTCCCCGCCTACGCGGGATTCGGATCGGTCAACTGGTCCATCCGCAACGGGGAATCGAGGATCGGCCTGACCGTGCACGTCATGGAACGCGAACTCGACACCGGCCCGGTGCTGCATACCGTCGAGGTGCCCATCGGGGAGGACGAGACGGCCGGCTCGGTCTACGCGGCACTGCTGCGCGAGTACCCCGACGCCGTGCTCACCGCGCTGGACCGCATTGCCCAGGACGTGCAGCCCGTGCCTCAGCCGACGGAGGGGGCGTCCTTCTACCACCGCATTACGGAAGCCGACACCCGCATCGACTGGTCACTGTCCACCAATCATCTGTTCAACCTCATCAGGGCACAGAGCGATCCCTTCCTCAATGCCTGGTGCACGGTCGATGGGCGGAAGCTGTACGTGAAGCGCGCCAAGCGCCCCGTCCGCGCCTACCGGGGCACCCCGGGGCGGGTCGTGAAACACGCCGAAGGCGGAGTCGCGGTCAGCTGCGGCCCGAGCTGGATGCAGGGATCGGACGGCATCATCCTGCTGGAGGCCCGGTGGGAGAAGGAACAGCCCGGCCCGGCGGAACGGATTCTGCCCGGGCCTGGGATCCAGCTGGCCTGACGGAACTGAGCCAGGTCGTTCGCACCGGTAGGGCGTGGTGGCGGGGCCGGCGGCGCTTCAGAGCGCCGGGGGCGGAGAGGCAGGCCGACCGCCGCTACCAGCGTCGCGCGGCCGCCGTCGACGCGGCGATGCCCGGGCCTCCGAGACCGAGCGCCGTGCGGCCACCGAGCAGCGGCTGCAATAGGACGTGACGGCCAGGGCCTGGGGGAAGGCGTACGACTGGGAGCAGGTCCGCGCCCGGCAGACCACCGCCAAGGCCCGCGCCACAGCCGCGGCCGCGCCGCTGGCCGACGAAGCCCCGGCCGCGTTGCCCGCGCCGCGCCCGGCCGTCGTCGCTGCTCCGGAGCCCGCCGCCGACGACGAGGGCCAGGAGCTGATCCTCGAGGAGCTCACCCGGGACCAGGTCCTGGACTGGTGCTATCGCGCCGCCGACCACCAGCTGGTGTGCGACCACATTGACCGGTACGGCGAGCACTCCGCACAGCGCTGTCCGGGCACGTGTGAAGCGGCCGGATGGTCTCGGCGCGATTGGTACCTGTACGTACCAACCGGGGCCGTCTGGAGCGGTCGGCCTCATGCCCCTGCCTAGGCGGCGTGGAGCTCTGGCGGCGAAGGCTGTAGTAGAGCTATGGTGACTCTATGGCTTCGACGACGATCCAGGTCCTGCGGGAGACACGCGATCACCTTGCCGAGCTCGCGAAGGAGCGCGGTGTGAGCATCGGCCAGCTGGTCGACGCCCTCGCTGCGGCGCAGCCGACCGCGGCGCAGCGGGCGGAGCGGCTGGCCGCTGACCGGGAGGCTGTGCGGCGGATGATCGGTGTGGAGATCAGCGACGAGGAGTTCGAGCGGGCTCCGGATGTGCTGGGCAACATTTACAAGATTGCCGCTGAGAAGGTCCGGGCGGCCCGGGGCACCGCCGCGTGATCATCCTCGATACCAGTGCCGTCAAAGCCCTCGCCGCCGGCCACAAGACGCTGAACCTGTTGGCGGGCAACATGGCCCGCACGCCCGGCGACCGGCTGAACATTCCCGCTCTGTGCCTGATGCAGGCCGAAGCCGACGACGCGGACCTCTCCCGCCGTGTCCTCGCCCTCTCCTCCGTCGTCATCGACAACCTCGACACGGCCGCCGCCGTCACCGTCGGCACCCTGATCCGAGACGGCTACGGCGGCCCCGACACCTGCCACGCCCTGTACTGCGCACTGCCACGCCCAGAATTCACCGGCATGTCCATCCTCCTCACCGGAAACGAGAACGCCTACCCGCCCGGCATCGTGACGGTGGACATCGACTCACCCGGAATGCTCGGATTCCCGTAAACACCGAAGGCGAGCCAGCACCCCCTTTCCGGACCAGCCTGGCAAGGGCCTGCTCCGATAAGGGGCGTACGCGCCGTGCTCATGCGGGGCTCCGCCAACCGCATCCTCTCTGTGACGAGGCGGCATGCTGAAACAGGGGCTGGCGGCGACAGCCGGGACGCCGGTGCCTGGCCTTGGCCTCACCCGGGTCGCGCTGGGGTGGCCGCAGGTTCCTCCCCTCCGCCTCCCACGCGGCACGGGAGGCGGTCCCGTGCTCCTCGTACGTCGCACGGGACCGCCCCACAGCTCCCGGTACCCGGGTCCGCAGCGTGGTGGTGGCCGGGACCCGAAGCTCCGGGCCTGATGGCCGACCCGGCCTGGGAGCTCCCGGCCGCCGGCGAAGCCGTGCTGGACCGCTGGCCCGCCCTCGCCGCCGTAGCTGCGGACACGTGCGCGTTCGCGTCGTTGGGCGGCCAGGATGTCCGGGTGGCGGGTGTTCTGGTTTCGCCAGTGCAGGTAGGGCGTGCAGGGCCCGGGTCTGGACGCTGCGGTTGGGGTGGTTCGAGTGGGCGAGGGTGAACTGCCACAGGGGCCCGAAGCGGGCCTCGATGGGGTTGGCCCAGGACGCGTAGGTCGGAGTCAAGCACAACTCGACCTTGTTCCGGGCCGCCCACCTGCGGATTTTCCAGTTCGCGTGGGCGGAGAGGTTGTCGAGGATCACGTAGATAGGGGCGCCGTCCGGGCGGGCCGCGCGGATCGTCCGCAGGGCCGCCCACCCGCCGATCGGACGGATACCGAGCGGGCCGAACTCGTCGAAGGCGAAGGTGCGGTCCGGCCGCGCGTTGATCGCGTACTCGATCCGGTCCAGCTTGGCGTCGAAGTTCCGGGTCCGGGGATTCCTTCCAGGTCTTGGTCCGCTGGAAGGAGATCCTCCGGCGGACGAGCACACGGCGAAGGGCTTCACGTCCGATCCGGACAGGGCGGACGATGTTGCGTCGCAGGTGTTCGACGAGCTTGCGGAGCGACCAGCGCGTGAACGGTTTGCCCAGCGCGGTCGGGCGAGTTGTGGCCGTCTCGGCTCCGGATGGGGTGTCGTACCACTCGATGGTGGTCCCGATGAGGCTGGCGACGACGATTCTGGGGAGCGAGTTGGGAGTTGGAGTGTGTGGCGAGGGGCTGGCCATGGTCATCGCTTCTGGGTGGGCGAGGGGCGCGTCATTGCGTCGCCTCACCGTAGGAAGGTGCAGGTCAGTGGCCTATGCGGCGGGGGACCACGCTTTGGGGGCGGGGTGTGAGGGTGGCGCCCATGAGGGGGTACTGCAGAACCTGCGTACCACTCGACTCACTTTAGAAATTCGGTGCGGAGTAATGTCGCGACTGGCTGATCTGGCACCCGGGTGCCGACTCCCGTGCCGGTGCACAATCCCCTTGCCCTGGAGCGGCGTTGGGGTGTTCTCTGAATTGAGAGAAGGGTGTCCATCCTCAGGGAGGCGAACGACGCATGACCCCTTGCGCCCCTGTCTGCGGCGCCGGCGCGGGCTGTACCTGAGGTTCACGCTGCAACTGCGGATGCCAGTCAGGCGGCCCCTGCCGGTGCGGTGGCTGATCAGCAACCAAGAAGTTGCCGCCGCACGCGCATGAGTAGTCAACCCACGACGCACTGAAATCGGCGACTGCCACCGAGGTCCGGCCCCGCCGGTGGGAACTCCCCCAGCGGGGCCCGGTCTGTCCGCCGCGGTAGGAGCGAGAGTCGCAGGGTGATTCTTCGAAGGCTTTCTTCGGCTGGAAGCGATGTCATCCCCGGGCGATAATGAGGTGAAAACCGTTTCGCTTTCCTTTCTCCGTGGAGATGCGCATGCGGGTTTCTGCATCGCTCCTGCCCCTCCCCTTGGCCTTTGTCGCCGCGCTCGCGCTCGCGCTCTCAGGGTGCAACGGTGCATCGGCGCCGGGAACGGGCGGCACGGAGCGAGGGGGCGCACCGGATTCGGCCGTGCCGGTCGTGGCGTCCACCAATGTGTACGGGGACATCGTGCGGCAGGTCGGGGGCGACAAGGCCGACGTCGTCTCGCTCATCAGCGATCCGGCCCAGGACCCGCATTCGTACGAGGCCGGTACCCGCAACCAGCTGGCGCTGTCCCGGGCTCGTGTGGTCGTCGAGAACGGTGGTGGCTACGACGAGTTCGTCGGCAGGATGTTGCGGGCGGCGAGCAACCCGTCGGCCGACGTGATCAGTGCCGTGCAGGTCTCGGGCAAGACTGCGCCCGCTGGCGGGGAGCTCAACGAGCACGTCTGGTACGACCTGCCCACGGTCGGCAAGCTGGCCGCCCGCATCGCCGACTCGCTGGCGAAGGCCGCACCGGGTGACGGCGACCTGTTCCGGCGGAACGCCCAAGCGTTCCAGGGCCGGCTCAAGGCCCTTGAGGCCGAGGAAACGCGGATCCGTAGTGCCCATGAGGGCGCTGCGGTCGCGGTCACCGAGCCGGTGCCCCTGTACCTCGTTGAAGCGTGCGGTTTGCGGGACCGTACGCCCCCGGACTTCGCCGAGGCCGTCGAGGAGGGCACCGAGGTCTCTCCCGGCAGCATGCGGCAGATGCTCGACCTGTTCTCCGGCAAGCGCGTCGAGGCACTGGTGTACAACCAGCAGACCTCCGGGCCCCAGACGGAGAAGGTCAGGAAGGCCGCGAGCGACCACGGCATCCCCGTGGTGCCGGTGACCGAGACACTGCCGCCGGGCCGGGACTACGTCGGCTGGATGAAGTCCACCATCGGGGAGCTCGGGAAGGCGCTGAACGCATGACCGGCCACATCAGGAGCCATGCAGTCCCCGCCGCCGCTCCGGAACGGACTGCTCCGGAATGGGCCGCTCCCGAACAGGCCGATCCGGCCTTGCCCGCGGTCAGCCTCCGTGGTGCCGCGCTCGCTTACGGCGACCGGGTCCTGTGGCGTGACCTGGACCTCGACGTGCGGCCCGGAGAGTTCCTGGCGGTGCTGGGCCCCAACGGTTCCGGCAAGACCAGCCTGCTGCGGGTCCTGCTGGGCCGCCGGCAGCTGACCGCCGGACGGGTGGCGGTCCTCGGCATGCCGCCCCGCAGCGGCAGTGGGCACATCGGTTACGTCCCGCAGCACAAGGCCTTGACCGCCCCCACGCCGCTGCGGGCCCGGGACCTCGTGCGGCTCGGGCTGGACGGTCACCGCTGGGGGCTGCCGCGCCGGACGGCCGCGGCCCGGCAACGGGTGGAGGAACTGCTGGCCATGGTCGGCGCCGGCCCGTATGCGGATGTACCCCTGGGCCTGCTGTCCGGCGGTGAGCTGCAGAGCATCCGCATCGCCCAGGCGCTGGCGCCCGACCCGCAGCTCCTGCTCTGCGACGAGCCGCTGCTCTCCCTGGACCCGCACCACCAGCGGACGGTCACCGCACTCGTGGACGCGCGGCGGCGCTCGGCGGGCACCGCCGTCGTCTTCGTCACCCACGAGATCAACCCCGTCCTGGGCCTGGCGGACCGCGTCCTGTACCTGGCCCCGGGCGGGCACCGGGTCGGCGCGACGGAAGAGGTGATGACCTCGGCCACCCTGTCCCGGCTGTACGGGACACGGGTCGACGTGGTGCGGGTACGCGACCGGATCGTCGTGGTGGGCGCCCCGGACGACGGCCCCGGGCACAGCCACGAGCGCGGCGACATGACGGCTCCGAACGGGGGCCCGCCGCCATGAACGGGTACCCCCGCGCCTGTCCGGGCGCCGCCGCAGGAGTTCTTGCCGACGGTGGGCAGGACGACGGCGTGCTCGACCAGATCTTCGGCTTCGACCACTACGGCGAGTTGCTGGCGCTCGCGCAGAGCTCCCTCCTGGCCGGGGCGCTGCTCGGCCTGGTCGGTGGCCTGGCCGGAGTCTTCGTCATCATGCGGGACCTGCCGTTCGCCGTGCACGGCATCAGTGAACTGTCGTTCGCCGGGGCTTCCGTGGCGCTGTTCCTGGGATTGAACATCGTTGCCGGTTCCATCGCCGGTTCTCTGCTCGCCGCGGTGGCGATCGGTCTCCTGGGGGTGCGTGCCCAGGACCGGAATTCGGTCATCGGCATCATCATGCCCTTCGGCCTCGGCCTCGGCGTGCTGTTCCTCTCCCTCTACAAGGGCCGGGCGGCGAACAAGTTCGGCATCCTCACCGGCCAGATCGTCGCCGTCGCCTCGCCGCAGACGGCATGGCTCCTGGGCACGTCCGTGGTGGTGCTGGCCGCGCTGGCGGCCATGTGGCGACCGCTGACCTTTGCCAGCGCCGACCCGGAGGTGGCGGCGGCCCGGGGCGTACCCGTACGGGCCCTGTCCACGGCGTTCATGCTCGTCCTCGGCCTGGCGGTGGCCCTGTGCGTCCAGATGGTCGGAGCGCTGCTGGTGCTCTCGCTCCTGGTAACGCCGGCCGCCGCCGCGGCCCGCGTCACGGCGTCCCCGGTGCGGCTGCCCCTGCTCAGCGTCGCCTTCGCGCTGGTGTCCATGGAAGGCGGGCTCCTCCTCGCGCTCGGGGGCACCCTGCCCGTCAGCCCCTACGTCACGACGATCTCCTTCGCGATCTACCTCGGCTGCCGGCTGAGAGGCGTGCGCCATGCCCGCCATGCCCACCGGCTCGGCTCGTCGTCGTACGCCGGTCAGGCGCACACTTGAGGGGGAGCTTTTTTTCGAGCCCGCCCTGCACGACGGAGGGAGGCTTCATGCACCCGGTCGCTCTGGCCGGCGCCGCAGCCGGCCGTCTCGCGCACTACGCGATCTCGGGCGTAGTGGGGGGCCTGATCATCCAAGGAGCCGCCAAACGGCTCCCCGAGGCGAAGCCCGCCGCCCGGAAAGCCCTGGTCGGCAGCATCGCCGGCGGCATCGTTGCCAGCCGGTGGCTGGCCTCGGCCGCCGAGGACGCCCGGCTCAAGGCCGGGGACATGCTGGCCGAAGCCCGCACCACGCTCGGCGAAGAAGCCCCGCCGCCGTCCGCGGTCGCCGCCGAGCAGGATCACGGACACGAGCACTGATCATGACCGCCGTGGTCGTGCGATCAGTGGCCGCGGGCCGCGCCCGGCTCACCGTTTCCTGGCTGCGCACCCGCCCGGGCAGCGCCGGTGAGGTCGACGAACGACTGGTCGGCCTCACAGGATTCCGCGCACTGCGCGTCTTCCCCCGGACCGGGAACGTCGTCATCTGGATGGCACCGGATCAGCTGGACGTGGACCGCATCGCCGCCGCCCTCGAAGAGGCGCCGCCCGCCACCGCGCCCGTGAAGGCCGCCCGATCCCTGCCGGACTCCTCCACCGGCGAGGTCGCCCGGCTGGTCGTCGGCGGGGCGGTCCTCGCCCTCATCGGACTGCGCCGCCTCCTGCGGCGCCCCCGCCTGTCGTTCGGCTCCTCCGGCTTCGCCGCCGCGATCACGCTCTTCACCGGCCTGCCCTTCTTCCGCGGCGCCCTGCGCTCGCTGCGCGGCCGCAGCTCGCCGGGCACCGACACGCTCGTCACCGCGGCGACGGTGATCTCACTCGTCCTGCGCGAGAACGTCGTCGCACTCACCGTGCTGTGGCTGCTGAACATCGGCGAGTTCCTCCAGACCCTCACGCTGCGCCGCACCCGACGCGCCATCGAGGAACTGCTGACCATCGGTGAGGAGCACGTCTGGCTGGTGAAGGACGGCGTAGAGGTCGAAGTGGCGCTCGAACGCGTCGAGGCCGGCGACGAGGTGGCCGTGTACGAACACCACCGCATCCCCGTCGACGGGGACACCGTCTCGGGGGAGGCCCTGGTGGATCAGGCGGCCATCACCGGCGAGGCCCTGCCCGTCTACGCCCGCGCCGGCTCCCAGGTCTACGCCGGCACCATCGTCACTTCTGGCTCGCTCGTCGTCCGGGCCACCTCGGTGGGACGGGACACCACCGTCGGGCGGATCATCAGCCGGGTCGAGGAGGCCCAGACCGACCGGGCCCCCATCCAGACCGTCGCCACCCGCTTCACCCGCCGGTTCGTCCCCGTCTCCTTCGCCCTGTCCGCAGTGACCTACGCCGTCACCCGCGACGCGCGCCGCGCGATGACGATGCTGCTCATCGCCTGCCCGTGCGCCGCCGGCCTCGCCACCCCGACCGCCATCAGCGCCGCCATCGGCAACGGCGCGCGCCACGGCACCCTCATCAAGGGCGGCACCCACCTGGAAGGCGTCGGCCGTGTCACCGCCGTCGTCTTCGACAAGACCGGCACCCTCACCTTCGGCCGTCCGCTGGTCACCAGCGTCGTCACCCTCAGCGAGCGGTACACCGCCGACCAGGTACTCAGCCTGGCCGCCTCCGGGGAACTGCACGCACTGCACCCACTCGCCCAGGCCATCGTCGCCCGCACCGAGGCCGAACGCCTCCACATCCCCATCCACCAGGCGTGCGAGGTCGTCCTGGGCATGGGCATGCGGGCCGAACTCGACGGGACCCGCCTGCTGGTCGGCAGCCCGGCTCTGCTGCGCCGGCACGGTCTGGAACTCACCGAGACCGCTCGCGACTGGAGCGGGCAGCTGCGCGCCGGCGGCGAGACCGTCATCTGCCTGGCCCGGGACGACGATCTCATCGGCATGCTCGGCGTCTCCGACGCAGTGCGCGACGGCGCCGAGACCGTCGTCCGCCAGCTGCGCGAACTCGGCGTGGAGCGTCTGATCCTGCTCACCGGTGATGCCCCGGAGACCGCGCAGGTCGTCGCCGACGCCCTCGGCATCACCGAAGTCCACGCCCACGCCCTGCCGGAAGGCAAGCTCCAGCTGATCCGCGACCTCCGGGCCGAGGGCCACACCGTGGCGATGGTCGGCGACGGCACCAACGACGCCCCGGCCCTCGCCCTCGCCGACGTCGGCATCGCCATGGGCGAGCACTCCTCCCACGTCGCCCTGGAAACCGCCGACATCGCCCTGGCAGGCAACGACCTGCGTCAGGTGGCCGCAGTCGTCGAACTCAGCCGCCACACCCTGCGCGTCGTACGGCAGAACTACGGACTCGCCATCGGCGTCAACCTCACCGGCCTCCTCGCCGGCGCCGGCGGCACCCTGAACCCCGTCCTCGCAGCGCTGCTCCACAACACCAGCAGTATCGCCGTCGTCGCCAACTCCGCCCGCCTCGTCAACCACACGCCCCACCTTCCGCCGGTGCACGGGGAGGTCAGGGCGGCCCCCTTCGAAGAGCACCGCGTCCGATGAAGTGAGCCCCGCCATGGCCAGCCGTCGCTTCCACCTCGACCTTGCCGGACATTCGGTCTCGGTGCTCGTCGGCCGGGGGACGGCGCCGATCGAGGTGCTGGTGGACGGCAAGGTCGTCGCTTGCCGACGCCCCGGACGCGGTGCGGGTGTCATCTCCTTGGAGGCCGAGCTGCCCGGGGAGCCGCCGCAGCCCGTGACGGTCCTGGTGAGCCGGCCCAAGGGCGATGACGCCGTCATGTGCGCCCTGCAGGTCGGCGCCGACCGCTACCTGATGCCGGACGTCCCTCTCACTGTCTGAGGGCTGCTCGTTGCTTCGGTTTCGGCTGTAGTGCCGGGTGGGCGCAGCTGAGGCATCGGTGCCGATGTTCTGACATTTGCCACGGTCGAGCGGATGCCCGAGGGTCGGCCGCCACCCCGTGGCGCGGCCGGTTGCCGGACACGCGTCCGGGCTCCCCAAGCTGTCGGCGAGCTGCGTGGCCGCTCCTGCTCACTACGTACCGTGATTGCTCTGGAGCGTTGAGGTCCGTCGGAAACGTTCATGGACAGACCGACGTTGAGCGATGTGCCACCTGAGAGTGTGGCGGTGCGGGAGGAGTGGTCGAGCACGTCGTTCTCGCCGTGCGCCGCGCCGGCGGGTGTTCCACTTGGCAAGGCAGCGGCGGGAGGTCCCGGCTTCCGCAGCGACCGTGTGTGATCGGATGTCCGGCGTCGATCCGCAGGCGCAAGCGCAGACGTCCTTCGACGGTCGACGGTCGACGGTCGACGGTCGGCGGTGCGTTGCGATGCCCCTTGCTGGTGGCGCTCCTGAACTCGGCCACCGCGTTCATCGGGAGCCCTGGGGATCTCAGGGCTCCCGCGTGAGCGGCTGCGAGTGGCGTCAGCGTGCGAACTTTTCGATGGCCGCCGGGGTGACGGGGGTGAAGAAGTTGACGAGGTTGCCGTCGGGGTCGCGGAACAGCAGCGACCGGTTGCCCCAGGGCATCGTGGTGGGCTCGGTGACGAAGTCGGTGACGAATCCGGTCAGGTTCTGGTGAACGCGGTCCACGTCCTCGACGAGGAACTCGGTGATCACGCTGTGGTTCTCCGCCGGGCGGGCGGAGCCCGGGGCGAACAGCGGGACGGTGCGGGTGCCGGCGATCGCGAGGGTGGCGCCCGCGGTCTTGAGCTCGGCGAAGTCCTCGGTGGCCCACGACGCCCGCGCCCCTGTGGCTCGCTCGTAGAACTCGACGAGGCGCGCTACGTCGCCGGTGATGATACGGATCGAGACGAAGTCCATGGGAATCTCCTTGGCTGTGCTGGAGGCGTGCACCTCGCAGGCTAGGAGAAATAGTGGACAGAATCGGTCCTGTATTCGCGTTACGCTGCGAACATGCCTCGACCCACCGGCCGCGTGCTGACACTCCTGGAGCTGCTGCAGTCGGGCGGCACCCGAACGGTGGCCGAACTCGCCGACCGGCTCGGCGTCGAAGGGCGCACCGTGCGCCGGTATGTGGGCCAGCTGATCGACTTGGACGTGCCCGTGGAATCGGTGCGTGGCCGCTACGGCGGGTACCGGCTCGCCCCCGGGTACCGCTTGCCTCCACTCATGCTCAGCGACGACGAGGCACTGGCCGTGCTGCTCGGCCTGGTCGCCGGCCGCCGAGCAGGGTTGACGACGGCGGAACGCACGGCAAACGAGACGGCGTCGGCGAAGATCCGGCGGGTGCTGCCCAAGCACATCGCTCGCCGGCTCGACACACTCCTGGAGGCTCTCGCCTTCACGGATCAGCCCGGTGAGTTCGACACTCCGGACGCTGGGGTGTTGCTCACGATCGCCGATGCGGTGCGCCACCGCCGACCGGTCTCGATCCGCTACACCGACCGCGACGGCCGGCGCAGCGAACGCACCCTGCACGCGTACGGGATCGTCGCCCACTCGGGCCGGTGGTACGTCACGGGGAAGGACGCCCGGATCGGCGAGGACCGAACCTTCCGGCTCGATCGCATCGCAGACGCGAGGGCCCTGCCCGGCTCATTCGAAGCGCCCATGGGTCCCGGTCCGGCACAGCGCGTGCTGTCCGGCTTCGCCACGGCCGAGTACCGGCATGAGGTGACCTTGCGGATCCAGGGGACGGTTGAGCAGATCCGCGCCCACCTTCCCGCCAGCGTCGCGATCCTGGAGGAGCACGAGCCCGTCGCAGGTGAGGACCGGGTGGCGGCCGAGCGCTGGCTGCACGTCGAGTTGCGGGTGGAGCGGCTCGACTGGTTGCCTCCGGTACTCGCCTCCCTCGACCGGCCGTTCGTCATCAAGCGCCCCGATGAACTACGCGACCTCGTCAACGCGCTCGCCGATCGCCTCGCGTCCTACGCCCGCCAAGCCTGACAGCGAGGAACCAGTGTCACGATATGGCACAACTAAATGATGTCCCGTGGCGCCAGGCACAGCGGCCGTCACCAGCCGGACGACCGGACGACCGGACGACCGGACGACCGGACGACCGGACGACCGGACGACCGGACGACTGTGCGGCGGAGCTATGCCAGGAGTCCTCCGGTGTGGTCGTCCTCGGCGAGCATCCTCCACGAGTGCCGAGGGGTCGCGAACGCCTCCGGGTCGACGGCCTCCACCATCTCGTCGACGCACCGGTGGAGGAGGTTCTTGGGGTCGAACACCTGCCATGTCTCCTCCGCCGCGCCGTACTCCCAGCGGTCCCACTCCCCGCGCAACCGCTCGTACGTCCAGCAGGCGTAGAGCAGCGCCGACAGGTCGTGGTGGAGATACGGGTGCGGTTCCCCGTCGTCGTACCAGCCGGGCAGCTCGAGCCGGCCGGTGGTGCCGTCGAGAGCGACCGCGAGGTCGTGCGGCCACCACCCGAGCGCGAGGAATTCGCGCTGGTACCGGCGGTCGACGGGACCGTCCCCGCCACCCTCGATCTCGCCCACGTCCCCGGTCTCGGAGCCGAAGGACTTCGGGTAGACCTCCCCCATGGTCCGCAGAGGTTCCTCGCAGGCGTTGAAAAGCCCGCCGTCCGACGGAAGCCCCATGCCGATGAGCAGTCGCCGGGTGGGCTCGTGCGTGAGCCGGGACGGCAACCGGTCCGGGGCGAAGCGGTGCACCGTGCCGTCGCCGGCGAGCCGGGCGAGGTCCTCGACGAGGTCGGCGTCGAAGACGTGCAGGGGCTCGCCGGGGCCGCCGGGACGGGCACCCCAGCTCAAGGAGCGCATCAGCAGCACGGTGCTCCAGTGCGCCGGCGGGATGTCGGAGGCGAAGAGCCGGGGGTCGACGGCGCGCATGCGCCGCTCGGCGGCGTCGCGCGCCTCGGCGACGACCGCCGGGCCGCGGCGGCCACCGTATTCCTCGGTCCGCCGGGCCGCCGCGGAGAGCTCCTCGGTCTCCCGTATCAGGCCCGCGAGGGCGGGGAGGCTTGAGGCGAGGAGGTCGCGGCGCGCGTCATGCCCGGCCTCCTCCATGAGGTAGACCTCACCGGTCGACCCGTCGAGGACCACGCGGCCGCAGTAGTCGGTCTCACCGAGGACGAACAGGCCATCGGCGCCGGCTTCCGGACCGTCCGTGCCCAGTCCGGTGAAGTCGAGGTCCGCCGCCGCGACGGGCAGGCCCTCCTCGACGAGGAAGCGGCGACTGGGGGCGTGTGTGAGCCCCGCCGGCAACGCGGTCTTGGCCAGGCGGCACCACTGGCCGTCGCTCGTCGCCGCCTCCTGCCGCTCGCCCGTCGCGTCGCTGTCCGTGCCCATGCCCGTGCCCATGTTCGTCGCCCCCGTGGTGGTGCTCGCTGATCTCCGTGGCCCCGACCTTAACGGGCACTTAGACGGCTGGGGTGACGCCGTGGGTGCGGGTGAACCATCGCGTGAGGTGGGTTTGGTCCGCGAAGCCGGCCTCGACGGCCGCCGCCCCAGGTGCGCAGGGCCGGCACAGCAGCAGTCAGCCGGCCGACGCCGGGACGGCGAAAACTTGGTGTGCGGGGCCGACGGAACCAGGTAACGTCTTGGCCATGTTCTTCCAGACACCGATTTACGAGTGAGCGCGTGACGGGCCCCTGCTGACGTCCTTCGATGTCGCCGCGCCCGTCCCCCACCGATGAATCCGTAGCTCATTTCACATCACCACCGGGAGAACCCGTGACCGACAGCAAGAACATCAACAACCCCGTGGGCCAGGGCGGCGGCCAGCGCAAGAAGCTGTCCCGCGCCGAACGGCAGAACAACGGTCCGCACCGCAACCTCGACCGCCAGGGGGCCGCCGCCCAGAAGGCGGAGCTGGTTCGCAAGATGCGCGAGAAGACACGCGCAGCCGGGGGTGCCGGGCAGACGGGCGACGGCACCGCACAGAGCTGACGCATCGCCGCCGCAGGGCGGCACCGCACGGGGCAGGGCCCGGACCGCGACGCCGTTGCGGTCCGGGCCCTGCTGCCGTGCCGGCCCCCAGGTGGCGCGGACGCGCGTGCATGTGGTCCGGCCGAAGCCGGAACATACAGCCCGGCCGGGTACAGCCCGGCCGGGCTGCATGTTCGGTGATCACCCGGGACCGTTGACCCGGTCGCAGGCGAAGCCGGCCACTCGCCAGTGAAGGGCGTCCCGCGTGCGCGGGCCGTAGACCCCGTCGGCCGCCTGCCCCTCCTGGGACTGTGCGCGCCGCAGTGCCGCCTGGGTGCCTGCCCCGAAGATCCCGTCTCGGGCGAGGTTCGCCCCGTAGCATTCGTTCAGGGAAAGCTGCAGTGCCCTCACCCCATTACCGCTGCTGCCGCGCGCCAGCAGGCAGCTCACGTTGCGACCTGCAGCGGGTATCGTCGTGCTGGACCCGTGGACTGTGGTGTACGAGACACTGGTGCTGCACGTGGGCGTCGCGGCCTGAGCCGTGCCCGCGCCGAGCAGTACGGGTGCGCCGGCGGCCAGGACAACTGCCATGCCGAGCGCCCATCGGCGTGCGCTCACGTCCTTCTCCTCTCTGCTCAGTTGATGGTCATCAGCCAGTACCAGGTGTTGGGCCCGACGACTCCGTCGACCGAGAGGCCGGCGTTGCGCTGGAACCTTTGCACGTAGGTGCGCGTGGTGGGGCCGAAGATGCCGTCGACGAATCCCGGCCCCGGGGCCCCGAGATGGGAGGACAGCAGGACCTGGGCGTAGCGCACGCAGGCGCCGGTATTGCCCTGGCGCAGGAGAACGTTGGGGATCTTGAGGGTTTGCACGTCGCTGCTCGGACGGTAGACGCGGGTGCCGACTTGATTGACACAGGCCGAGCGGTCCGAGGCAGCGGAGTACGCCACCGCGGAAGCATCGGACGCGATCGACCGATCAGCGGCTGGAGCGGGAGAGGCCGCAAGGCCGCCCGCGAGCGCTGATGCGAGTGTGACGGTCATCAGCACATGGCGAAGCCGCATGAGTCATCAACCTCCTGGCTTTTTGACGGGTGCCTTGACTGCCCCGTCGGCCGACGAAGAGATACCCCGCAGCCAAGCAGCCGGCATGTCCCTGTCTGAAGGGGCGGTCCCGTACGAGGGCGTACGAATGTGAGCCCGGCCGCCGCCGGCCACGCACGTTCCGTCACCACGTACGGACTCGAACACCCTCGTACAGCACGAGGGCTGCTGAGGCGGACTCTCCTGTGGTCGCATCGGATCGTTGTCCCGCGGCGCAGTCATCGTCCTTGGCGAGCCTGCGCCGATCCGGCGAAGGGAGTTCCCATGAGCGTCACAAGCAAGCTGGCCGTCGGCACCGCCCTGCTGGGGCTGACGATGGCGGGTACGGCCATACCGGCCACAGCGGCTGCCCGGACGGCCACAGCGGCTGCTCGGACCGCTGCTGCCCCCTATCCCATCTGCTACGGCTCCGAGGCGTACGTCAAGAACAAGTACGGTCAGAAGGGGGCCTACGCAAAGACCTCGTGGTGCCTGCGGGGCGACGGCTACTTCGAGACCCAGACCGGTACGAGCTCGGTCAAGGATCTGGTCAGCGGCGACGGCGTCGCAGCGACTGTCTGGCTGTGGGGTCGGTACCAAAGCGGAACAACCTTCAAGTTCGAGCGCAAGAAGGACACCACCGCTACTCCTGGGGCAACCAAGTGGGGTTTCGAGGGCTACCTGAGCCACATGTCGATCTGGGTGTGCCTGGGAAAGAGTAAGCCTGGTACCACCAACGCCTACTGCAAGGAGCTGACCCCAGCGATCCACTATCCCTGGTGAAAGCGGTTCCTCCAGGCGACGGACATGCCTTCTGATGCCGGCGGGTGCGTCATGCGCTGACCGCACCCACCGGCATCAGGTGAGCTGCGAACGGGCCAGTCGTGCCTCCGTTCGGGCACGCGTGGCTTCGGCGCTGTTTCCCAGCAGGTCGGCTGCGGCGGCCACCTGGTCAAGGGCCTGTGCAAGCCAGTAGAACGCGTTCAGCCGTCGCCAGATGGCGGCGGCCGCGGTGGCGCGGAGATGGGCGATGCGCGGTCGGCCGGCGGCGAGCTGGGCGTTGCCGATGTTCAGCAGAGTGGCCGCTTCCCCCCATTCGTTCGCACATTCCCGATAGACGTGCAGACATTCCGCCAGCAGCCGGCGTCCCGCCGCCGGTTGGCCCAGCCGGACCTGCGCATCACCGATCCAGCACCGCGCGTGTGTCGCCGACAGCCTGTCGCCCACGCTCAGGCTCAGGCTCTCCGCCCGGGCATAGCATCGGGCGGCCGACGCGTAGTCCCCGCGGGCACGGTGAACGTGTCCCAGCGACCGCGACGCCAGCGATTCGCCGGGCTGGTAGCCGATGAGCCGGCTGAGCCGCTGACTCTCCTCATAAAGACGCTCGGCCTCCGCGAGGTCGCCACGCTCGAAGCAGATGACGCCGCTTCCGTTGATCGCGTACGTCAGGCAGTTCGCGTTGTCGATCGAACGCGCCAGCTCGGCAGCGCGCTCGAAGTAGGACAGCGCGCGTGATTGCTGACCGATGAGCCGGTAGACGTAGGCCAACCCGGCCATGGCGCTGGCGGTGTAATCCGGCTCCGCCGGCTCCGGCGGGTCCAGTGCCTTGTGGAAGTGCTCGATGGCCTCCGGATACCGGTCGACGATGGTGGCCAACTCACCGAGGGATCGATGCAGCTTGACGGCGGTGCGACGGTCGCCATTGGCGACGGCTTCGGCCAGGGCCTTCTGTTGCAGTTGGCGCCACTCGTCGAAGTGACTGCGGATCTGGAAGAACGTGGTCAACGACACCGCCAGACATCCGGCCAGGGTGGCGTCGGTACTGATCAGACGCTCGATGAGCCGGCCAAGGAACTCCGCCTCCTCGTCGAACCAGCTCAGCGGGTGCGACAGCAGGCGGTGGGCATCGTCGCCCGGCAGCGTCCACTGCGGCGGGTGGTGGTGGCGGGTGATCCCGCGAAAGTCGGCGCTGAGCTGGACATCCGCTGTCTGTGCCAGCTGGAGTGCAGCACTGAGCACCCGGTCGAGTGCACGTTTCCGATGCTCTTCCGCGTCTTCCTGGTGCGCAGCCTCCCGAGCGAACGCCGCGACCATGTCGTGCATCCGGTAGCGGGCTCTGCCGCTCGACGTGGAGCGGATCTCCACCAGATGCAGTTCCAGCAGCTGATCCAGCAGGAGCTCGGCACCGGCGAGGTCAGTGTCGAGCAACGCCGCCACAACCCAGGAGGAGAGGTCGGTGCTGCCGCACAAGCTCATCAGCCGCAGCACTCGCTGGGCGGAGGCCCCGAGGTGCCGGTAGGACAGCTCGATGCTGGCTCGTACGGCGACGTCGCCGACGGTGAACTCGTTGAGTTTGCTCCGCTCGTCGGCCAGGGCCCGCGCCATGTCTTCCAACGGCATGTGCGGGCGGGCGGCCAGGCGGGCGCCGATCACCCACACGGCCAAGGGCAGGCACCCGCACTCGGTCACGATCTGGTGCGCCACGACCGGCCGCTTCGCGGTGCGGCTGCTTCCGGCCATGTGGCTGAGCAGCACAACCGCGTCGTCCTGGCGCAGATGGGACAGTTGCAGGCGTGTTCCGCTGTTGTCGGCAAGAGTGGACCGGCTGGTCATGACGGCCCGGCACCCCAGGCCGTTGGGCAACAGATCGCGCGCAGATCGTGAGCCGGCCACATTGTCCAGGATGACGAGCACCCGTCGCTGCGCCAGCAACGTTCGGTACATCGCCACCCGCTCACCGATGTCCCGGGGGATCGCGGAGCTGCGCATGCCGAGGGCGCGCAGGAATGTGGCGAGGACCTTCCGGGGATCCACCGGCGTCGCACCGAAACCGCCGAGGTCGGCGTAGAGCTGCCCGTCAGGAAACTCACTGATGAACTTGTGCCCCAGGTAGACGGCCAGGGATGTCTTGCCCACACCGGCCGGCCCGGTGATGATCAGGCACTGCGATTCGTCGTCGGCCGCCTTCAGGAACCCGCCTGCGACGTGGATCTCCTCGTCGCGCCCGACAAGAGGAAGCTGAGCCGGGGGCAGAAGACACGGCGCTCCCACGGACTTGCTTCTGCTCTTCACGGCCGGGGGCTCCTCGGCCATGGACCGGCGCACCTCCAGCCATCGAGCCACTTCGTCTTCCGGCAGGTCGAGGGTGCGCAGCAGCATGCCGGTCAATTCGTCGTGAGGCAATGTGTCCCGGTTGAGGGCGCTGGCGACCGTGCTCATCGGCAGGCTGTAGCCCTGCTGGCGGGCGCGTCGTTCGATGTCACGAAAGGAAAGGCCGGTTCTGGTCTTGAGCCGCCGCAGTTGGGCCACGAATTCGCTGCTGTTGTGTGCGTCGCCGGGGTCGACGCCGGTCGCTTCGACGGGGTTCATCTCGCCACCTGCCTACGCGCTTGTGGCCACGGTGCGAGGGGGACCCTGCCCCGCGGCAAGCCGCATGTCAGAGCGACACGCGCCCGAGCAGCGCAGACAGACGAACCGCATACGTACCGCATGACCCACATCATGGGCGTGGCCCTACGTGACGACTATGGGATTGTCGGCCAAGGCAAGGGGCGGGGCGTCGGTGGTGAGTGATGCCCGGGGTCGGACAGGGGGTTCGCCTCACTTTGCTCGTCGGGATGGTGCGGGAGAGGATCGACGGGCCGTGTCGGCGCTGGTGGCCGGCGGCGTACAAGAAGGACAAGGTGGGGCGGGATGAGCGAGCACGGCCGACGGCGGCGTCACCGTACGGTGGACCGGGTCGCGTGGATCCTGGAGGCCGCCGCGCGGGAGCCGGGCGGGGTGACCGTGGCCGAGTTGGCGCGGACGGTCGGGGCGCCGGCGAGCTCGGTACAGGACCTGGTGGGCGGCCTTGCCGCGACCGGCTTTCTGCTGGAACGACACGGGCGCTTCAGGCTCGGGCCCGCCCCGCACGTCCTCAACCTCATCGCGGGCCGGGTCGTCCCGCAGATCAGTCAGGCCGAGCTCAACGAACTGAGCCGCGTCGCGGGTACCCCGGTGCTGCTCACGGTGCGGGTGGGGCTCGACGCCGTGCACCTCGCGCGCGGCGGCGAGGACGAGATCCCCCGCCTCCTGCCGCTTGCCGACGAGCACATGGCCCGGCCGCTGCTGCGCACCGCCGCAGGCCGGCTGCTGCTGGCCTTCACCGACGAGGCGGAGCGCCAGGGGCTGCTCGACGAGCTCGCCCGCCATGACCCCGAGGCGGTCGCGGAGTTCCGCCGTGCTCTTCCGGCGATCCGCGCGTCGCGCATCAGCCGCAGCGAGGGTCTGGCCGATCCCGAGGTCAGCGCGCTCGCGATCCCCGTCACCGACGGCCCCGTCGTCACGGGCGCCCTCGTTCTGACGCACCGGCGTCGCGGCCGCTCGGAGCGGCTGCGCCTGGACCGGGCGGCGGCCCGGCTGCTCGCGCACATCCAGGAGAGGCGGATGTGACATCCGCATCGATTCACGGATATCCGTGAATCCGGGTGCTCGTGCAGCGCTGGGAACGAGCATCCCGGCATGACTTCGCACACGCTCACCACGGCCGAGCCGACACCGCCGATGCCCACCAGCGAAATCGTCTCCCAACTGCTGCACACCCTCGGCGACCCTGATCCGGCCCGGGGCGCCGAGGACATCACCGTTCTCGGGGCCGATCCCCTCGTACCCTCGGTGCACCGCCTCGCCGATGCCATGTCCGCCGCGATCGGTGTCTTCGGCCGGCAGACGGCGGCGGTCGGCGAACAGCGAGGTCACCCGCACCAGAGGGTTGAGGTGCAGGCCGGGGCCGCGATCGACCAGCTCATGGCCACGTATCACACGACGCTGGCGGGGCGCCCGATCGGCGCTCTCCTCGACGATCCGACGCTGCTCGGCAACAACGACTTCTACCGGGCGCGCGACGGCCGGTGGATCTTCCTCATCACCACCTATCCGCATCTGCGGGACGCGGTCTGCTCCGTGCTCGGGTGCGGGCTCGACAAGGTGGGGATCGCGCGGGCCACGGCCGACTGGGACGCCTTCACGCTGGAGGAGGCCATCTGCGCGCGGGGTGGCGTCGCCTGCGTCGTACGCACCCGCGACGAGTGGCTCGCGCACCCCTCCGGGCGGTACGTGGCCCAGCGTCCGGTCGTCGAGATCGAACGCGTCGGTGACGGACCGGTCCGGCCACTGGAGCCGATCGGTGAGGCAGATGAGGCGCTCGCGGGCGTACGGGTGCTCGATCTCACCCATGTCATCGCGGGTCCCGTGGCGGCGCGGCTCCTCGCCCAGTTCGGGGCCGACGTGCTGCACTTGTCGCGTCCCGACCGCCCCGACCCGATCCCGATGATCGCGATGACCGGTGGCGGCAAGCGCAACGCTTACTGCGACCTGCGCGACGATCACGACCGTGCGGCCTTCCACGAAGCGCTCCAGGACGCGGACGTCTTCGTGCACGCCTACCGGGGACTTGCCCGGCACGGGGCGTCGACCGAGGAACTCGTCCGGCGTCGCCCCGGACTCATCACCCTCGAATACCACGCCTGGGGCGCCGAAGGACCCTGGGGCGAACGCGGAGGGTTCGACCAACTCGCCTGCTCAGCAACGGGGTTCGCCATCGAAGAGTGGACCGACCGGCCGTCGCTGCCGCCGACGTACCTGCTCAATGACTACCTCGCCGCCTACCTCGGGGCCGCCGCCGTGGCAGCGGTCCTGCGCCGACGTGCGACCGAGGGCGGCTCCTGGCGGATCCGCGTGACCTTGGCCGGGGTCTGCCACTGGGTGCAGGAACTCGGGCTGCTTGCACCGGAGGACGTCACCGACCTGCCCCGGCCCGGGCGCACACCGTTCGCCGCGCTGTCGACCGCCGAGACCGACTTCGGCCCGCTCACCGAACCGGCGACACCGTTCACGTACAGCGGGCGCACGGTCCCACAGGCCGGCCGGCGTTCCCCGCTCGGGTCTGCCGCGCTCCAGTGGCGCTAGGCCACTTCTCCGGCACCCGCCACTGCCGCGGTCCGCGCACCTCTGTTCGCCCGCCCCACCCGCTACCCCAGGAGGCACCGCAAGATGCCCGAAAAGCCGATCCGCCCGTCCGGCCGAGGACTCCTCGCCGGAGTCCGCGTCATCGAACTGGCCAGTGTGATCATGGCCCCGTACGCCGCCAAGGAACTCGGTGACCTGGGCGCGGACGTGATCAAGGTCGAGCCGCCCACGGGCGACATGACGCGCCACTACCCGCCGCGCCGTCACCCCGGCATGGGCGGCCCGGCACTCAACCTGAACCGCAACAAACGCAGCGCCGCCATCGACCTCAAGGCCCCGCACGGCCGCGACGCCCTGCTCGCCCTGCTGGGCACCGCCGACGTCTTCATCACCAACCTGCGCCCGCAGGCCCTGGAGAAGCTCCGCCTCGGCTACGACGAGGTCGCGGCCGTCAACCCCGGCCTGATCTACGCCAATGCCCAGGGCTTCCGCAGCGACAGCCGTTACGGCACGCACGCCGCCTACGACGACATCATCCAGGCGGCCAGCGGCCTGGTCTGGCTCAACCACCAGGTCTCCGGCCAACCGCACTACGTTCCCACCGTCCTCGCCGACAAGATCTGCGGCATGCAGATCGCCCAGTCGGTACTGGCCGCGCTGCACTACCGGGAGCATGGCGGCACCGGACAGCACATCGAGGTCCCGATGGCCGACACCATGCTCGCCTTCAACCTGGTCGAGCACCTGGGAGCGGCCGCCCTGGAGGCCGACGGAGCCTTCGGCTCGGCCCGCTCGCTCAGCCCGCAGCGCCGAGCCCTGCGCACCGCCGACGGCTGGATGTGCATCCTGCCGCACAGCGACCGCAACTGGCGGGACTTCACCGCCTTCGTGGGCCGCCCCGAACTGGCCGCCGACCCGCGCTTCTCCACCGGCCCCGACCGGGCCCGCAACGCCGACGCCTTCTATCCGCTGCTCGCGGAGCTGACGCCGCGCCACACCAGCGCCGAGTGGCAGGCGTTCTGCGACCGGGCGGGCATCGCCGCCGCCCCCGTGCTCGACCTGGCCTCCGCCGCCACCACGGCCTACGCCCAAGAGGGCGGCCTGCTGTACGAGGCCGAACACCCCACCGAGGGCCGCTACCGGGTCATCGGCCGCCCGGTGCGCTACTCGGCCGACCCGGAGCCGGAGCTGCGGCCCTGCCCGGGCATCGGCCAGCACACCGACGAGGTGCTCCGCGAAGCCGGCTTCGACCCTTCCGTGCTGCACACCACGGGCTGACCGATTTCCGTAGCGAGGCTCCGTAACGAAGCTCCGTAACGCAAAGAAATGCACCAATCAATGCACCAATCAATGCACCAAACAATGCACCGATCAAGTCACCAACCCGGGAGCGAATGAGCCATGTCTCCTTCGACGCTTTCACCGACCTCGATGCTTTCTCCGATCGCCTTCCCCGATCCCGCCCTGCCCGAATCGGCCCGCCGACTCCGCGCCGAGGTCCGCGCCTTTGTCGACGAGGAGCGCGCCCGCGGCACCGTCCTCGGCCGTCCCGACTCCTGGCTTGCCGGCTGGGACCCCGGCTTCAGCCGCCGCCTCGCCGGGCGCGGCTGGGTCGGCATGGCCCTGCCCACCGAGTACGGCGGCGCCGACCGCGGCTTCCTGGAACGCTACGTGGTGATCGAGGAACTGCTCGCGGCCGGCGCTCCGGTCAGCGCCCACTGGGTCTCCGACCGGCAAGCCGGCCCCTCCATCCTCCAGCACGGCACCGAGGAGCAGCGTCGCTTCTTCCTGCCGAGGATCGCCGCCGGGCGGTGCTTCTTCTCCATCGGCATGAGCGAGAAGAACAGCGGCTCCGACCTCGCCTCGGTCACCACCCGCGCCGAACGCACCGCCGACGGCTGGCGGTTGACCGGCACCAAGATGTGGACCGGCGGCGCCCACGTCAACGACTACGCCATCGTCCTGGCCCGCACCGACGACACCGGGGACAAGCACGCAGGGCTCAGCCAGTTCATCGTCGACCTGCGCGCGCCGGGCGTACGCATCGAGCCGATCCGCCTGATGAGCGGCGAGCACCGCTTCAACGCCGTCCACCTCGAAGGCGTCGACGTCCCCGACGGCATGCTGCTCGGGGAGCGGGGCAGCGGATGGAAGCAGGTCACCGGCGAACTCGCCTTCGAACGCAGCGGCCCGGAACGCTACTTGTCCACCTTCCCCCTGCTGGTCTCCCTGCTCCGCGAACTGGAGCAGCGCTCGGCCACGGCCGAACAGCTCGTCCAGATCGGCATCCTGACGGCCCGCCTGCACAGTATCCGCCGGCTGTCCCTCGGCGTGGCCGCGGCTCTGGACGCCGGGAACTCGCCCGACACCCAGGCCGCCCTGGTCAAAGACCTCGGCACCCGCCTGGAGGGCGCACTGGTCGACACCGTCCGCAGCATCCTGCCGACCCCGGCAGACCCGCACGGCACCCCCGGCAGCCACCCCGAACTGCTCGCCTTCGCCCTGCTGCACAGCCCCGGCTACACCCTGCGCGGCGGCACCAACGAAATCCTTCGCGGCATCATCACCCGAGGTCTGGAGCAGCACCGATGAACAGCCACACTACTCACACCATCGACACCAGCACCCCCGTCATCCCCGCCGACGCCTACGACACCACCACCTTTCACGCCGCTGCGGACACCATCGCCGTCGTCACCAACACCACCGCCCCCGACGCCGTGGCCCTCCCGCCCGAGGACGCCTCCACCGGCGAACTCCTCGCCGCCGCCTGCGAAGCAGGACACCGCGCCGTTCCCGCCCCCCTCGCCGAGACCGCCCTGGTCGCCCGCCCCCTGCTGTGCCGCGTCGGCCTCCCTGTCCCGGGCGGACCGCTCAGCTACGCGATCGCCCCCGAGCTGACGATCCGCTACGCCCACCCGGCCGCCTCCGGCGTCGGCTCGGCCGGTTCCTCCGGGGACGACGACGCCCTGCTGGTCACCGGCACCCTGCGCCGTGTCCCCTGGGCCCGCGCCGCCACCGCGGTGGTCGTGCTGGCCGCCGCCCCCTTCGGCCCCGTCCTGTTCACCCTCACCCCCGGCCAGGCCGTCCTCACCCCCGGCGGCAACGCCGCCGAAGAACCCCGAGACGACCTGTACCTCGCCACCCTTGAGATCCCCGCCTCGCGGGTCCGCCGGATCTCCTCCGAACTGCTCGACGAGGCCCGGCTCCGCGCGGCCCTGGCTCGCTCCGCCCTGATCGCCGGTGCTGCCGAACGCTGCGTGGATCTGACGGTCGCCCACACCACCGCCCGCACCCAGTTCGGCCGTCCGCTCAACCACTTCCAGGCCGTCAAGCAGGAAGAAGCGCGGCTGATCGAAGAGACCGCCCTGGTCCGCGCCGCCGTCCAGGCCGCCGCCGTGCCGCTCGACACCGGCGGGACGGCCGCATACGTCGCCGTCGCCGCCGCGAAGACCCAGGCCTCCGCCTCGGCCGCCGAGATCGCCCGCATCGCCCACCAACTCCACGGCGCCGTCGGCATCACGCAGCTCAATCCGCTCCACTTCGCCACCACCCGCCTGTGGTCCTGGCGGGATGAAGACGGTGACGAAACCTACTGGGCACACCGCCTGGCCCGTCCCCTCACCGCCACCGCCCTCTGGCCCGCCCTCACCACCACACCCTGACCCCTTGCCTCACACCCTGCCTCGCCGCCGACCGGCCAAGACCGGTCGGCGGCTCGGATTCGCTCCCCACCGGGCAGCGACGGCCTGTTCACGACAACGCCGGGTTCCAGTCCGGTTGGTGCATGGGCGCCCTGCTCATCCGTTGGACGCAGGAGACCAACGTCGGTTTCGGGTCGGAGATCAAGGTCCAGTACTGGGGGCCGGAGCTCGGGGGCGTGACCGGAACGGCCCTGGTGAAGGTGGACGGTAGCCTCTTCGGCCTGCCCACCGAGGTCACGGTCAGTGGAGTGTGGCTGGCCGACGACTCCGGCGGCGTCGACAAGACCTTCGGTCTCAAGACATCCTTCCGGCTACTGAACCTTGCTGCGGCACAGCCCCTGCTCCATGAGCCGGCTCATGGCCTTCTGGGTGTTCTTGTCCCCGTCGCCGGTGGCCAGCACCACGGTGGTCCGCGTCGCATCGGGTGTGACACCGACCTGGGTGCGGTAGCCGGACACCCCGCCCACGTGGGTGAAGTAGCTTCCGCCGCAGGGCAGCGAGAACTCGGCAAGGCCGAGTCCGTACTCCGCCTTCAGTTCCGGCGCCGACACGGTCGTCGTCATCTCGTCAAGTCGCGCCGGATCCAGCAGACGGCCGTCGAACAGCGCGGTGTAGAACCGGCTCAGGTCGTCCGCACTGCTGATGATCGATCCTGAGGCATCGACCGCACTCGGGTTGAACTCCGTGACGTCGAGGGCGGTGCCGGTACCGAACCCGCGGTAGCCGTGGGCGTGCGGGCCCGGGATGGACGGGGAGCTGCCGGGCGTACTGGTCTTCGTCAGCCTCAGCGGGCCGATGATCCGGGCGTTCACCTCGTCCGCCCAGCTGTGCCCGGTGACCTTTTTGATGATCATCCCGGCGAGAATGTAGTTGGTGTTGGAGTACGACCAGACGCCCGGATCGTTGGTGGCCGGGTGCCGCATCGCCAGCGCCACCAGCTCCTCCGAGGTGTAGGTGCGCAACCGCTCGGCCCGGTAGCCGGCCGCACTGTTCAACGCGGGGATGTCGCCCAGAACGTCGGGGATGGCGCTGGTGTGTTGCAGCAACTGCCTGACGGTAATCCGTCTGCCGTCGTGGCCGTTGCCCTGAACGACTCCGGGCAGCCAGCGCTCGACGGTGTCGTCGAGGGACATCTGGCCCTCACCCACGAGTTGCAGTACGACCGTGGCGGTGAAGGTCTTGGTGGCGCTGCCGATCCGGAAGCTGCCGCCCCGCGGCACCGGCCGCCCGGTGCCCAGCTCGGCCGTCCCGGCGCGTGCGGAGTGGCGTGTGCCTGGCGACCTCACCTCGGCGAGCACCCCGACGGTCCCGGTGCCGTGAATCGCGTTCACCGCCTGCTGGAGGAGACCGGCCGGTCGTGGCCGCGTCACCGACCCCCCTTGGGCATCGGCATCGGCGTCGGCCGACGCCGGCCCGGCTAATGCGGCCAGGAGAACCGCGGCGAGGCCGGCCGGGAGGAGGAGGCCCAGCCGGCGTCTTGCGAACACGTGCATGATGATCCCCAATTTCGGTGAGGTTCGACTGCGTTCAGGGACGGCTCCGGCTGTGTCCTGCGGCAGCTTCCCGGTTCAGGAGCCGGTGGCCGGCGTCCATCCCATCAGCGCATGGGGGAACCTGGCCATCCGGCTTTCCCCCGGACGAACCGATGGCCGCCCTCAGGCGGCGCCTGTGGTAAACCCCCGGAGGAGGCTGGGGTTCTGCCCCGGCCGACCGGCAGGACGTGGCCGCGACGGCCCAGGTCGACGTCACCCCGAACAGCAAAGATCAGCTGCGCGCGCTGGGCAGCCCGAAGGCGGTCGGGGTGGGCGACGAAGACGGTGCCGGGGGAGTGAGGTAGGGGTGTCGGGTCCGGCTGGTCAGTCGTTCCCTGCGGGGGCGAGTCCGGAACCGTGGGCATGCGTGGCAAGCAGCAAAGCCGAGTCTGCGTGGAGCGTGATGCGTACCGGTGTGAAGGTGGTGGCGTCCACCGGCGACTCCCCGTTGCCGGGGTTGCGGGCGTAGCGCGGATGGGCGCCTCCGCTGATCTGCCAGCGTATGCGGTGGCCGATGGCGAAACGGTGGGCGGTGGAGCTCATCGGCACGGTGATCTGCGACGGCTCCTGTCCGTCCGTCCGCAGCCGGCCCAGCCCGTCACAGACGTTGACGGAGCGGCCTTGTGCGTCGACGTCGCACAGGCGGGTGAAGACGTCGGCGTGACCGGTGTCCGTGGAGATGCTCAGTCGAGCGGAGACCGGCCCGAGAATGTCCAGGGGCTCGGTCAGTGGGGGACCGGTGAAGGTCAGTACGTCCTCCCGGGCCTCCAGGCTGCTGTTGTCGCGAGGGCCGGCGGTGCGGGAGAGCAGAGGGCCGCCGACGGAACGCCGCGGCCCTCCGCCAGGCTCGTCAGTCGGACACCAAACCCCCGTGCTGGCGGGTCCTGCACCGGGTCACCTTCGTCAGCCGTCAGCTCCCCGACGACCTCGCGGACGACGCCCCGGCACTGGAGAAGGCGATGGTCGCCGAGAAGATCTCCAGCAGCTACGAACTCATCCGCCGCCTCGACCCCTTCGTCAAGCCCCACCTGCACGACCACCGCTCGATGGCCCGCGCCGTACGGGCCGCCCTCGCGGAGCAGCTCCCCGAGCTGGCCCCGCACACGCAAGACGTCGTCGACTTCTTCGCCCGCTACTACGACATCCAGCCCTGAGTCACCCCCTCTGGTGGCCCGGCCGTCATCCAACGGCCGGGCCACCGGTTCCCGCAAGGGCCATGGGCACAGCGGTACGCGCGCACGGCCGGCGCTGTGCCAGGCCGATCGGCCAGCCCCTGCAGCCGCTTGGAGGGCGATCTCGCCGCCCGAGCCGGTCGCTCTCGGCCGGACCACCTGAAGCCCCCGAAGCTCCGCACTCCCGAGGCCGGCGACCGCTGGACCCGGCTCGTCATCGCCGCCCACGCCGAGCCCCGGCTCGTCCGCCGGGCCGGTGAGAAGCCCGTCCATCGCGATGGTTGTTGGGGCGCTGGACAGCTGGCTGAGGGCGCAGCGAGTGAAGAGCGAAGCAGGCCGAGCGGCATCGCATCACCACCCTCCCCATGGTGAATCACGTGACGGTGAAGGTGGGGAATCACATGACGCTCCGCAGGCCGGCCCCGGCCCATGCTCGGAAGGCAGGACAGACAGGACAGAAGCGCTGCGACCTACCGGTCCAGGGAGCGCTTGAGCTCTGCCCTGTTCATGGAGGAGCGGCCGTGGATGTTGTGGCGTTGGGCCTCGGCGTAGAGCTGGTCGTAGGTGGGGCCCCCGTGGATCACCTCTCGTCGGTGCTGGACGGCGGGGCGGGCAGGCTGCGCGGTTCGAGGGGCCGGACGGCGGGGCCGTGCAGGACCGAGCCGTCGGTGGCGAAGCGGGAGCCGTGGCAGGGGCAGTCCCAGGTACGCTCGGCGTCGTTGAAGTGGACCAGGCATCCCAGGTGTGTGCACCGGGCGGAGACGGCATGGGCCGCACCGGAGGGCTCGCGGTAGACGGCGCAGCGGCGCCCTTCGATGCGTACGACCGCTCCCTGTCCCGGCTCGATGTCGGTGACCGCGTCGACGTGTGTGGTGCGCAGCCTGTCGCCGATGAAGTGTCGGCCCACCTCTGCCTGTACCTTCAGCAGCGCTCCGGTGCGGGAGAGTGGGGGCAGCCTGCGCGGGTCGAGCAGCTCCGCCCACTCGGGCTTCGGGCCGCCGGTGATCAGAGCGGTGAGCAGGCGGCCGGCCAGGACACCGTTGGTCATGCCCCAGCCGCCGAAGCCGGTGGCCACGTGGACGTGCCGGCTACCGGGGTGGGCCGGGCCGATGTAGGGCAGGTGGTCGTCGGAGTCGTTGTCCTGGGCGGCCCACCGGTAGTGGACCGTGGCGTCCCTGAATCCGGGGAGGCGTTCCTCCGCCCAGTGCTGCAAACGGGCGAACCGCTCCTCCACGGCGGCCGACCCAGGTGTGAAGGACTCCCCGGTGACGATCAGCAGGCGCTGCCCCTCCCCGTACGGGGTTGTGCGCAGGGAGCGGGTGTTGCTTTCGGTGGTGATGTACATGCCCTGGGGAGCCTGATCGGCGGGTACGGGGGCGGCGACCACGAGCTCGCGCCGCGGTGAGAGCCGGGCGAACAGCAGCGAACGGTCGAAGACCGGGTAGTGGGTGGCGATGACCACGTCACGGGCTTGGACGGTCGCCCCGGACTCTGTCGTGAGCCGGCAGCGGGCGCCGTCGTGCAGGCCGGTTACGCGGCTGCGTTCGTAGATGCGGCCGCCGTCGGCCGTGAACCGTTGCGCGAGCGCCAGCAGGAACTTCCGCGGGTGGAACTGCAACTGCTCCGGCAGGCAGACCGCGGCCACCATGGGGAAGGGCAGGTCCGCCGGGTCGTTGATCAAGTGGACGTCCAGCCCCGCTTCCCCAGCGGCCCTGGCTTCCGCCCGGACGGCATCGGCGGCCTCGGCCGTTTCGGCGTAGGTGAAGGCGGACGCGCGTTCCAGGTCGGCATCGACACCGAGAACGCCACTGAGTGCGGCAGTGTGCTCGACGGCGTTCAGCTGTGAACGCGCGTACAGAGCCGTCGCCTCCGGACCGTGCGCGTCGCGGATCCGGCTGTACGCCAGGCCCTGCAGTGCGGACGCCTTCGCCGTTGTGTAGCCGGTGACGCCCGCGGCGATCCGGTCGGCTTCGAGCACGACCACGCTCTCACCCGCCCGGGCCAGCTCCCACGCCGTACACAGCCCCGCGATCCCCCCTCCCACGACCGCGACGTCCGTCTCGACCTCGGCGTCGGGCCCTGCGGTGTCATAGGCGGGGCCAGGGACGGAATCCATCCAGTAGGACTCGTGCAACACACGACGGGGAGTTGGCATGCCCTTCCATGTTCCCCGCACATCCCACCGCTAACGAACAGGAATCGAATAGATCAGCGTGCCGGCGGCACTGATGCCAGGCTCACCACCAGTGGCACCGCCGGGTGAGCGGCTCCCCCTCCGGTAGCCGGGGCGCGCGGGCGCTACGGCCATTCGCCTGACCAAGACCACCTCTTCAAGGCTGCCACCGCACACTGAGATTCCGCACGACGCTGCAGCCGTCGGCCCCGGTCCCGGCAAAGGAGGGCGCACCATGACCACAGCCGCACGGTCCCCCTGCAACAGCCCCGACACCACGGAGGGCCTTTATCCGGCTGCTCTCCATGGCCCCGGGCCCGCAGCGGGACCGTCTCCGGCAGGAGATCGTCATGACCTGATTGCCCATGGCCGAGCGCATCAGCCGCGGATTCCTCCGACGCGGAGAAAACGCAGCCGACCTGCGCCAGATCGCGGCCGTGGCGCTGCTCAGCGCGGTGGAGGCATTCGACCCTGCACTCGGCCATGCCTTTCCCACCCACGCAGTCCCCGGGATCCGCGGCGCGCTACTGCGGCACTTCCGCGACTTCGAGTGGGGCTTGCGTGTGCCGCGGAGCCTGCAACTTCAGTGCGTCTCAACCATCGACAGCGGTGGAGCCAGCTGGTGCACGGAGAGCGGCTCGCCGGGCTCAGGCGGTCGGACAGCGCTTCCAGGCCAGGCGGTACCGGGCAATCGTCACTGATCCGAACATGGGACCACCTCCCGTTCGACGTGTACGGGCTCGCTTCATGCCACCACCGCGGACGCGGCGTGCACAGAGCAGCACAGGCCGCTTCCGCGGAGGGAGCGAGCCGACGTCGGCCCGGCGCCGATGCGGAGGCCGCCTGGTGCCTGTGCACTCGGGCATCCGGCGAGCGTCGGCCCGGGGCTGTGCGAGCGGTGGAAGCGGCCGGGTGGCCGGCCGGGGCGAGCCTGGTCTGTCGGCTCGACAGTGGTGTCCCGGCCACCGGCGCGAGCGCTTCGGATCGCGAGCACGTCGGATTCCGTGATGGCACCTCCAGCCCGTACCTGGTCGGCAGCGCCGCGGTCGTCGTCGGACGCCGTCCGGCTACGGGCTGGACACGAGCCGAGGCAGGTCCGGGCGCCGGCCGGTGTTCAGGGTTCAGGGCTTGATCACGATGCGGACCGGGTTGCCCTCCTTGTTTTCCAATCGCCGGATGCCTTCGGCGATGTCCTCCAGTGGCAGTACGGCGCTGACGGAACGGGAGACGTCGAGACGCCCGAGGGACACCAGGCGGACGAGTTCCTGAAGGTGGCTCTTTCGGTAGCCCAGATGCCCGATCGTGGTGTGCCGCGACACCGCATACACCGCCTCCGGGCCCAGATCCAGCTGGTCGGGGGAGACCCCGATCAGCACCAGCCTGCCCCGGTGGCCCAGCGCGGCGTTGGCCTGAGCCATCGTGCTGCTCCGCGCCACGACGTCGAAGGCCACGTCCAGCCCGGCGCCCTCGGTCAGCTCGGCGATCCGGTCCGGCACGCCCTCGGCGGTCGGGTCGAGGGCGTGGTCGGCGCCGAGTTCCAGCGCCCGTTCGCGGGCTGCGGGCAGCGGGTCGAGGGCGATGATCGGTGCGGCCCCGACCAGCCGGGCGGCCTGCACCAGGTGGGTGCCCACGCCGCCCAGCCCCCAAATGCCGACCGACTCGGCGGGCCGTACCCGGCCGGACTCGACGACCGCGGCGTACGGAGTGGAGACGGCGTCGGCCAGCACGGCCGCCTGCTCCAGCGGCATGCTGTCCGATACGCGGCACAGCGCGGCGACCGGCACGACCACGTACTCGGCCCAGGCCCCGTCGTAGTCGAAGGCCATCACCCGCTGGTCCAGGCAGTCGTCCAGCCCGCCGCCGGCCACGCACGCCCGGCACGCGCCGCACGCCTTCCCGGCGGCCAGCACCACTCGGTCGCCCACGTTCCACCCCGGAGTCGGCGAGCCGAGGCCGTCGATCTCGCCCGCGGCTTCGTGTCCAGGAGTGATCACCGGCAGCCGGGACGGAGCCAGGCCGTGCAGCAGGCTCAGGTCCGAATGGCAGATCCCGCAGGCCGCGACCCTCACCAGTGCCTCACCAGGCGCCGGCCGTGGCACGGGTACTTCCTGCACGGAGAGCTCACCGGTGGCTGTGTCGAAGCGCGCGGCGCGCATGGTTGCCATGACCACTCCTTGTTAAGCATTGCTCAATAGTCCTGGTACAGGTCTAGACGCCTTATTGAGCACTGTCAAACAAGCCTGGCCCGGCCACCGCCGTCCGGCGCCCTGCCTGCCCATAGACTGATCCGCATGTCCGCTGCCCGATCCCGCCGCCTCGCCCCCGAAGAGCGTCGGCAGCAACTGGTGAAGATCGGGCTGGAGCTGCTGGCCGAGCACCCCCTGGACGCCCTGTCCACCGACGAGGTCGCCCGCCGCGCCGGCATCTCCCGGGGGCTGCTCTTCCACTACTTCGCGTCCAAGCGCGACTATCACCAGGCAGTGGTGCGCACGGCGTGCAATGAGCTGCTGGACCGGACCACCCCACCGCCCGGAGCCGATGCGCAGGCCTCCCTGCACGCGATGACCAGCGGTTTCGTGGACTACGTACGGGAGCACCGGCAGCTGTACGTGACGCTGGTGCGCGGTGCCTCGGCCGGTGACCCGGCCGTCCAGGAGGTCGTCGACGAAACCCGGCGGGAGCTGGCCGGGCGCGTACTGGAGTTCCACCGCCACACCGGCCACCCGGCCCCGCCCAGACTGGCGCTCACCGCCCGCGCCTGGACCGCCTTCGCCGAAGAGGCCGTCGTCAGCTGGCCCGCCGACGAGCCCGACGAGCCCGGCGCGCGCGAGGAACTCCTGGACTACCTGGAGTCCCATCTGCTCAAACTCATCGGTCCGCCGGACTGACCGGGCCGAGCTGCCTTCGGGCAAGCACGGACTCCTCCGGCCCGATCCACCCAGGAGCGGTACCCCTTTCTCCCTTCGAGACCGACTACTTCAGCGCGTCGGCGCGATTCGGGAGCGCCCCGGGCGTCGGCATGCCCCTGTTCATCGGGTCGGCCGTACGCGGCACCCATGGACATCGGCCTGCGGCGGCGCGCCCTGGCCGAACTCGCAGCCGTGCATCCGCTGCTGCGTTGCCGGGTCGGGGAGGGACACTCGCCCGGGGGGCGACCCCGCACGTTTGCTGCTCGCCTCGCAGCGGGTCCGCAGCGAGGCGGAGGTGGTGGCTCTCGGGGCTTGGCCGACGATCGCCGTCTCCAACGTCAGCCGGATCCCCCGTCACTGACGCCGCCAGGCTTGAGCGTTGATCGCGACGAGCGGTACCCGATGGCGGAGGGGATGTCACCGAAGCTGACCGCGGTCACCTGCGACGGGAGGCTGACCGTACAGGTTGAGTACGACAGCGCCGTGCAGGGCCTGGAGCGGGCCAGCGAGGTGATCCGCAGGAGCTCCGAGGCGGCGTAGATCAGCGTTCATGGAGCAATACCGGAACTGCCCTCCGGGGTGGGAGCTTCGATGCTCAGCGGCGCCAGCGTTCTCGGTCAGGGCCCTTGCACGTGTATACGGTGCCCTTTTTGCTGAGGCCCGTCGATCCGGGAGTGGAGCAGTAGGCGCCGGGGGTGACGGTGCCGACACTTCTGTCACTGCTGGAGTCGGAGGAGCCGCCGAGCGACGAGGAACTGGAGTCATCAGAGTCGCCATCGCCCGTGCTGGGCGGCGTCGGGTCCGGGTGCAGCTCGGTGGACTCCGCATTCGGGCACGCAGTGCCCGGCGCGGTCACCTTGAGATGCGCCGTGGTGGTTTTCGGGTACTCGATTTCCTCGCCCGCCTCCGGCTTCTGGAAGCAGACAGCCCAGTTGTCCACTGCGGCAGGGAGGGCGACGTCGGTGTAGGCGCCGGCGGCTTCGATCGCCTTGAACGCGAGCGGCTTGAGTGTCACGGATGCCTTCGCGAAGGTCTGGCCGATGACCTTCGGCATCTTCGGGTAGGGGATCGGCTCGTCATCCTTCGCAGGGCACGGCCACTCGTTGCGGATCACGCCGAAGTCGAGCGTGGGCCTCGTGGCGACCTTCTTGGCCGACATGGCCTGGAAGCACACCTTCCAGTTGTTGTCGTCCCACTGGCCGGCGTCGTCGTCCGAGGCGTCGTGCGAGATGGCTCCGTACCCGGCGTCGTAGGCCGCGGCCTTGGCGGTCTTGAGATTCTGGCCCACGAAGCTGGGTGGTCTGCTGGGGGCCGGGCTCGCGGACGGGGTGGTCGCAGCGGCCTTCGGCTTGGCGTCATCCTTCGGGTCCTTTGGCGGGTCGCCGAGGAACGGTGTGATGAACCAGAGGCTGGCGAGGACGGTGGCGACGATTTTCTTCGTCCGGATCCAGTGACTGAGCCACGCGAGCGCGATGCCGCCGGGCGGTAACAAGACCAGTGCCGTGATGACGAGCGCCGGGTGCTGCCACCAGTGTCGGGCCGGCTTCAGAGCATACGGGTGCGGCGGGGCTGCTGGGGGGTGGCCGTATCCGGGCGGCGGTTGCGTCATGGTGGGCTCAACGAGCGGGGAGCCGAGCGGCGTTCAACATGTACAGAACGTTCACACTCTTATTGCTCGACGCGAGAACTGGGGCAACTGCTCTTCCCGGAATACAGGGGGGCAGCCCAGCACTCGACCCGGACCAGCACTGCACCCGCCGGCGACCGTAACTCCAGGGCCTTGCCGACGACAGGGCGGTACACGTGCTGCTGCCGGCAGAGCGGGGAGCGGGCTATGCCTGGATCTCCGGCGCGAGGGCCCATTACGGGCGGCCGTCGTGCGCGGAGGCCATGACGGGTTTGTAGTTCAGCCATGATCAGGCGTCGCTCAGGGATCGGGCCAGGCCCACCAGCAGGTACCTCTCGTCGGCCCCGCGCTCGTCTCTCGGAGTAGGTGACCAGACGGCGCCCTCGGCGGTGCCGCCCGTGCGCGGTAGTCGGCGTGGTAGTTGCCGTGGAGGCGGCGGACTCCCCGTCTTGCCCGCTCTTGATCCGGACGGTTTTCAGCATATGCCGGTGAATGACATATAGTGGTGTCATGACTGACCGTGCGATGCAGGAACCGACCCTGCTCCTCCTCACCGCCCTCGCCGACGAGCCGCGGCACGGCTACGCGATCGCGCGCGAGGTGGAGTCGATCTCCGGCGGGCGAGTGAAGATGCGGACCGGCACGCTGTACGGGGCGCTGGAGCGTCTGCTGCAGCAGGGGCTGATCGAGGTGCACAAGGAGGAGGTCGTCGACAGCCGGCTGCGGCGCACCTATACCTTGACCGCTCCCGGCCGTGCGACCCTGGCCGCCGAGGCCGAGCGAATCGCGGCCACCGCGCGCGAGGCCACACGGCGCCTGGGCGCCACCAGCAAGGCGGCCACCGCGTGAACCCCGTACTGCTGCGCCTGTACCCGGCCGGCTTCCGCCGCGCCTTCGGCGACGAGATAGCCGAGTCCTACCGGGAAGCGACCGAAGGGGCGGGCCGGCGCGCCCGTCTCCGCGAGGCCGCCGACATCGCCACGCACGCCGTGCGGCTGCGCCTCGGCCTGGGCTCCGCACACCCGGGCGGACGGCTCTTCGCTGCCATCGCCCCCTTCGCCCTGGCCGCGACGGCCGCCTACGCCGCCTTCAACCTCATCGGGAGCGCCGGAGACTGGTACGTCATGCGTGCCGTGGGCACCGCCGACCGCGTGAGTGTGTTCATGACCCTCATGAACGGCTGCTTCCTGCTGACCTTGATCGGCGCGGTGGTCGCGCTGGCCGGGCGCTATCTCCCCGGGGTGCTGTGCGCGGTCGCCGGGGCGGTGGGCAGCTCGGTGACCTTCCTCTACCCGGTCTGGCGCATGCCGCCCGACCTGCGGTGGGAACTCGTGGGGTTCCTGCTCGCGCCGATCTTGATCGCTGCGCTCCCGCTGGCCTGCCCGCCCGATCTGCGCCCGGCCCGCCGGGTGCGCGGCGCGGCGGGGATGCTCGCGCTGGTGGTGTGGACCGTCCTTCTGGTGGGCGCGGTCGCCGTCATCGACCCGCTCGGGATCGGTCTGCACTTCCCCTGGCGGTTCGGCGTCCCGATGGCCGCGGCCCTGTTCCTGGTCGGCCGCCGGGCCTTCGCCGGAATCCGCACCACCCTTCAACTCGCCTGCGCCGCCGCGCCGTTCATCGTCACGATGTACTTCTCCGGGTGGGTTCGGGGCGAGGACATCCTGGCGCTCCTCGGCGCCCTCGCTGCCACCGCCGTGGCCCTGCGGCTACGGCGTGGCAGAGGCTCCGACACGGTGAACCCCGCCTGAGCACAGCCCGGTTGCCGAATTCCGGGACGCGGCGGGGCCCCCCCTTCCCTTCCCCCTACAGACGGCCTTCTTCGATCGGCCGCCTGGCCACAGGACTTCCCATGCCCATCTCCGTACCCACCCGAGTAGCCCGCATCCTGTCCCGGGCAGCCGGGCAGCGAATATCCCGTACGCCGGCCGGAGGCGGGCGCCTGGCCGCAGTCGACGGTCTGCGACTGCTCGCAGCCGCAGCCGTAGCCGCCTACCACTACCTCGGCACCCCGACCCCCCGCTTCTGGGGCGAGGCCTACGACCTCCCCCAGGCAGCACCACTGCTCCACGCGATCAGCGGCTACGGCTGGCTCGGCGTCGAGGCGTTCTTCCTGATCAGCGGCTTCGTCATCTGCATGAGCTGCTGGGGCCGCACCCCGGCGCAGTTCGCCGTCTCCCGTATCGTCCGGCTCTTCCCGCTGTACTGGGCCGTCGTCCTGATCATCGTCGCCGCCGGCACGGTCACCGTGCTCGCCGGACAGAGGTCAGGGGCGCCCACGGACCTGCGCACCACCCTGGGCAACCTGACCATGATCCCCAGCCCGCTCGGCCTGGACTTCACCGCCGGTGTCGCTTGGACGCTCTGGGTGGAAGCCCGCTTCTACCTCCTCATGGGCGCGCTGCTGCTGATCGGCCTGACCTACCGGCGCGTCATAGCCTTCGGTTTCCTCTGGCTCGTCCTGGCGTCCATCGGCCGCGAACTGCACTCCACTGTCCTGGACGAGATCCTGCTCAGCCAGTACGCCGGACTCTTCGTGACGGGCATCGCGCTCTACCTGATGCACCGCTTCGGACCCAACCTGCTCCTGTGGCTCCTGGCCGGCTTCGCCTGGTGCTACACCCTGACCGTCCTGGACGACCGCGTCGCCACACACCCCAGCTCCAACTGGCCGGTCAGCGCAGCAGTCCTCACCGGCTTCCTCGTCCTGCTCGCCCTGGCCGGCCCCGGACCGCTGCGCCATCTCCAATGGCGCACCCTCGTCTACGCCGGCACCCTGACCTACCCCTTCTACCTGGTCCACCAAAGCCTGGGCATACCTGCCACCCGCGGCATCCTCAAAACGGTCCCCGGCCTCGGCCTGCTCCCCTCGATCGGCCTCGGGCTCTTCCTCTCCCTGCTGCTGGCCGCCGCGCTGAACCGCCTGGTCGACCGCCGCCTCGGCCGCCTCCTGCGCCACCATCTCACCATGGCCCTCGATCCTCGCCGCACAGACGTAGACCGGCACACACCGTCGATTTCTCCCCGTCCCTCGACGAAAGAAGGATGAGCCCGGTCTGTTCCGCGGTCGCCGTGACCATCTCCTACAACGTCATTGAGGCGATCGTCGCGATCACCGCCGGGACACTCGCCTCCTCCACCGCCCTCATCGGCTCCGGCCTCGACTCCATCATCGAGGTCTGCTCCGCCGCCGCGGTCGCCCGGCAGTTCTCCGCCCGCGACCACGCCGTCCGCGAAGCCCGCGAGAAGCGCACTCTGCGGATCATCGCGGTCTCCTTCTTCGCACTCGCCGTCTACGCCGTCTACGCCGCCTACGCCGCCGTCGATGCCGTGCGCACGCCGGCCGGCACCGGGGAAGCAGGGCGTTCCATCCCCGGATCGCCCTGGCGGCTCTGTCGCTGCAGGTGATGCCGTTCCTGCCCGCCGCCCAGAGCCGCGCGGGCCGCGGGTTCGGCTCCGCCAGCGCGGTCGCCGACTCCAAGCAGACCCTGCTGTGCACCCACCTGTCCGCCGCGCTCCTGGTCGGCATGGCCCTCAACGTGACCCTTGGCTGGTCCTGGGCCGCCCATCGCCGCCCTGGCCATCGTCGCCATCGCCATCAAGGATGGTCGTGCAAGGAAGGCCGTGACGCCTGGAAGGGCAAGGGCTGCTGTGCGACCCCTGCTGCCGGGATCCCCGCCCAGTGGAAGGAGATGAACGCCTGCGGCTGCCACCTTGGCTGCGACGGCTGCGACGGCTGCGACTGCTCCGGCTGAACCAGGCCCCGACATTCACGCCGACGGTACGGCTGAGAGCCCGTAGTGGGCGTCGCTCTCGCCCTTCCGCTGATTCTCGGTGAACGGCAGTACGGCGAGGACATCAACCCAAGTGGCGGCAAAGCCGGCCCGGGGAGCCACGGACTCCGCCGGGATACCGAGCCGGTCGGCCGCGAGACGTGTCACGCGTTATTCCGGACCGCTCATGTCGCCTCCTTGGCCTACCGCTGGTGTGCCTTGGCCCAGTCGATGACGTCCTGAACGGTGGTGATCCTCTCGGCCTCCTCATCGGGTATATCCGTGCTGAACTCAAATTCCAGTGCCGTACCGAGCTCCACGAGGTCCAGGGAGTCCGCTCCCAGTTCCTCGAATGACGCGTTGTTCGTCACCTCCTCAAGCGTGACGTTCAGTTGCTCGGCGATGATGCGCTTCACGCGCTCCTCGATGGTGGACACTCCGCAGCCTCCTGCGCCGACGTGCACGGGACGGGCAGAGCTTGCCCACTCCCGCAGTTGTTCACGCGCCGGCCTAGCGCTGGTGACCGTCTTTGCCAGGGGCTCATCGCTCACAACGAGCCCGTGGCACCCAGTTCAAGCGTCTGAGCGTCCACCGGGAACGACGCCGGACCTGCACGACACCCTTGCCTCACTCGCGTGCGGACTCATCTGCCGGCGATGCCTGAAGAACTGCACATCATGACCTGCTACGAGCTCCAATGCCCTCGTTCCCCTTATGTTTCCGGCTGCTCGACGAGTCGGCTGATGTAAAGCGATTCCCCGAGTTTGTCGAGGAGTTCGAGTTGCGTCCGGCTCCCTTGGTCTCGCAGGGCGCGCTCGGCTCGCTGAGCCGTACCGCCCGCTGGGCCGCACGCCGGCGCGCCACGTGCGCACCCTGCACGGCGTCGCCCGCGACGAGGCCGCGCGCGGGGCGGCGGTGCTCGTGTGCGTCGAGATCGCCGCCGACCTCGACGAGGTGACGGGGGCACTGCCGTCTGGGAGTTCCTGCTGGTCCTCCGTGTCCGGGGTCTGACCATCTTCGTCATCACCCACGAACTCGACGCCCTCCGCGGCTACTTGGACCGCGCCATTACCCTGCCCGCGCTGTGGTAGGAGTCGGCGCCGACGGAGCTGCCGGAGCCGCCGCCCGGCCGTCCGCCGCGCCGCCGCAGGAACCGGACCAACCGGCCGGCGGAGTCGTCAGATGGGGCCCGTTGCGCCGGGCCGGCTGCGGGAAGGGTCGATCGAGCTTGCCGCTCGCATCGACCGGTGTCAACATAGACGTATGTCGAATCTGAGTGGGGTGGAGCTGCCGGTCCTGGAGCCGGAGGCGGTGGCCCCGTGCTGCCCGCCGCTGACGTCGGCGGAGCTGTCGGAGGCGGACGCGGTCAAGATGGCCGCGATGTTCAAGGCCCTGGGCGATCCGGTGCGGCTGCGGCTGTTCTCCAAGGTTGCCTCCCACCCGGACGGCGAAGCGTGCGTGTGTGACATCCAGGACGTGGGTGTCTCGCAGCCGACCGTTTCCCACCATCTGAAGAAGCTCAAGGATGCCGGCCTCCTGACCTCCGAGCGGCGCGGGACGTGGGTGTACTACCGCGTCGAGCCGTCCGTGCTGGCCGCGATGGGGCAGCTGCTCGGGCAGGCTGCGGCTTGATCTTCGAGCCGGGGTGAAGGTTTACCGTCGAAGACGTGACCGGCATGAGGATCTCCCCGCTCGTCGAGCGGACCGGCGTTCCGGTCAGCACGCTGCGCTTTCATGAGAGCGTCGGCCTGCTGCCCGCGGAGCGGACCCCGGCCGGCTACCGCGCAGTACCGGCGCCCTCCTCGCTCACCCGTCCCGCGGTGGACGACGTAGCGTGGCGTTCGGCGTCGGTGGCCTGCTCGCTGAGGGCCGACGATGCGGGTGAGCGGGCGGCTCAGTGGCAGTGACTGCTGGCCGGTGCCGCTCGCCGAAGCGTTCACCCCAGCTGCCTGACCTCACCGTCATCATTCCCGTCCCTGCCTGAAGAAAGCTCTGCTGCTGTGCTCATCGCCCGTTCCGTCGCTCTGTTCGTCATCGCCGCCCTGTTCGAGATCGGTGGTGCGTGGCTGGTGTGGCAAGGCGTGCGTGAGCACAAGGGGTGGATGTGGATCGGCGCCGGTGTCATCGCGCTGGGCCTGTACGGGTTCGTCGCCACCCTCCAGCCTGACGCCGACTTCGGGCGCATCCTCGCCGCCTACGGCGGCGTCTTCGTCGCCGGGTCGCTCGCCTGGGGCATGGTCGCCGACGGATACCGGCCCGACCGCTTCGACGTCATCGGCGCCCTGGTCTGCCTGGCCGGCATGGCCGTCATCATGTACGCACCCCGCGGCCACTGACCCGACCTGGGACCCGATCCCTTCGTGGAGCCTGCACTGTGCTCGTGCGAGGCGTTCGATGACGGCAAAGTCCGCTGACGGCGGGCGGTACGGGTCGCTGACGGCCCGCCGTCCCGGCCGGTGGCTATGGGTTGCGGATCAGGCGGTGCAGGCGCAGCCTGCGGCGGCCTTCGCTTCGATCGGGGTCTGGGTGGGGTCGGTGGCCTGCTCGTCGGGGGTGCAGCAGGCGGTGGTCCCGCAGCATGCGTCCGGGTTGCTTTCGGCGCTCTTGCCGAGGGTGGTGGCGTCGGCCTTGACGACGTAGACCTCCCAGGGTTCGCGGCCGGGGCCGTGGACCCAGACCTTGTCCTGGAGGGCGTAGCAGCAGGAGGTGTCGTTCTCCTCGAAGGTGGCCAGGCCGGATTCCTTGAGGCGCTCGGCGGCGGCCGTGACCGCCTCCGTGCTGCCGACCTCGACGCCGAGGTGGTCCAGGCGGGTGTCCTGGCCGGGCTCGCCCTCGATGAGGACGAGCTTCAGCGGCGGCTCGGCGATGGCGAAGTTCGCGTAGCCGGGCCGGCGCTTGGCCGGTTCGACGCCGAAGAGCTTGGAGTAGAAGGCCACCGACGCCTCGAGGTCGGCAACGTTGAGGGCCAGCTGAACTCGGGACATGACGCTCTCCTCAATCCAGTTATATCGATCGACTTCAATGCAAGACTGCACCTTGAATCGATGGATGTCAACATAGAGGCATGTCGAATTAGAGGGGGTTTCTTGTTTGCCCGGGTATGACGGCGGCTGCCGCAGCCCGCTGTCAGTCGAGCTGGGTGGCAATCTCCCGCGCCATCTCGCGCGCGGGGCGGCCGACGCCGATGAGCGTGGCGGAGGCGGGGCCGGTCCAGTCGCCGTAGCCGAGCAGGTGCAGTCGCGGCTCCCCGACTGCCCGTGTGCCAAGGGTGGGGATGTGTCCGTGCTGGTCGCGCAGGCCGAGTGGGGCGAGGTGGGGGAGGGCGGGGCGGAAGCCGGTGCACCAGATGACCGCATCCGCCGGCGTGCTGGTGCCGTCGGCCCACACGGGTCCGGTGGCGGTCAGGCGTGTGAACATCGGCTGGGCTTTGAGCAGCCCCTGATCGCGCGCAGCCCGTACGGATGGGACGGCGACGATGTCGCCGAGGGCGGCGACGCCGCCGGTGTCGTCCAGGCCGGCGTCGAGGGCCTGGCGGCGGGCGGTGGCGGCGTCGAACAACGCGCGGCCGTCGATCTCGTCCGGCAGGAAACGCGGCTCACGGCGAGTGACCCAGGTCAGGTCGGTGTGGGTGGCGAGGTCGGCGGCGATCTGGGCGCCGGAGTTGCCGCCGCCCACCACGACCACCCGCTGCCCGGCGAACTCCTGCGGGCCGCGGTAGTCGGCGGTGTGGAGCCGGCGGCCGCGGAAGGCGGTGCTGCCAGGGATTGCGGGCCAGAAGGGGCGCCACCAGGTTCCGGTCGCGGACACCACCACCCGTGCGGACCAGGTGCCGGAGTCCGTCTCGACGCGCAGACGCTCGCCGTCGCGGCGGACGGCCTGGACACGAGCAGGCCGCTGGATGGGCAGTTCGTACCGCTGCTCGTAGTCGGCGAGATAGCCGATCACGTGGGCGGCATCCGGGTAGGTCTGGCCGGGCTGGGCGGGCATGAGGCGGCCGGGGAGCGAGGAGTGCGCAGCCGGGGAGAACAGGCGGAGCGAGCCCCACGCGTGCCGCCAGGCGCCGCCCGGTTCGCGCTGAGCGTCGAGGATGACGAACGCGACGCCCGCTCGCCGCAGGTGGTAGCCGGCGGCGAGTCCTGCCTGGCCGCCGCCGATCACCACCACGTCCACCCGCGTGGTCACGATGCCGCCGCCCGTTCGCGTACGGGCGAGCAGGGGCGGCACCGCAGCGGCGCCCGGCCCCGGCCCGGGTGCCGGCCTGGGAGGCCCTGGCCTGTGGCGGCGTGGGTCTGGCACATGGCGGCGCCGCAGGCCAGGCAGATGCCGACGGCCGGGACGGTCCAGTCCCGGCCGCGGCAGTCCAGGCAGTTCACCCGGCGGCCCCGGCAGGCTGGGGTGCGGTGAACTTCCGCCGCCAGGCGAGGGAGACGTAGACCAGGGCGACGAGGACGGGGACCTCGATGAGGGGGCCGACGACGCCGGAGAGGGCCTGTCCGGAGGTGACGCCGAAGGTGGCGATGGCGACCGCGATGGCCAGCTCGAAGTTGTTGCCCGCCGCCGTGAAGGCCAGGGTCGCGGTGCGGTCGTAGGCCAGGCCGATGGTCTTGCCCAGGGCGAAGGTGCCGAACCACATGATCGCGAAGTACGCGAGCAGCGGCAGCGCGATACGGGCGACGTCGCCGGGCTGGGAGGTGATGGTCTTTCCCTGGAGGGCGAAGAGGATCACGATCGTGAACAGCAGCCCGTAGAGGGCGAAGGGGCCGATCTTCGGCAGGAACTTGTTCTCGTAGTCCGCGCGGCCCATCTTCTTCTCGCCGATGCGGCGGGTGAGGAAGCCGGCCAGCAGCGGGACGCCCAGGAAGATGACGACGTTCAGGGCGATCTTCCACATGGAGATGTCGAGGTGCTCGCCGTTGCCCAGGCCGAGCCAGCCGGGCAGCAGGTCGAGGTAGAGCCAGCCCAGCAGGCCGAAGGCGATGACCTGGAAGACGGAGTTCAGGGCGACCAGGACGGCGGCGGCTTCGCGGTCGCCGCAGGCGAGGTCGTTCCAGATGATGACCATGGCGATACAGCGCGCCAGGCCGACGATGATCAGACCGGTGCGGTACTCGGGCAGGTCCGGCAGGAAGATCCAGGCCAGCGCGAACATGACCGCGGGGCCGAGGATCCAGTTGATGACCAGCGAGGAGACCATGAGCTTCTTGTCGCCGGTGACCGCGTCGAGCTTGTCGTAGCGGACCTTGGCCAGCACCGGATACATCATGATCAGCAGGCCGACCGCGATCGGCAGGGAGATCCCGCCGATCTCGACCTTCGCCAGCGCGTCGTTCAGGCCGGGAATCAGGCGGCCCAGGCCGAGGCCTAGGCCCATGGCGATGAGGATCCAGACCGCGAGGAAGCGGTCGAGGGTGGAGAGCTTCGCGACGACCGAGGGTTCCTCCACGGTGGAGGGGGCTTCGGTGCGGGTCACGGGCAGGACCTCTTCCGGTCGGCGGCGGTGCGGGCATGCTCGGCCAGCTCGGTGAACTGTCCGGCAAGAGCGGCGATGACCTCGGGCTTCAGCTTGTAATAGGTGAACCGCCCGCAGGGCTCGGTCTCCACGACACCGGCCTCCCGCAGCACCTTCAGGTGGTTGGAGAGGTTGGTCTGCCGTGCGCCGGTCTCCTCGACCAGGTGCGTGGTGCACAGGGTCTCGTGGGCGAGCAGGGTCACGATCTTCAGCCTGAGCGGGTCCGCGAGAACCCGGATCAGATCAGTGTCGACTGACGTCATCATGGACTGATACTCTCACATCAGCTCGGGCTGACACCAGCCCTGACTGATCTGTTGGAGCCCGTCGAAGGGGTCCTCATGACCGCGTCCGCATCCCCACTTCCCGTTCTGCCTGATGAGCGGCTGGCCGCGGGAGCCGCCCGCCTCACCACCCGCCACACCGGCCGTTTCGGGCCTGAGACCGTCCAACGCCTGCTCGTCGACTCCTACGCCTGCCTGGCCGCTGTCGCGCGGGTGCGGACGCACCTGGTGGTACTGGCCGAGCGGCTGACGGCCGAACGTCTGGACGTCCTCGCACACAGTGAGAGTGCGGTGGGCGAGAGGCCGGTGCGGGTGCTGTTCGTGTGCAGCCGCGGCGCCGGTCGCTCCCAGTCGGCCGCAGCCCTCCTCGCCCGCCGGGCAGACGAGCGCATGGCGGTCTCGTGTGCGGGCACCACTCCCGCCGCCGAGGTGGAACCGGGCGTCGTCGTGTCCTGGCAGAAGCGGGAACGCGACGAGATCGGCACCCACATCACCGGCCTGCCGGACACCCTGCCCGCCAGCCCCTGACCCACCCGCACCCCCAGGTGCCCGCACAACCCACGAAGGAAGAACCGATGACCTCCACCCCTGCCGCCTCCGTGCTGTTCGTCTGCATCCACAACGCCGGCCGCTCCCAGATGGCCGCGGGCTTCCTCAAGCACCTCGCGGGCGACCGCGTCGAGGTCCGCTCCGCCGGCTCCATGCCCGGCGACCAGGTCAACCCCGCCGCCGTCGAGGCCATGGCGGAGGTCGGCATCGACATCTCCGCGGCGCAGCCCAAGGTGCTCACCACCGAGGCCGTCCAGGCGTCCGACTACGTCATCACCATGGGCTGCGGCGACGCCTGCCCGATCTTCCCCGGCAAGCAGTACCTCGACTGGGCCCTCGAAGACCCGGCCGGCAAGGGCGTCGAGTCCGTTCGCCCGATCCGCGACCAGATCAAGACCCGTATCGAGGCCCTGATCGCCGAGATCGACGCCAAGCAGCAGGCGTGATCGGCATGACCGAGCAGCAGAACGTGCGCGAGGTCATCG
>NZ_JANIID010000014.1:0-175921 GCF_024519335.1 Streptomyces telluris
GGAACGGACGCTTCCTTTGTACTCACCCTCTCGGGCTTTCCTCCGGGCGCTTCCCTTCGGTATTTCGTGTTCCGACTCTATCAGATCGTTTTCCGTGCCGTTCCCGGCTCGAATTCGTTTTCCGATCCCCTGTCGGCGGGGTGTTCACTACTTTAGCGGCTCTTCCCGTCGGCTCCTAATCGAGCCGATCGTCGTCATATTTCGGCACAGCAAAATATGACCCCGATCCGGGGTGACCTCGTAGTAGTGATTGTGCCGCCCACCGGTCCGTGCACACGGCACGTCCGTCTCAAGCGGCTCGGGCTACGTTAGGTCCTCGGCGTCCGGGAGTCAAGCACCGGCCTGTCGGGCCGTCCTGCCCGGCCCTCCCTCGCCGCGTCCTCCGCGGTGTCGCGGCACGTGGGCGCGGTACGGGCTGACCGTCGGGTCGCCGTCCGCCCAGAAGCGCCACGGGTGAACGGCCCCCTCGCCGCCCACGCCCGTGCGCGGGCCGTTGCGGATGCGGTCCGGGGAGACGGGGTGGCCGGCGAGGACGGCGAGCGGGGCGCCGGGGCCTGCACAGACGTCTGTGCCGTTCAGGCTGCGGTCGACACTCAGTGCCGTGGCCAGGCGGGCGGGGCCCTGCGCCAGCTCCCGGTCCTTGCGCGCCTTGGGGCGGCGTGCCCGGGCCAGGTCCTGCCCCTTGATCACTTCGCCCGCCCTGAGGAGGACGCCGCTCGCGGTGCCCTCCTCCCCGCAGACGAGGTTGAGGCTGAACCACATGCCGTAGATGAAGTAGACATACGCGTGCCCCGGCGGTCCGAACATCGAGGCATTGCGCTCGGTCCGGCCGCGGTAGGCGTGGGAGCCGGGGTCCGCTTCGCCCGCGTATGCCTCGACCTCTGTGATGCGGACCTCGATCGGTCCGTCGGATGTCGTACGGACGAGCGTCCGGCCCAGCAGCTCGGGGGCGACCTCGAGCACGGGACGGTCGAAGAAGTCGCGGGCGATTGGCATACGGTCAGGCGCGGCGATCATGCCGATCGAGCGTAACGGACAAGAACGGAAGGACTCGCTCCGAATCAGTGGGGGCGCGGGTCCGGTAGGGAGAGGTCGCGGTCATGGGGTTCAAGAAGCTGCTGGCGAGCCTGGGCGCCGGGGGCGCCTCGGTGGAGACGGTGCTGTTCGAGGAGAACGTCGTCCCCGGCGGCATCGTCCAGGGCGAGGTGCGGATCCAGGGCGGTTCCGTCGCGCAGGAGATCCAGGGGCTCTCCATCGGGCTGCAGGCCCGGGTGGAGGTCGAGGGCGACGACAGCGAGTACAAGCAGGACGTCGAGTTCACCCGCATGCAGCTGGGCGGGGCGTTCGAGGTGCAGGCCGGTGCGGTGCACTCGGTGCCGTTCGGGCTGGAGATCCCGTGGGAGACGCCGGTCACCACCTTCCTGGGGCGGCACCTGACGGGCATGGACGTCGGGGTCACGACGCACCTGGCCATCGCCCGCGCCGTGGACTCCGGCGACCTCGATCCGGTGAATGTGCACCCGCTGCCGGCGCAGCAGGCGATCCTGGACGCGTTCGGGCAGCTGGGCTTCGCCTTCAAGGGCGCGGACCTGGAGCGGGGGCAGATCCGGGGGACGCGCCAGCAGCTGCCCTTCTACCAGGAGATCGAGTTCCGCGCCCCGTCGCAGTACCGGGGGCTGAACGAGGTCGAGCTGTCGTTCGTCGCGGACGACCGCGAGATGGACGTGGTGCTGGAGATGGACAAGAAGCCGGGGCTGTTCTCCGAGGGCAGCGACACCTACCGGTCGTTCACGGTCGACCTGCACGCGTACGGGCAGACGGACTGGGCGGCGTACCTCAACCAGTGGTTGGCGGAGGTCGGCGGCCGGCGCAACTGGCTCTGACGGTCACGCCCGGGCCGGCCGCGGCGCACCGCCCGTCTCCCACGGGTCACCCCAGCAGGACCGCCAGCGGTGTCTCCGCCTCGGCCCAGTAGTCGACGGCGTCGCCGAAGACCGCCTCCGCCGTGCGGGCGTCCTTCGGCGAGGCCTTGCGGAAGGCCGTCCACTCCTCGGCGAGGACCAGGTAGCCGCGTGCCTTGCCTTCCTCGCGCCACCAGGAGAGGTCGGTGAGGCAGTCGGCGAGGGCGTCCCAGTTGCGGCCGAACCACTCGGGGAACTCCAGGTCGCCGGCGCACCGCTCCAGGAAGGCCGTCTTTGTGGTGACCCCGCCGAGGTGCAGGGTGGCCCCGCGCCACTCGGCCTCGGCGGCGAGCGACACGACGCGGGCGGTGGTGTCGGCGGGCGGGAGCCGGTAGACGCCGGGCGGGGTCGTGCCGAGGAGGAGTCCGGTGAGTCCGGGGGCGGGCAGCAGGTCGGTCATGGCTGTACCACCGCTTCGAAGGTCTGGTAGTGGTCGCTGGTGTAGTAGCGCTCGGCGTGGTTGCCGGTGATGATGCGGCGGGCGCCGCGGTTGCGGGCGCCGGGCGTGGGGACGGTGTACTCGTGGTAGTAGCCACGGGTCTGCTTCGGCAGCCGGTTCTCGTAGTTGCCGAAGACGGTGCCGTCCTTGTCGTACGGGAAGGGCCCGCCCTTGTCGATGAGGTCGAGGGTCTTGCGGGCCTCGGGCGGCAGCTTCTCCCGCGAGACGGTCTTCATGCCGTGCGCCCACGAGGGTGCGGGCGGCGCGGCGGTCGAGGCGCCGCCGCCCCCGCCCTTCTTGCCGCTGCCGGCGTCGGAGGAGGAGCAGCCGGGCAGGAGGAGCAGGGGGAGGGCGGCGAGGAGGACGGTCAGGGTGCGCAGGGCGCGGCCGGCGGGTCGTCCGATGGGGCCAAACTGTCGAAGCACGCTTCGTATGGTCTCAGCCGCGGCCCCTGAGGGCTCGTTAGGCTGGCGTCTTCAGTGTTCCGCAGCATTCCCGGGCGTTACAGGAGGCGCAGAGGTGTCCGAGCAGAAGCGACGGCCGCTCCCCCACGATTTCCATCCGCCGGTGCCGTCGTTCACAGTGGTGAGCGATGACCTGACGGACGGTGGGACGCTCGGCCGGGATCAGGTCCACAGCGGTGGGAACCGCTCTCCGCAGCTGCGCTGGGAGGGCTTCCCCGCGGACACGAAGAGCTTCGCGGTGACGTGCTACGACCCGGACGCGCCGACGGGCAGCGGGTTCTGGCACTGGGTGCTGTTCGACATCCCGGCGTCGGTGACGGAGCTTCCGGCGGGCGCGGGCGGCGGGGACATGAAGGGGCTGCCGGCGGGCGCGGTGCACGCGCGCAACGACTACGGCACGCGGGACTTCGGCGGTGCCGCTCCGCCGCCCGGGGACGGGTCGCACCGCTACGTGTTCACGGTGTACGCGGTGGATCAGGAGAAGCTCGGTCCGGACGCGGACGCCTCGCCGGCGGTGGTGGGCTTCCACCTGCGGTTCCACGCGCTGGGACGGGCCCAGTTGATCGGTGAGTACGAGGCGCCGGCCGCGGGCTGAGGCTCCTGCGCGGGTCCGTCGCACGTGCTGCGCGGGCCCGTACCGGCGTGGTGCGACCGGAAAATCCGTTGCGCCCCGCCGCCCTTGAATCGCACAGTGGTGCATGGCTGACGGCCCCGCATGGCCGTCGGGCAGTGGACACCGCAGTGGCGGGGGCGGCGGGGCGCGGTTGCGCCCGCGGTCTGCCGGAGCCGGGCTGCGTGCCGGGCGACCGCGTCCGCTGCCGTACGCTCCGGGCCCGTGTTCGTCACGGGGGAAGGGCCCGGAGCGTTGCCCCCTTTTCCGGCCCCCGCCTTCTCCCTGCCCGCTTCATCGGCCTTCACTTCCAACTCCCCTTCACCGCACCGAAATTGCGTTGTCCGCTGCGCAACCGCCCCGGCACAGTTGAGCCATCTCGCCGCTGGGGCGGGGGTGATCCGGGAGGTGGCCGGGATGCGGGAGACGTTGGTCCTCAATGCGAGCTTCGAGCCGCTGGCGACGGTGTCGCTGCGGCGTGCGGTGGTGCTCGTGCTGCAGGGCAAGGCCGTGGTCGAGCAGGCCCGTCCCGGGCGCCGGGTGCGGGGCACCGCGGTCGACGTACCCGCACCGCAGGTGATCAGGCTCTGCCGGTACGTCCGGGTGCCGTTCCGAAGACGGGCGCCCTGGTCTCGGAGGGGGGTGCTGGTGCGGGACAGGCACCGGTGCGCGTACTGCGGGCGGCGGGCCACGACCGTGGACCACGTCGTGCCCCGGTCGCGCGGCGGCGAGGACAGCTGGCTGAATACGGTCGCGGCCTGCGCGGAGGACAACCACCGCAAGGCGGACCGGACGCCGGAGCAGGCGGGGATGCCGCTGCTGAGCCTGCCGTTCGAGCCCACTCCGGCGGAGTCGCTGCTGCTGGCGACGGGGGCGTACGGCGCCCCCGTCCGGCGCGGCTCGGCGGCCTAGCGCAGCAGCATCTGCACGATGGCCACGACGCCCACGGCGACGATGACGCCGCGCAGCGCCGTGGGCGAGAGGCGGCGGCCCACCTTGGCGCCTATCTGCCCGCCGAGGGTGGAGCCGGCGGCGACGAGCAGGGCGGCGGTCCAGTCGACGTGGGCGACGCAGACGAAGACGAGTGCGGCGACGCCGTTGACGATGACGGCCAGGAGGTTCTTGAGGGCGTTGATGCGCTGGAGGTCCTCGCGCAGGAGCAGGCCCATGAGGGAGAGGTAGAGGACACCCTGGGCCGCGCCGAAGTAGCCGCCGTAGGCGCTGGCGAAGAGCAGGCCGGTGAGGAGGGCGGGGCCGCCGTCGCTGCGCTCGCCTTCGGTGCCGTTGCGTTCGCGGCGGCGGGCCAGGGCTTTGGCGAGCCGGGGCTGGAGGACGACGAGGACCAGCGCGATGCCGATGAGGGCGGGCACGATGGCGTCGAACGCCTTCGAGGGCAGGGCGAGCAGCAGGACGGCTCCGGCGAGGCCGCCGACGAGGGCGGTGAGGCCGAGGCGGACGGCGCGGGCGCGCTGGCCGCGGAGTTCACGCCGGTAGCCGAGGGTGCCGCTGATGTTGCCGGTGACCAGGCCGATGGTGTTGGAGACGTTGGCGGTCACCGGCGGCAGGCCGACGGCCAGGAGCACCGGGAAGGTGAACAGGGTGCCCGAGCCGACGATGGTGTTGATGGTGCCCGCGCCGATGCCGGCGGCGAAGACCGCGAGTGCTTCCCAGATGGACAAGGCCATCTCCTTCATGATCAGGGTGTCGCCTCCCCGCCGTGGAAGGTCGAGGGGCCTTGCTGATCATGCAGGAGAGGACGGCCGTCAGTCGATGCCGGGCTGCTCCCGGCGCGGGGATTCCTTGGGGGACCGGGGGGACTTGGGGGCGCCGCCCATGGGGCCGAGGTTGCCGACGGCGCCGCTCAGGCCCTTGAGGGCGTCGCCGATCTCGCTGGGCACGATCCAGAGCTTGTTGGCGTCGCCTTCGGCGATCTTCGGGAGCATCTGGAGGTACTGGTAGGCGAGGAGCTTCTCGTCGGCGTCTCCGGCGTGGATGGACTCGAAGACCGTACGGATGGCCTGGGCCTCGCCCTCGGCGCGCAGGGCGGCGGCCCGGGCCTCGCCCTCGGCGCGCAGGATCGCGGACTGCTTCTCGCCCTCGGCGGTGAGGATCTGCGACTGGCGGATGCCCTCGGCGGTGAGGATCGCGGCGCGCTTGTCACGGTCGGCGCGCATCTGCTTCTCCATCGAGTCCTGGATGGAGGTCGGGGGCTCGATGGCCTTGAGCTCGACGCGGTTGACGCGGATGCCCCACTTGCCGGTGGCCTCGTCGAGGACGCCGCGGAGGGCGGCGTTGATCTCCTCGCGGGAGGTGAGGGTCCGCTCCAGGTCCATGCCGCCGATGATGTTGCGCAGGGTGGTGACGGTGAGCTGCTCGATGGCCTGGATGAAGCTGGAGACCTCGTAGGTGGCGGCGCGGGCGTCGGTCACCTGGTAGTAGATGACCGTGTCGATGTTGACGACCAGGTTGTCCTGGGTGATCACCGGCTGCGGGGGGAACGGCACGACCTGCTCGCGCAGGTCGATGCGGTTGCGGATGGAGTCGATGAAGGGGACGACGATGTTCAGGCCGGCGTTGAGGGTGCGGGTGTAGCGGCCGAAGCGCTCCACGATGGCGGCGCTGGCCTGCGGAATGACCTGCACCGTCTTCATGAGGGCGATGAAGACGAGCACCACCAAGATGATCAGGACGATGATGATCGGTTCCATCGGGGCTCCCCGTGCCTCTGGTCGTTGATCGGGTGGACCGGGTTGATCCAGTTCGAGTCTTTCAGAACGCGGTGCCGCCGTGCAGGCGTTGACCGCACTTCACGGACATCGCTTCGGCGGACACCGCCGTCTCGGACACGGCCGTCACGGGCACCGCGTCACATCACCACGGCCGTGGCGCCCTCGATCTCGACGACGTCGACGTGCTCGCCGGCCTCGAAGGTGCGCTCGGAGTCGAGGGCGCGGGCCGACCAGATCTCGCCGGCGAGCTTGATCCGGCCGCCGCTGCCGTCGACCCGCTCCAGGACGACGGCCTGCCGCCCCTTGAGGGCCTCCACGCCGCTGGCCAGCTCGGGCCGCTGGGCGCGGTGCCGCATGGCGACCGGGCGCACGACGGCGATGAGGGCCACCGAGACGGCGGCGAAGACGACGAACTGCGCGACGGTGCCCGCACCGAGCGCATTGGTCACGGCGGCGGCGACGGCGCCGAGAGCGAGCATGCCGAACTCGGGCATCGCGGTCACCACCAGCGGGATGCCCAGTCCGACGGCGGCCACCAGCCACCACACCCATGTGTCCACATGGTCATGGTAGGCGCGGTGACCGCCCCCGGGACAGGGTGCCCGGGGAGCCGGGCGCCCTGGTTGCGGGTCAGGAGAGCGGCAGGCCCTGGGCCGTCCAGCGGTCGCCCCGGCGCTCGACGACCAGCGGGAGGCCGAAGCAGTGGGAGAGGTTGCGGGAGGTGAGCTCCAGCTCGACGGGGCCGGCGGCCAGCACCTTGCCCTGACGGATCATCAGGACGTGGGTGAAGCCCGCGGGGATCTCCTCGACGTGGTGGGTGACCATGATCATCGAGGGGGCGAGCGGGTCGCGGGCGAGCCGGCCGAGACGGCGCACGAGGTCCTCGCGACCGCCGAGGTCGAGACCCGCGGCGGGCTCGTCGAGGAGCAGCAGCTCGGGGTCGGTCATCATCGCGCGGGCGATGAGGGTGCGCTTGCGCTCGCCCTCGGAGAGGGTGCCGAACTTGCGGTCCAGCAGGTCCGTCATGCCGAGGACGTCGAGGAAGGCGCGGGCGCGCTGCTCGTCGACCTCCTCGTAGCTCTCCTGCCAGGTGGCCGTCATGCCGTAGGCGGCGGTGAGGACGGTCTCCAGGACGGTCTGGCTGCGCGGCAGCTTGTCGGCGAGGGCGATGCCCGCCACGCCGATGCGCGGGCGCAGCTCGAAGACGTCGACCGCGCCGAGCTTCTCGCCCAGGACCTTGACCGTGCCCGTGGTCGGGAAGAGGTAGCTGGAGGCGACATTCAGGAGGGTGGTCTTGCCGGCGCCGTTGGGGCCGAGGATGACCCAGCGCTCCCCCTCCTTGACCGACCAGGAGACCTGGTCCACCAGAGCCCGGCCCTCGCGGACCACGGATACGTCCACCAGTTCCAGCACTTCGCTCATGAGCGCGTTGTCTCCCATTGCAGTCTCGTCGTCGCGGCGCCGGTAAGCGCAGCCCCCAGGGAAAACCTACGCCACCCGCCGGGGACACCAGTCCTTAGGCTGGTGGCCATGCTCGATGAACATCGCTCAGGACGGCTCACCGCGTGGGGAAATGCCCTCATTGCCGGGTTTGCCGCACCTGATGACGCCGCGCACCAGATCACCGGGGATGACGCCGTCCACCGCGTCGTGGGCCTTCCCGGTGAATCCGGACCCGTCGGCCTGACGCTCGCCCTCGGCCGGCTGCGGGCGCTGGGGGCCACCGGACTGCGCCTCGCCCTGCCCGCCCCCGGCCACCCGCTGGGCCTCAGCGGCCCGCCGGAGTTCAATGCCCGCGCCCTGGAGGCCGGGGAGGCGGTCGTCGCCACGGGCGCCGCGCTGGGGCTCGTACCGGAGGTGTACGAGGCCGGGCCGGAGGGCGACGTGCACGTCGAGGTCGTCTGGCACTGCCTGCCCGTACGGGACGCGCCGCCGGCCGACGTGCCCTCTCTCGGGGAGGCCGAGCGGGAGCTCGCGGAGGCCCTGCGGGAGGCCACGGAGGTGCTCACGCGGCTGGACGTGGCGGGCTCGGGACCGGTGGCGCAGGCAGCACTGGAGGCGTACCGGGCGCGGGCCGAGCGCGGGCGCGAGGTGCTGGCACCGGGGTATCCGCCGCGGGCCGTGCGCGTGCTGGAGCTGGCGCAGCGCGTGGGGGCGCTGATCACGATCGCCCACGAGCCGGGGGACGGCGGGGGCCGTGAGCACGGGGCCGCGGTGAGCGCGTCGGAGATAGCGGCGCGGGCGCAGGCGCTGCGGCCGGTGGAGCGGACGGCCCGGCGGGCCCAGGTGGCCGCGTACAACGCGATCGTCGAGGAGCGGGCCCGCAAGCGGCACTGAGGCGGTCACCGCCGGCCGTACGGAAAGTGCGCAGAGCGCGGGAAGGCCCCGCGGTCCCAGAGGTCCGCGAGGCCTTCCCGTTGCGCCGGTACGGGTCAGTGACGCCCGTCGTGGCCACCCCAGTGGCCGTTGTGGCCATTGTGACCGTTGTGGCCGTCGTGCCGGTCGTGGCCGTTCCAGTGGCCGCCGTCGTGGCCGTGCTTGTCGTGGTGACCGCGGTGCTCGTGGTAGCTGCGGTGCTCGTCCCAGCCACCGCTGGCGTTGACGCAGGTGTTCCCGAAGGTCGGGTTCAGCAGGCCGATCAGAATGTCGATGGTGTTGCCGCAGACGTTCAGCGGCACCTGCACCGGGATCTGGATGACGTTGCCGGAGACGACGCCCGGGGAGCCCTTGGCGACGCCGTTGGCGACGGCGCCACCCGGGTGGTGACGGTGCTCGTGAACCTGGCGGTCGCTGTGGTCGTGGCGGTCACCACGGTCGTGAGCGGACGCGACGCCCACGGTGGAACCGACGGCGAGCCCCGTGACCGCCAGGGCGAGAGCGGCTTTCTTGGCACTGTTCATGGTGAGGGTCTTCCTTCTGCTGACGTTCTCGGCGGCCCCAGCCGCGGGGTCGCGTAGTGATGAACGCCAGCGCACCGCCGATGGCACGGCCATCGGCGGTGTTGCCCTCGTTCGGACGATTGCTCGCCCGCGCCTGCCCGGGCTATGCAGGGCGCGCCGGGCAGGCGGGATGCACCGGTATTACTTGTTGACGCAGAGGTTGCCGGCGGCGGGGTTGAGCACGCCCACCACGCTGATGGTGTTGCCGCAGACGTTGGCGGCGACCTTGACCGGAACCTGGACGACGTTGCCGGAGACGACACCCGGGGAGTTCTGCGCCTTGCCGTCGGCCTGGTGCGCGGAAGCGGCACCGGCACCGGCGAGGGCGAGACCGCCGGCGGCGATGGTGATGACTGCGGCCTTCTTCATGTTCTTCACTCTTCTTATGACCTTCCTAGGGCGTTGCCACGGCCAGCCGCCGCGGTACGCCATGGAGAACGGGCCGCGGCCATTCGGGTTGCGGGGCCGGGGCGACCACCACACGGTCGTATGAATCTCTGATCAGAACGCGACGTTCCGCTTTGCCGCGGGCCCGTGCCGGTCAGGCTCCGATCCCATGTCGGACGGCCCACAGCGCCGCCTGCGTCCGGTCGGCGAGATCCAGCTTCATCAGAATGTTCGACACGTGGGTCTTGACGGTCTTCTCCGAGAGCACCAGCGCACGGGCGATCTCCCGGTTCGAACGGCCGTCCGCGATCAGCGCCAGCACCTCCCGCTCCCGCTCCGTCAGCGCGTTGCCCCGTCCCTGGCCGCCGCCCCCGGCCTCCTCCTGCGACAGCAGCGCCCCGGCCACCTCGGGCTGCAGCAGGACGTGGCCCGCGTGCACCGAGCGGATCGCGCCCGCCAGGGCGTCGGGGTCCACGTCCTTGTAGACGTAGCCCGCCGCCCCCGCGCGCAGGGCCGGGATGACCGTGCGCTGCTCGGTGAAGCTCGTCACGATCAGCACCCGGGCCGGGTTCTCCAGCTCCCGCAGCCGGCGCAGCGCCTCGATCCCGTCGGTCCCGGGCATCTTCACGTCCATGAGGACGACGTCCGGGCGCAGCTCCTCCGTGCGCTCGACGCCCTCGGCGCCGTCCGCCGCCTCCCCCACCACCTCGATGTCGTCCTGGACCTCCAGGAAGGTGCGCAGGCCCCTGCGGACCACCTGGTGGTCGTCCACCAGCACCACACGGATCACGCCCTCAGCCACCAGGCACCTCCATCTCGATCGCGGTGCCCATCCCGGGCTCCGAGGTAACGGTCAGAATGCCGCCGACGCCGCTCGCGCGGTCCCGCATCGACACGAGGCCGAGGTGGCGCCCGGCCCGGCGGACGGCCTCGGGCTCGAAGCCGCAGCCGTCGTCGGCGACGCACAGCGCCGCGCCCTGGCCCACCCGGGTGAGGGTGACCTGGACGCGGCCCGCTCCGGAGTGGCGCAGGGCGTTGTGCAGGGCCTCCTGGGCCACGCGCAGCAGGGCCTCCTCCTGGGCGGCCGGCAGGGCCCGTACGCCGTGGGAGGCGAAGGTGACCTTGGCCGTGTGGGCCCGGTCGAGGACCTGGATCTGGGTGCGCAGGGTCGCGACGAGGCCGTCCTCGTCCAGCCCTGCGGGCCGCAGCTCCACGACCGCGGCCCGCAGCTCGTCGGTGGCCTCCGCGGCGAGCCGGGCGGCCTCGTGCAGCTCCTCCTTGGCGCGGGCGGGGTCGCGGTCGACGAGCGCGGCGGCGGCCTGGGCGGTCAGCCGCAGCGAGAAGAGCTTCTGGGCGACGGCGTCGTGCAGCTCGTGCGAGAGGCGGGCGCGCTCCTCGGCGATGGTCAGCTCGCGGCTGCGCTCGTAGAGGCGGGCGTTGGTGAGGGCTATGGCCGCGTGCTGGGCGAGGACGCTCAGCAGTTCCTCGTCCTCCGCGGTGAAGCCGCAGGTGGGCCCGGCCTCCTCCAGGCCGCACGGCGGCTCGCCGGTGCGGGCGGGGCGCTTCTTGTTCGCGAGGAAGAGCGCGCCGAGGACCTCGTCGCCGTCCGCGACCGGCATGCCGATGAAGTCGCGCATGTCGGGGTGGGCGGCGGGCCAGCCGCCGAAGCGGGGGTCCGAGCGGACGTCGGCGAGGCGCTCGGGGGTCGCGTGCTGGATCATCGCGGCGAGGACGCCGTGCTGCCGGGGCAAGGGGCCGATGGCCTTCCACTGCTCGTCGCTGACGCCGTCGACGACGAACTGGGCGAAGCCGCCGTGGTCGTCCGGGACGCCGAGCGCCGCGTACCGGGCGTCCAGCAGTTCCCGGGCGGAGACGACGATCGTCTTGAGGACGTCGTGCACCTGCAGGTGTCTGCTCATGGCGAGGAGTGCGGTGCTCACTGCGGTGAGGCCGGAGCGGGGGCCGGTGGTCATGGCATCACCGTACCGAGGGGTCTGACCAGGCGGATCGGGCCGCCGACGGCTCGGGACTGGTTCGCAAGCCCTAGGCCGGTGGTCCGGTTGCCCGCAACCGGGTAGCGGGCATGTACTTGCCATGTCTATACCAACCCAGTGGACGCCCACCCACGGCGACGCCTACCGGCCCGTGCCCTACCGGCCCCCTCGGATGCCCGTCCAGGAGTCCCTCGCCCGTGCCGCCGAGCTGCGCGAGCGGATGGACGGGCGGCGGACGGTGCGGCAGTTCTCCGCCGATCCGGTGCCGGAGCAGGTGGTCCGGGACGCCATCGCGTGCGCGGCCACCGCGCCCTCCGGGGCGCACCAGCAGCCGTGGACCTTCGTCCTGGTGAAAGACCCCGGGGTGCGGCGGCGCATCCGAGCCGCCGCGGAGGAAGAGGAGCAGCTCTCGTACGCGGGCCGGCTGGGCGAGGAGTGGCTGGCGGCCCTGCGGCCGCTGGGCACGGACGAGGTCAAGCCGCACCTGACGGACGCGCCCGCGCTGATCGTGGTCTTCCAGCAGCGGTACTGGCTCGGCGAGGGCGGGGAGAAGCGCAAGCACTACTACGTGGACGAGTCGGTCGGCATCGCGGTGGGGATGCTGCTGTCCGCGCTGCACCTGTCGGGGCTCGCCGCCCTGGTGCACACGCCGAGCCCGATGCGTTTCCTGTCCGAGGCGCTGGGCCGTCCGGTGAACGAGAAGGCCTTCGCGGTGATCCCCGTGGGCTATCCGGCGGACGACTGCCAGGTGCCGGACCTGGTGCGCAAGAGCCTGGATCAGGTGCTGGTGGAGGTCTGAGCCAGGGACGGCACGCTGTGTGCGGAACCGGTCGCACCGGGCGACGGGAGCGCTCGCCCGGTGTGACCCCGCGCATAGGACGCACGTCACCTACGACCCCGCCTAGTGGGCGCATAAAACCGGCGTAAGCGGGTGGCAGGGGCCCTTTTGACCTTCCCTTTGCCACTCCCCGCCGAACCCTCGGCAACGAAGCCGGGTAGTACGTCACCCCTTTGCCACAGCATTTTGCGGCCGCTAAGAATTCTCCCGTCGCACGGCGCCGTCGATCGAGACGCGGCGCTCATTCGCGCCGCTCCGGGCCACTGCGACTTCGTGCGATCGGAAGGTTCACCTCAGCATGCGCTCCCCCATCTCTGGTTATAGCCGCCTGTCCAAGATCCAGAAGTTCTCCGCCGCCGGCGTCGCTGCCGCGGGCGTCGCCGCTCTGACGTTCGCCGCGATACCCGGCTCCGCCGACGCGGAGAAGCAGCCCATCGCCGTCAAGCCCGTCGCGTGGACCGCCGAGGCCTTCGGCGTCCAGGAGCAGCAGGAGCAGATCGGCAAGCAGGCCGACAACGCCGCCAAGCAGGCGAAGGCCCAGGCCGAGGCCAAGAAGAAGGCGGACGCCGAGGCCGCCGCCAAGGCGAAGGCCGACAAGGAGCGCGCCGAGAAGGAGGCCGCGAGCCGTTCCCAGGAGCGCAAGCCGGTCCAGGCCGCGCCCGCCCCGGCTCCGGCCCCGAAGACCTACGCCAACAACCTCGACGGCTGGATCAAGGAAGCCCTCGACGTCATGAAGGCCAAGGGCATCCCGGGTTCCTACAACGGCATCTACCGCAACATCATGCGGGAGTCGACCGGTAACCCGAAGGCCATCAACCTCTGGGACTCCAACGCCGCCAAGGGCATCCCCTCCAAGGGCCTGCTCCAGGTGATCGACCCGACCTTCAAGGCGTACCACGTCGAGGGCACGTCCTGGGACATCTACGACCCGGTCGCCAACATCACCGCCGCGTGCAACTACGCGTGGAAGGTCTACGGCTCGATGGACAACGTGAACTCCGCCTACTAAGGGCGAGAGCGCGGACAGCGACGTACGCCGAAGGGCGGCACCCGGTGCGGGTGCCGCCCTTCGGCGTGTGCGGGACGGAGCGCGGGACTACTTGCGCATGACCTCCGGCTCGTGACGGCGCAGCAAACGTGCGACTGCGAAGCCACAGGCGATGCCGATGACGAGCAGGGCCACGATGTCGATCGACCACTGGGTGGCGGTGTGCTCCCAGAGCGGGTCGAGCTTGGGGGGCCTGCTCTTGTCGAACGGGGCCATGATGTGCGAGAGGTCGAGCGTGGTGCCGACGCCGGCGATGGCCCAGCGGGCCGGCATCAGCCAGGCGAACTGCTCGATGCCCGGCGAGTCGTAGATCTTGAACAGGATGCCGGTGAAGACGACCTGGACGATCGCGAACATGACCAGCAGCGGCATGGTCTTCTCGGCGGTCTTCACCAGCGCGGAGATGACCAGGCCGATCATCATGCAGGTGAAGCCCAGGGCGATGATCACCAGGCAGAGCTCGAGGGCGGGCGCCGCCTTGAAGACCAGGCCGTTCTCCGGCAGCTTGCGGACCGAGAAGCCGATGGCGCAGATGAGGGCGCCCTGCACCGCGGTGATCAGGCCGAGGACGACCACCTTGGACATCAGGTACGCGGAGCGGGACAGGCCGACGGCCCTCTCCCGTTCGTAGATCACCCGTTCCTTGATCAGCTCACGGACGGAGTTTGCCGCGCCGGAGAAGCACATGCCGACCGCGAGGATCAGCATGATCGTGCCGGCGTCCTGGTTGAAGTGGCCCTTGCTGGCCGGCCCGAGGCCGAAGTCGGACGGGATCACCGTGCTGACTCCGCCGAGGACGGCCGGCAGGAGCAGCATCAGGGCCATGAAGCCGCGGTCCGAGGCGATGACGGAGGCGTAGCGGCGCATCAGCGTCCACAGCTGGGAGCCCCAGCTCTGGGCCTTCGGCGGGCGCACCATCTGCGGCTGGACGTGGACCGACTGCGGGGCGACGGCGTCGATGTCGGCCGCGTACATCTGGTAGTGCTGCGAGCCGCGCCAGCGGCCCGACCAGTCGTAGTCGCGGTAGTTCTCGAAGGCCGAGAAGACGTCCGCCCAGGTCTCGTAGCCGAAGAAGTTGAGCGCTTCCTCCGGGGGGCCGAAGTAGGCGACGGAACCGCCGGGGGCCATGACGAGCAGCTTGTCGCAGAGGGCGAGCTCGGCGACGGAGTGGGTGACCACCAGGACGGTGCGGCCGTCGTCCGCGAGGCCGCGCAGCAGCTGCATGACGTCGCGGTCCATGCCCGGGTCGAGGCCGGAGGTCGGCTCGTCCAGGAAGATCAGCGAGGGCTTGGTCAGCAGCTCCAGGGCCACCGAGACGCGCTTGCGCTGGCCGCCGGAGAGGGCGGTGACCTTCTTGTCCTTGTGGATGTCGAGCTTGAGCTCGCGCAGCACCTCGTCTATCCGGGCCTCGCGCTCGGAGGCCGCGGTGTCACCGGGGAAGCGGAGCTTCGCGGCGTAGCGCAGCGCCTTCCGGACGGTGAGCTCCTTGTGCAGGATGTCGTCCTGCGGGACGAGGCCGATGCGCTGGCGCAGCTCGGCGAACTGCTTGTAGAGGTTCCGGTTGTCGTAGAGGACGTCGCCCTCGTTGGCGGGCCGGTAGCCGGTGAGCGCCTTGAGGAGGGTGGACTTTCCGGAGCCGGAGGGGCCGATGACGGCGATCAGCGACTTCTCGGGGACGCCGAAGGAGACGTCCTTGAGGATCTGCTTGCCGCCGTCGACGGTGACCGTCAGGTGGCGGGCGGAGAAGGAGACGTCGCCGGTGTCGACGAACTCCTCCAGCCGGTCGCCGACCAGGCGGAAGGTGGAGTGACCGACACCGACGATGTCGTTGGGGCCGATGATCTGCTGGCGGACCGGCTGACCGTTGACGTAGGTGCCGTTGTGGCTGCCGAGGTCGACGATCTCGAAGCGGCCGTCGCCGGTGGAGCGGAACTCGGCGTGGTGCCGGGAGACCTGGAGGTCGGAGACGACCAGCTCGTTCTCCAGGGCACGACCGATGCGCATCGTGCCGCGGCCGACGGCCATCTGGTGGAAGCTGGTCGGGCTGCGGTCGCCGTAGACGGGCGGGGCGCCGCCCTGCGAGGGCGGGCCGCCGTGCGCCGGGGGCTGGTGCGCGCCGGGTCCCGGCTGCTGGGGGACGTACGGCTGCTGCTGGGGCTGCTGCCAGCCGCCGGGCTGCTGGTGCTGCTGCGGCTGCTGGTACTGCCCCTGCTGCTGCCAGGCGCCGGGCTGCTGGTGCTGCGGCGGCTGGTGCGGCGTGTGCTGCGGCGGAGCCTGGTGCAGCGGCGCGGCCATGGCGGTCTGCGCGCTGTAGAGGTCCGCGGCGGGGACGCCGGCACCGGCGCCGGCGGCACCGGCGCTCAGGTTCAGCCGCGGGCCGTCCGTCGCGTTGCCCAGGTGCACCGTCGAGCCGGGGCCGATCTCCATGTGGTGGATCCGCTGGCCCTGCACGTACGTGCCGTTGGTGCTGCCGTGGTCCTCGATGACCCAACTGCGGCCCTCCCACCGTACGGTGGCGTGCCGCCACGAGACGCGGGCGTCCTGCAGCACCATGTCACCCTGCGGATCCCGCCCGAGGGTGTAGGACCTGGACGGATCGAGCGTCCAGGTCTGTCCATTCAATTCCAGTACGAGTTCCGGCACTCCATGCCCCACTACTTGTCCCCCGATGAGCCCCCTGCATCAGGGAGTCTAGGGATGGCGAACATCGGGAGGAACTATTTCAGGCACAGTCCCCGAACCGAAAGTCGGGGATTGCCGCGACCGTGTAACAGGCGCCGTTGACCGATCCGAAACATACCCGGAGAGTGGTTACCGCCATGGATACGTACGGATCATGCGCATCCGGGCAATAGCCCGGCTGCAGACCGGCACGGGGGGCCGTGATGACCGTGGACGGGGGCGGGCGCGGGGTGCGCCCGGCGGAGTTGTTGCTGACGTCGATTGCGGCTGTGAGCTGGTCTTTTCTGGCCATGGCGGGGATTGCGGCGCTCGGGTTGCACCTGCTCGGCGCGGATACGGCGGGCGCGCTGGGGCCGATGACCGCGGCCGTCGTCGTGCTCGCCGTAGGCGGATCACTCACGCCTTCGGGGGATATTGAAGCATTCGGCCTGAAGGGCGCCGGGGCGCACACCGCCATCGATATCGCGCCACTGGGAGTGAGCCTGGCGGGCGCCCTGTTGCTGGGAATGATCTTTGCACGATCGTTGCGCCGCGCCGGTGCCACGATCGGCGCCGGAGAGCTCGCCGCGCGGGCCGGCGCGGTGATCGTGCTCTTCCTGTTCCTGCTCGGCGGCCTCGCCTGGGCCGGGGAGGATTCGATCACCATCGACGGGAGCAGCCTGGGCCTGGGCGGCGGGGACGGCGGCGGGGGCGGAGGCGGCCCCAAGCTGGTGATCCCGGGCATCGGCGATGTCGGGGACATCGCGGGCGGGCTGCCGGACCGGCTCGCCGGCCTGGCCGACGCCAAGGCCGCCGTCGGCTTCAGCGTGCGCACGGGGCCCTCGCTGTTCGCGGGCGCGGTCTGGGTCCTGGGCGTCCTGCTGATCGCGGTGCTGGGCGCGCGCCGGGCGCCGCTCCCCCGCGGCCTGCAGGCGCTCCACCGGGGCGTGCGCCCGGCGGTCTCGGCGCTGTGTGCGGTGCTGGTCCTCGCGGTCGCGGCGGGCCTGGCCGCCGCGGCGTACGCGGCGGCCGGTGACGACCAGCCGAAGCGGATCTTCGGTGCCGCGCTGCTCGGGGCGCCGAACGGGGTGTTCCTCGCGGTGCCGCTGGGGCTGTTCGTCTCCTGGCGCGGCACGGCCACGGGCGCGCTGGCCAAGGTGCTGCCCTCCCCGCTGGACGAGCTGCTGAGCGCGCGGGCCGAGGAGGCGGTCACCCTGGGGCGGCTGGCCGAGCTCGACAGCACGGTGTGGCTGCTGGGCGTGGCCTGCGCGCTGATGATGCTGGGCGTGGGGGTGCTCACCGCGGTCCGCGCGCCGCGGGAGGGGCTGGGGCCGACGGCCTTCGCCGCGCGCTGCGCCGTGGCGCTGGGGGTGGCGACCGCCCTGGCCCTGCCGCTGCTGGTGCTCGCGACGCGGGTGAAGGCGGACGCGAGCCTGTCGGTGCTGGGGTTCGACGCCTTCGGGGCGGGCCTGGAGCTGCGCGGCAATGCGGCGATGGCGCTGGCACTGGGTGCCGCGTGGGGTGGCGTCGCCGGGGCGGCCGGGGGGCTGCTCGCGTGTGCGACCGGCACGGCGGGGCGGCGGGCGGTGGCCCTCGGGCGGCAGGAGGCGGCCGCTGCGGCCCACCCGTCCGCGTCACCGATGCCCGGCCCGTACCGTCCCTCTCCGGGGCAGCCGGGACAGCCGGGACAGCCGGGCCAGCCGGGCCAGCCGGGCCAGGACGCCTCCAACCCGTACAGGCGTCCCGCGCGGGACGACACCAACCCGTACAAGCGCCCGCTCTTCGACGACCGCTCCACCGCGCCGACGCAGACGGGCCGGCCGCTGCCGCCGCCCCGCAGGCCCCGGGGCAGCGGATACCGCTACGGGGCGCCGCCGCCGGAGGAGCCTCCGCCTCCGCCGCCCGGGCCCCCGCCGCGGCGCCGCTGACGGCGTTCACGCGCCGTAAGCCGGGCCTTGGGCATGTCTTCGCCGAGTGCTGGCCGGGACACCTGTGCGTATCCGGTGCGGGGCCCGATACGGTAAGAGGACCATGAGCGCATCGCAGACCTCGCCTGCCACCCCCGTCCCCGCCGACGACGAGCCGACCCTCCTCGTCAAGATCTTCGGGAAGGACCGGCCGGGCATCACCGCCGGGCTCTTCGACACGCTCGCCGCGTACGCCGTGGACGTCGTCGACATCGAGCAGGTCGTCACCCGTGGCCGGATCACCCTGTGCGCGCTGGTCACGGCGCCCGAGGGCGGCGGGAACGCCGAGGGCGAGCTGCGGGCCACGGTGCACAGCTGGGCCGAGTCGATGCGGCTGCAGGCCGAGATCATCTCGGGCCGGGGCGACAACCGCCCGCGCGGCACGGGGCGTTCCCACGTCACGGTGCTGGGCCACCCGCTCACCGCCGAGTCGACGGCCGCCATCGCGGCGCGGATCACCGGCACGGGCGGCAACATCGACCGGATCTTCCGGCTCGCCAAGTATCCGGTGACGGCCGTGGAGTTCGCCGTCTCCGGCGTGGAGACGGAGGCCCTGCGGACGGCGCTGGCCCTGGAGGCCGCGGTGCGCGGGGTCGACGTGGCGGTCGTCGCGGCGGGGCTGCAGCGGCGGGCCCAGCGGCTGGTCGTGATGGACGTCGACTCCACGCTGATCCAGGACGAGGTCATCGAGCTGTTCGCGGCGCACGCGGGCTGCGAGGCCGAGGTCGCGGAGGTCACCGCGCGGGCGATGCGCGGCGAGCTGGACTTCGAGGAGTCCCTGCACGCCCGGGTGGCGCTGCTGGCGGGGCTGGACGAGTCCGTCGTGGACAAGGTGCGGGCGGAGGTGCGGCTGACGCCGGGCGCCCGGACGCTGATCCGCACGCTCAAGCGGCTCGGCTACCAGGTGGGCGTGGTCTCCGGCGGGTTCACGCAGGTCACGGACGACCTGCAGGAGCGGCTGGGGCTGGACTTCGCCTCGGCGAACACCCTGGAGATCGTCGACGGCCGGCTGACCGGGCGGGTGACCGGGGAGATCGTGGACCGGGCGGGCAAGGCCCGGCTGCTGCGGCGGTTCGCCGCGGAGGCGGGCGTGCCGCTGGCGCAGACCGTGGCCATCGGCGACGGCGCGAACGACCTCGACATGCTCAACGCCGCGGGGCTGGGCGTGGCCTTCAACGCCAAGCCGGTGGTGCGCCAGGCGGCGCACACGGCGGTGAACGTCCCGTTCCTGGACACGGTGCTCTACCTGCTGGGCGTCACCCGCGAAGAGGTCGAGGCGGCCAGGACGCACGAGTAGGCCCCGGCGGACGCGCCCGCCGCGACGGCGGGGGCGGGGCACGGCGACGGCGGGGGTCCGGCGGAACGGGCGGCGGCCGGAGCCGGTGCACGCACCTCGTCCGCCGGACGGGCGTTACGCGTGGGGCGCCCAGAAGGCGACCAGCCGGCCGACGCCGTGCTCGACGGCCTTCCACGATCCGGTGAAGGCGAGCACCGCGATGGCGGAGGTGGGGAACCCGGTGCGGTTCATCCGCGGCAGCAGATCGCCGTCGGACTCGCCCGCGAGGGCGTCGGCCAGGGCGTGCATGCCGGGGTTGTGACCGATCATGACGACGTCCTGGACCTCGTCGGAGACCTCGTTGAGCAGGGCGATCAGCTCGCCGAGCGAGGCCTCGTACATCCGCTCCTCGTAGACCGTGCGGGGGCGCTGGGGCAGCTCGGGGACGGCGAGCTTCCAGGTCTCGCGGGTGCGGGCGGAGGTGGAGCAGAGGGCCAGGTCGGGGGTGATGCCGGAACCGGCGAGCCAGCGGCCTGCGACCGGGGCGTCCTTGCGGCCTCGGTCCGCGAGCGGACGTTCGTGGTCGTCCCCGTCGGACCATTCGGCCTTGGCGTGCCGGAAAACGACGATCCTGCGAGTCGGTTCGGAGCTCATGCCGTCCAGCTTCGCATGAAACCCATGGCGAGGCGCGGGGTGTTGAAAGGGTTGCACCCGAAGCGGCGCACGCGCCCCACCTGCCCTCACGGGGCTTCCTCGCCCAGCGCGAGCCGGACGAAGGCGACCACGCGGGCGACGGTGCCCGAGGCGGCGGGATCCGGACCGGAGTCCGCGGTGGCGGGAGCGGCGAGCAGGGTGCAGAAGACGGTGAAGGCCGCGGCGGCGAGCGCGAGGGCCCACCAGGGCAGCCGCGTCTGCACGGTGCCGGGAGTCCGGGCTTTCGTACCGGCGGGCATGGGATCGCCTCCGAGCGGTTCGGTGCACCGCCCCGTCGCGGTGTACTACGAACCTACGGAGAACGGCGCCCCGCTCCCATCCGGTGGACCACCCACTTGCCCCTGACCCGTCCCCCCTAGGGGACGGGGGGTTAACCCCACCATCGCCTGGAGGCGGACCGGAAGGAGGACGCCCGGCCGGTGTCAGGGGCCGGCGTCAAAGGGAGACCGGCACCGGGGAGAGGCCGGCGTCAGGGGGAGACCGGCGTCAGGGGGAGAAGACCGTCGCGATGACCGAGATGACCACCGTGATGCCCAGCATCGCGCCGAGGATCGTCAGCAGGGTCTTCTGACCGTTCTTGGGGTTGGGATCGAGCACAGGCTGCATGCGACCAGTCTCCCACCCCGCGCGCCGGCGGCCGCGTCCGGGTCAGAGCTCGTCCTCCACGGTGCGGGCGCGCCCGGCCAGCACGCCCGCCACGACCTGAGGCACCATCAGCGCGGCCATCAGCGCGAGCGGCACGTCCCAGCCGCCCGTGCGCTCATTGAGCCAGCCCACGAGCAGCGGGCCGGGGATGGAGATCAGATAGCCGGTGCTCTGGGCGAACGCCGAGAGCCGCACCACGCCCCCGCCCGTGCGGGCGCGCATGCCGATCAGCGTCAGGGCGAGCGTGAAGGCGCTGTTGGACACGCCGAGCAGCACGGCCCAGACCCAGGCGCCCGCGGCCGGGGACAGCCACAGACCCGCGTACCCCGCCAGGCCGAAGCAGGCCAGGGCGACGACGAGGATCCCCTGGTGGGGCAGGCGGGCGGCGAGGCGCGGCAGCACGAAGGCGAGGGGGATGCCGGTCAGCATCGTGACGGCGCTCAGGAGGCCCGCGGTGGAGGCGGACACCCCGGCGTCGCGGAAGATCGCGGGCATCCAGCCCATGACGATGTAGGCGCCGGTCGCCTGGATGCCGAAGAAGATGCCGAGCGCCCAGGCGGTGGGGCTGCGCGTGATGCTGGTGCGGGGGGCGTCCTGGGCGGCGGCCGCGGGGGCGGCGGCTCCGTCCCCGCGGTCGCGGCGGGCGGCCACCAGCCACAGCAGCCCGGCCGCGACGGCGAGCAGCGCCCACGAGCCGAGGCCGAGGCGCCAGCTGTGCCCCATCGCCCCGGCGAGCGGCACGGTGCCGGCGGCGGCGGCCGCGGCGCCCGCGGCGATGGCCATGGAGTACAGGCCGGTCATCGGCCCGACCCGGTCGGGGAACCAGCGTCTGACGGCCAGGGGCATCAGGACGTTGCTGACGGCGATGCCCGCGAGCGCGAGCACGCTCAGGGCGAGGAATCCGAAGACGCCGCCCGCGTACGGCCGCAGGGCGAGACCGGCGGCTATCACCGCCATGCCCGCGCAGACGACGGCCGCGGGGCCGAAGCGGCGGGCCAGCCGGGGCGCGGCGAGGCCGAAGACCGCGAAGCAGAACGCGGGCACGGACGTCAGCAGGCCCGCCACGGTGCCGCTCATGCCGAGGTCCGCGCGGACCTCCTTCAGCAGCGAGCCCAGGCTCGTCACGGCGGGGCGGAGGTTGAGCGCGGCGAGGACGAGGCCGGCGACCAGGAGCCGGGCCGCCCAGGCGGTGCCCCGAGCGCCCTCCCCCGCCGGCGCGGGGGCCTGCAGCGGGCCGGCGGGGCCGGCTGCGGCGGCGGGCTCGGCCGCTCTCAGGTCTTCGTCTGCCGTGGATGCCATGACGTCATCATAGATAGAATCATGGGATGAATGGAGGCTGTCGATGCCACTGAACTCGCCCAAGCGCTCCCGCCTCGTCGACCAGGTCATCGCCGGGCTGCGCAGCCAGATCACGTCCGGTGAGTGGCCCGTCGGCTCGCGCATCCCCACCGAGCCGGAGCTCGTCGAGCAGCTCGGCGTCGCGCGCAACACCGTGCGGGAGGCCGTGCGCGCCCTCGCGCACAACGGCCTGCTGGACATCCGGCAGGGATCCGGCACCTACGTCATCGCCACGAGCGAGCTGGCGGGCGTGATGAACCGCCGCTTCGCCGACGCCGACCCCCTGCACGTGGCCGAGCTGCGCAGCGCCCTGGAGGCGTCGGCCGCCCGGCTCGCGGCCCGCCGGCGCACCGAGCAGGACCTGGTGCAGCTGGCGGCGCTACTGAAGCGGCGCGAGGAGGCGTGGCGCTCGGGCGACGCCGAGCGGTTCGTGGAGGCGGACGCCACGCTGCACACGGCCGTCGTCTCCGCCGCGCACAACGAGGTCATGGCCGAGGTGTACGCCGACCTCGGCGGGGTGATGCGCGACTTCCTGCGGGCCGGCGTGGGGACGGCGCTGCGGCCGGAAGGGCTCGTCGACCACGGTCGGCTCGTCGCTGCCATCCGGGAGGGGGACGAGGAGACCGCGGGGGTGGAGGCGAGCGCGTACCCCTTCGGCTGCCTGGGCTCGGCGGAGCCGGCCGGCTGAGGCTCCGGGCGGCTGAGGCTCCGGGCGGCTCGGGGCCGTCCTCAAGTGGCCTCGACCAGGGTGGTCTCGACTCGGGTGGTCTCGACCCGGCTGGTCCAGACCCGGGTGGTCTCAAGCATTCTCAAGCGGGGCTGTGGGTCACCCAGGCGTGGCGTATGCCCAGCCAGCAGCGCTGGCTGAGGGCGACGTGCCCGGCCGGGCCGACGACGGCCGGCGCGGTGTCCATGTCCGGGTCCCACCAGCGCACGCACTCGATGTGCAGTTGGACGCTGTCGGTGGTGGCGTTGCCGTTGAAGCAGTGGGCGGTGGCGTGGGAGCCGTGGACGCGCGTGCGGCACTCGGCGTGCCGGGGGACGGGCGGAGCGGCCGGGGCGGCGGCCGTGGCCGGGGACACCGGGGCCGTCGAGCCGGCCAGGGCCGCGGCGGCGAACAGCAGGGCCGCGGTGCGGCGGAGCGGGAAGCTCATGCGCGTACCTCCTCCCGCCTTCAGTGTGCGGGGGCGGGCTCCGGCGCACGAGCCGGAAAAGCCCGGTGCCCGTTCCGGCGTAGCGGAACGGGCACCGGGCGTGCGCTTCGGGGCTCGGGAGCCCATCATGTGCGCACTATGCCGATGGCTAGGCGCCCATCATGTGCACGCCGCCGTCGACGTGCACGATCTCGCCCGTGGTGCGGGGGAAGAAGTCCGACAGCAGACCGACGACGCCGCGGCCGGCCGGCTCCGGGTCGGCCAGGTCCCAGCCGATGGGGGCGCGGTGGTTCCACACGTCCGCGAGCTCCTCGAAGCCCGGGATGGACTTGGCGGCCATCGACTTGATCGGACCGGCGGAGACCAGGTTGCAGCGGATGCCCTTGGGACCGAAGTCGCGGGCGAGGTAGCGGTTGGTGCCCTCGAGGGCGGCCTTGGCCACGCCCATCCAGTCGTACTTCGGCCAGGCGATCTGCGCGTCGAAGGTCAGGCCGACGATCGAGCCGCCCTCGCGCATCAGCGGGAGCAGGGCCATGGCCAGCGACTTGTAGGAGTACGCCGAGACCTGGACGGCCGTCGAGACGTCCTCCCAGGTGGCGTCGAGGAAGGTGAAGGCGCCCTGCGGGCCGAAGGCGATGGAGTGCACGATGCCGTCGAGGGCCACGCCCTCGCCGAGGTGCTCGCGCACCTTGTCGGCCAGGCCGTCGAGGTGCTCCTGGTTGCTGACGTCCAGCTCGATGACCGGCGCGGGCTTCGGGAGCCGCTTGGCGATCCGCTCGACCAGGGAGAGGCGGCCGAAGCCGGTCAGGATGACCTCGGCGCCCTCGTTCTGGGCGACCTTGGCGGCCTGGAAGGCGATCGACGACTCGGTGAGGACGCCGGTGACCAGGATGCGCTTGCCTGCAAGGATTCCACTCATGACGTTCAGTGACCCATGCCCAATCCGCCGTCTACGGGAATGACGGCTCCAGTGATGTATGCGGCCTCGTCGGAGGCGAGGAAGCGGACCGAGGCGGCGATCTCCTCGGGCTGCGCGTAGCGCGCGAGCGGAACCTGCTTGGTGATGCCCTCGCGCTGCTCGTCGCTGAGCACGCGGGTCATGTCGGTGTCGACGAAGCCGGGGGCGACGACGTTGCAGGTGATGTTCCGGGAGCCCAGCTCACGGGCGATCGAGCGGGCGAAGCCCACCAGGCCGGCCTTGGAGGCGGCGTAGTTGGCCTGGCCCGCGGAGCCCAGCAGGCCCACCACGGAGGAGATCAGCACGACGCGGCCCTTGCGGGCGCGCAGCATGCCCTTCGAGGCCCGCTTGACGACCCGGAAGGTGCCGGTGAGGTTGGTGTCGACGACGGAGGTGAAGTCGTCCTCGGACATGCGCAGGAGCAGCTGGTCGCGGGTGACGCCGGCGTTGGCCACCAGCACCTCGACCGCGCCCTGCTTCTCCTCGATCTCCTTGTAGGCCTGCTCGACCTGCTCGGGGTCCGTGATGTCGCACTTCACGGGGAGGCACCCCAGGTCCAGGAGGGCGGCCGGCGGCTCTCCCGAGCGGTAGGTGAAGGCGACCTTGTCGCCCGCCTCCGCGAAGGCGCGGGCGATGGCGAGGCCGATGCCCCGGTTTCCTCCGGTGACCAGAACCGAGCGGCTCAAAGGACCACCCTTCCTTCACGTGTAGCTGCCAGCTGGCTGCCGTTGGTCGTCTGTACCGTACGAAAACTATCGGGCCGAGGCCTCTGACGTGCAGCCCGCCCCTAACAGGAGCACATGGCGGACCCTGTGGGGTCCCTACAGAAAGCGGGGCTGCGAGGCCCGTCCGGACCCGTGCGGGGGGCATTCCCCGATCCGCCCCTGAACTGGGCAAAAGCCCGGGACCATGGGTGGCGGGGCGTGATTCACTGCGTCCTCGGGAGACATCGCACGCCTAGGGGAGGCCATCCGTGCCACATGAAATCGACGAGTCGTTCCTCGCGCTGCCGCTGCGGCAACTCGCCGACGCGGCCCTCGCGCGCGCCCGCGCGCTGGGGGCCGACCACGCGGACTTCCGCCTGGAGCGGGTGCGCAGCGCCTCCTGGCGGCTGAGGGACGCCCGCCCGGCCGGCACCTCCGACACCACCGACCTGGGGTATGCGGTGCGGGTGGTGCACGGCGGGAGCTGGGGCTTCGCGGCGGGCGTCGAGCTCACGATGGACGCGGCGGCGCGGGTGGCCGGGCAGGCCGTGGCGATGGCGCGGCTGTCGGCGAAGGTGATCGCGGCGGCCGGCTCGGACGAGCGGGTGGAGCTGGCGGACGAGCCGGTGCACGCCGACCGGACCTGGGTGTCGTCCTACGAGGTCAACCCCTTCGACGTGCCGGACGCGGAGAAGGGCGAGCTGCTCGCGGACTGGAGCGCGCGGCTGCTGGCGGCGGACGGGGTGGCGCACGCGGACGCCTCGCTGCTGACCGTCCAGGAGAACAAGTTCTACGCCGACTCGGCGGGCACGACCACCACCCAGCAGCGCGTCCGGCTGCACCCGCAGCTGACGGCGGTCGCCGTCGACCCCGCCACCGGCGGCTTCGACGCGATGCGCACCATCGCGCCCCCGGCCGGCCGCGGCTGGGAGTACCTGACGGGCACCGGCTGGGACTGGGACGCCGAGCTGGCGGAGATCCCCGCGCTGCTGGCCGAGAAGATGCGCGCCCCGAGCGTCGAGGCCGGCTCGTACGACCTGGTGGTCGACCCGTCCAACCTGTGGCTGACGATCCACGAGTCGGTCGGCCACGCCACCGAGCTGGACCGCGCGCTGGGCTACGAGGCCGCGTACGCGGGCACGTCCTTCGCGACGTTCGACCGGCTGGGCTCGCTGAAGTACGGCTCGGAGCTGATGAACGTCACCGGCGACCGGACCGCCGAGCACGGGCTCGCGACCACCGGCTACGACGACGAGGGCGTCGAGGCCCAGTCCTGGGACCTCGTCAAGGACGGCGTCCTGGTCGGCTACCAGCTGGACCGCCGCATCGCCAGGCTGACCGGCTTCGAGCGCTCCAACGGCTGCGCTTTCGCCGACTCCCCCTCCCACGTCCCGGTCCAGCGGATGGCGAACGTCTCCCTGCAGCCGGCGCCCGGCGGCCCGTCGACCGAGGAGATGATCTCCGGCGTGGAGCGCGGGATCTATGTGGTCGGCGACCGCTCGTGGTCGATCGACATGCAAAGGTACAACTTTCAATTTACGGGACAGCGCTTCTATCGCATCGAGAACGGCCGTCTGGCGGGCCAGGTGCGGGACGTCGCCTACCAGGCCACGACCACGGACTTCTGGGGCTCGATGACGGCCGTCGGCGGGCCGCAGACATACGTCCTGGGCGGCGCGTTCAACTGCGGGAAGGCCCAGCCCGGGCAGGTCGCGGCCGTCTCCCACGGCTGCCCCTCGGCCCTCTTCGAGAACGTCAACATCCTGAACACCACCGAGGAGGCCGGTCAGTGAGCCCTCGTCACCAGCCGCACGAGATCGTCGAGCGCGCCCTGGAGCTGTCCCGCGCCGACGGCTGCATGGTCATCGCCGGCGAGCGCTCCACCGCCAACCTCCGCTGGGCGCGCAACGCGCTCACCACCAACGGCGTCACCCGCGGCCGCACCGTCACCGTGATCGCCACGGTGGACGGCGCGGAGGGCACCGCCTCGGGCGTCGTCTCGCGGTCGGCCGTCACGGCCGCGGAGCTGGAGCCGCTGGTGCGGGCCGCCGAGGCCGCCGCGCGCGAGGCGGGGCCGGCGGAGGACGCCCAGCCGCTGGTGTCGGGCGTGCCGCACTCGCCCGACTTCACCGCCCCGCCCGCCGAGACCTCCTCCGCGGTCTTCGACGGCTTCGCACCCGCGCTCGGCGAGTCCTTCGCCGGCGCCCGGGCGCAGGGCCGCGAGCTGTACGGGTTCGCGCTGCACGAGGTCTCCTCGTACTACCTCGGCACGTCCACCGGGCTGCGGCTGCGCCACGACCAGCCGACGGGGTCCCTGGAGCTCAACGCCAAGTCGCCGGACGGCACCCGTTCCGCGTGGGCGGGCCGGGCCACGCGCGACTTCACCGACGTCGACCCGCAGGCCCTGGACGCCGAGCTGGCGCGGCGCCTGGCGTGGGCCGAGCGGAAGATCGACCTGCCGGCCGGGCGGTACGAGACGCTGCTGCCGCCGAGCGCCGTCGCCGACCTGCTCGTCTACCAGATGTGGTCGGCGGCCGCCCGTGACGCCGCCGAGGGCCGGACGGTCTTCTCGAAGGCCGGCGGCGGCACCCGGGTCGGCGAGAAGCTGTCCCCGCTGCCGCTGTCGCTGCGCAGCGACCCGCGGGCCGCGGGCCTGGAGTGCGCGCCGTTCGTCCTGACGACCGCCTCGGGGGACGACGCGTCGGTCTTCGACAACGGCCTGCCGCTCGGTCCGACGGACTGGATCCGCGAGGGCGTGCTGGAGCACCTGGTCACCACGCGGCACAGCGCCGGGCTCACGGACCTGCCGGTCACCCCGCTCGTGGACAACCTCGTCCTGGACGCCGGGGGCACCGCCACGCTCGACGAGATGGTCGCGGCCACCGAGCGCGGCCTGCTGCTGACCTGCCTGTGGTACATCCGCGAGGTGGACCCGGCGTCGCTGCTGCTGACGGGGCTGACCCGGGACGGCGTCTATCTCGTGGAGAACGGCGAGGTCGTCGGCGAGGTCAACAACTTCCGCTTCAACGAGTCCCCGGTGTCGGTGCTCTCGCGCGCCACCGAGGCGGGCCGCACCGAGCCGACGCTGCCGCGCGAGTGGGGCGACTACTTCACCCGGGCCGCGATGCCCGCCCTGCGCGTGCCGGACTTCAACATGAGCTCCGTCAGCCGGGGCGTGTGAGCGCCGGGCATGTGACAGCGGGGGTGTGACAGCCGGGACGCGGCACCGGGCCGAATAGACTGGTCCGCGTCCACCTGTCCCCCGCTCGCACACGTCTTCCGTATGCGTCCCTTTTCTTCTCCGCTTTCTCCGCTTTCTTCTCCGCCCGTTTCTCATCCGTCCCATCGATCCCCAGGAATGTCATGACACGCCTCGGCGAATCCGTCGCCCGCGCCGGTGAGCTCCTCGCACAGGACCTCTCCTCCGACCAGACCGTCCAGCGGCTGCTCCAGGAGACGGGCTCGCGGCGCTATCTCGATCTGACGGATCTGTCGGCGAAGGAGCAGGCCGAGCTGATCGCCGCCCGCACCGTCGAGGTGCTGCCGGGCGTGGACAAGCTGGCCGAGCGCATCGAGGAGCGGCGCGCGGCGGGCAAGGGCCTGCGGCTCAAGCTGGGCATCGACCCGACGGCGGCCGACGTCCACCTGGGCCACGCCGTGCCGATGATCATCCTCAGCCGCTTCCAGCGCATGGGCCACGACGTCACCCTCCTCATCGGTGACTTCACGGCCAAGATCGGCGACCCGACGGGCCGTACGGCCGAGCGCCCGCCCCTGACCGACGAGGACATCGCGAAGAACCTCGCGGGCTACCGCGAGCAGGTCCGCCCGTTCTTCGACTTCGAGAAGGTCACGTTCGTCCAGAACAGCACCTGGCTGGCCCCGTACACCTTCCCGGAGCTGCTCGGTCTGCTCTCGCAGGTGCCGGTCTCGCAGCTGCTGCAGCGCGAGGACTTCCGCAACCGGCTGGCGGCCGGGTCGGGCCTGACGATGTCGGAGCTGCTGTACCCGATCGCCCAGGGCCTGGACTCGGTCGCGCTGGACTGCGACGTCGAGCTGGGCGGCGCCGACCAGCTGCTGAACCTGCAGATGGGCCGCAAGCTCATGGAGCTGAAGGGCCAGAAGCCGCAGCTCGTCGTCACCATGCCGCTGATCGAGGGCACGGACGGCACGGGCGCGAAGATGTCCAAGTCCAAGGGCAACTACGTGGGCCTGTCCGCCACGGCCGACGACGTCTTCGGCAAGATCATGTCGGTTCCGGACCGGCTGATGGAGCCGTACCTGAAGGCCTGGACCGAGTGGACGGACGAGGAGATCGCCCTCGCGCTGTCCCGGGTCGAGGAGCGCTCGCTGCACCCGATGGACCTCAAGAAGATCCTCGCGGGCGAGGTCGTGGCCGCGCTGTACGGGATCGAGGCGGCGATGGCGGCCCGGGCCGGGTTCGTCGCGCAGTTCTCGAAGAAGAGCTTCTCCGACGTGGAGACGCCCGTGGTGGAGCTCTCGGAGCACGGCGACTCGCCGGCGACGGCCGTGCTCAGCCAGGTCCTGGGCTTCCAGCCGTCCGCCTCGGCGGCCCGCCGGGTCGCCAAGCAGAACGGCCTGCGCCTGGTGGTCGAGACGGACGGCGGCCAGGAGGCCGTCGTGCTGGCCGAGGCCGATGCGATCCGCCCGCTGGGCGAGGTCGTGACGGAGACCGTGGCCAAGGTCGCCGGGGCCGGGCGGGTCTACCTCAAGGCCGGCCGGAAGATCGCCGAGCTGCGGTAGGGCTTGCCGCCCGGAGCCGGAGGCTGCTGAAGGCCCGGGGCGGTCCGTGCGCGGGATGCGCGCGGGCCGCCCCGGGGCGTTCTACCCGCCCTGCCTGCCCCGGCCCGGCTGCCCGCCCGGGCCTCTGCACCCGCGGGCGTGACGGCCGCACCCGTCCGTTACGCCGCGTGTCTCCCGCCGCTCTTGTTGCCGCGCACCGCGACCCACAGCCGGTCGCCGATGCCGACCACGAGGACCGCGCCCGCCAGCTGCAGCAGGTGCCGGCCCCAGTCGATGCCCTTGGTCTCGTTGATGCCGAGCCCGGTGGCGGCCCAGTTGCCGAGCAGGCTGCCGATCATGCCCAGGATGATCGTCAACCAGAGGGGTACCTGCTGTTTGCCCGGCAGGATCGCCTTGGCGATCAGGCCCAGGACAAGTCCGACGATGATGGCCCACAACCAGCTCATGTCGCCTCCTCAGCGGCGCGATGTGCCGTGCCCCGCCATTCTGGGGCCACTCTCCGTACGGCGCACGCCGGAGCCGTTCCTCCGCCGCGCTGCGGCCGCCGCGTACGCAGCCGCAGGTCGGAGCGGGGACGGTGGGGGACCCGCTCTCGTACCCGGCGGCCACGCGGCGTAACGTGGAGGGTGTCCCGCCTCAGGGCGCGCGGGCACGGTGGATCAGGTGGTGGAACGTGATGCGGAAGCAGGGCGGTACGGCGGTCTTCAGGATCACCGGCGCCCGTCAGGGGCTGGCCGAGGACGTGCGCGGCCGCCAGCGCCGCTACGTCATCTCGATGCTGATCCGCACCCTGTCGGTGGTGCTCACCGTGGTGCTGTGGAACGTCGAGCGCTATGTGGCGGTGGGCACGCTGATCCTGGGTGCCCTGCTGCCCTACGTGGCGGTCGTGATCGCCAACGCGGGCCGGGAGAACGCCCCTTCGCTCCCCGGCACGTTCATACCGGCACCCACGCGGCCGGTGCTGATGCCCGGTCCGGGCGAGGAGAGGGCGGAATCCGTCCCGGAAGCCGCCCGTGGCCCCGAGGGCGATCAAGGGCGTGACCACGGCTGATGCCCCGCGGGGGCACGGCGGCGGTGGCGCGCTGGGCAAAGCTCAAGAAAACCTCAGATCAATCATGTGGTTTCAGTGCCGCGCGCCGGGCACCCCGTGACATACTTCCTAAGCGCTCCGCATCCCCCGTCGGAGCGACAGACCGACGCCGGGCGGCTCCCCCCGTGGCTGCCCGGCGTCGCCGTGTCTGCACGCGGTTCGTAGAGTCAGGGGTGTGAATTCCCCCGATGACGCCGTGATCTGTTCCGCCAAGGGCTGCCGCGCCCCCGCCGTGTGGGTGCTGGCGTGGAACAACCCCAAGCTGCACACGCCCGACCGCCGCAAGACGTGGCTCGCGTGCGACGAGCACCGCGAGCACCTGTCCAACTTCCTCGGCCTGCGGGGCTTCCTCAAGGACGTGGTGACGCTGGCGGAGTGGGAGGCCTCGCCGCACGCGTAGCAGGCATGGCACGTGCAGCACGCGGTGCCGGGCCCCGGCGGGCTCCGGCGGGCCCCGGCGGGCTCCGGCGGGGGCTCAGCCGCCGATCGCCGACATGGGCCGCTGCGGCTGCAGGAAGGACGGGTCGTCCAGGCCCGACCCCGCCTTCTTGCCGTGCATCGCCCGCTTCCACCGCCCGGCTATCTCCTCGTCCGTGGCCCCGGAGCGCAGCGCCGCGCGCAGGTCGGACTCCTCGCGCGCGAACAGGCAGTTGCGGATCTGTCCGTCGGCGGTGAGGCGGGTGCGGTCGCAGGCGCCGCAGAAGGGGCGGGTGACGGAGGCGATGACGCCGACCCGGCCGGGCCCGCCGTCGACGAGCCAGCGCTCGGCGGGGGCGGCTCCGCGCTCGCCCTCGCCTTCGGGGGTGAGGTCGAAGCGGGCGGCCAGGCGCGCCAGGATGTCCGCCGCGGTGATCATGCCGTCGCGGCGCCAGCCGTGCTGGGCGTCGAGCGGCATCTGCTCGATGAAGCGCAGTTCGTAGCCGAGGCCGAGGGCCCAGGCCAGCAGGTCGGGGGCCTCGTCGTCGTTGAGGCCGGGCATCAGCACCGCGTTGATCTTGACGGGGGCGAGGCCGGCGGCGCGGGCGGCGGCGAGGCCGTCGAGGACGTCCTGGTGGCGCTTGCGGCGGGTGAGCTTCTGGAAGACGTCGGGGCGCAGGGTGTCGAGGGAGACGTTGACCCGGTCGAGGCCGGCGTCGGCCAGGGCCGTCGCGGTGCGCGCGAGGCCGATGCCGTTGGTGGTGAGGGAGATCCGGGGACGCGGCCGCAGGGCGGCGCAGCGCTCGACCAGGGAGACGAGGCCGGGGCGGAGCAGGGGCTCGCCGCCGGTGAAGCGGACCTCGGTGATGCCGAGGGAGGTCACGGCGATGCGGATCAGGCGCACGATCTCGTCGTCGGTGAGCAGGTCCGGCTTGGCGAGCCACTGGAGGCCCTCTTCGGGCATGCAGTAGGTGCAGCGCAGGTTGCAGCGGTCGGTCAGGGAGACACGGAGGTCGGTGGCGACGCGACCGTAGGTGTCGATGAGCACGCTGCGCCTCCGGCGGACTGGGCTTGAACGTTCGTTCGCTGTCCGCAGCGTACGTGATGGGCGGTGACGGCGGGTCTTCTCGGACCGGGCCGGCCGGGCGCCGGCGGACGCCGGACGGGCTCACCGGCCCGTCCGGCGCCGCGGCGGGCGGCGGGGCGGCGTCAGTGCGCGCCGTAGCCCGTGAGGGAGCGGACCTCGAGCTCGGCGTACTTCGCGTCCGCGTCCGGCTGCGGCTTGGACAGCATCGAGCCGAGCCAGCCCAGCAGGAAGCCGAGCGGGATGGAGACCAGGCCGGGGTTGCCGAGGGGGAAGAAGTCGAAGCTCATCCCGGGGAAGAGCGCCTTCTCGTTGCCGGAGACGACCGGGGAGAAGATCACCAGGCCGACGGAGGAGATCAGCCCTCCGTAGATCGACCACAGGGCCCCTTGGGTGGTGAAGCGCTTCCAGAAGAGGCTGTAGAGGATCGTGGGGAGGTTGGCGGAGGCCGCGACGGCGAAGGCGAGGGCCACGACCGCGGCGGCGTTCAGCCGGTGGGCGAAGATGCTCAGCAGGATGGCGACCGCGCCGATGACGACGGCGGCGCACTTGGCGGTGAGGAGCTCCTCCTTCTCGCTGGTCTTCCCCTTGCGGATGACGTTGGCCCACAGGTCGTGCGCGAAGGAGGCCGAGGAGGCGAGCGTGAGGCCCGCGACCACCGCGAGGATCGTCGCGAAGGCGACGGCGGAGATCACGGCGAGGAGGATCGCGCCGCCGGTGGATCCGGCGCCGCCGCCGACCTCCCGGGCGAGCAGCGGGGCCGCGGTGTTCCCCGAGGGGTCCGAGGCGGTGATGGACTTCGAGCCGACGAGGGCGGCGGCGCCGAAGCCCAGGGCGATGGTCATCAGGTAGAAGGCGCCGATGATGCCGATGGCCCAGTTCACGGACTTGCGGGCGGCCTTGGCGGTGGGCACGGTGTAGAAGCGGATGAGGATGTGCGGCAGGCCGGCGGTGCCCAGGACGAGGGCGAGGCCGAGCGAGATGAAGTTGAGCTTGGTGGTGCCGTCCTTGCCGTACTGCAGGCCCGGTTCGAGGAAGGCCTTGCCCTTGCCGCTCTCCTCGGCGGCGCGCCCGAGGAGGGTGGAGACGTTCCAGCCGACCTTGTTGAGCACGAGGACGGTGATGAGCAGGGTGCCCAGGATGAGCAGGACCGCCTTGACGATCTGCACCCACGTGGTGCCCTTCATCCCGCCGATCGTCACGTAGAGGACCATCACCAGGCCGACCAGGGCGATGATCCAGCGCCGCGAGCTCTCGCCCGAGGCCCCGAGCAGGAGCGCGACGAGCGCGCCCGCGCCGATCATCTGGGCGAGCAGGTAGAAGATCGAGACGACGATGGTGGAGGTGCCGGCGGCGGTGCGCACGGGGCGCTGCTTGAGCCGGTAGGCGAGCGCGTCGGCCATGGTGAAGCGGCCGGAGTTGCGCAGCGGTTCGGCGACGAGCAGCAGGGCGACCAGCCAGGCGACGAGGAAGCCGATGGAGTAGAGGAATCCGTCGTAGCCGAAGAGGGCGATGGCGCCGGCGATGCCGAGGAAGGACGCGGCGGACATGTAGTCGCCGGAGATGGCGAGGCCGTTCTGGAAGCCGGTGAAGGAGCGGCCGCCGGCGTAGAAGTCGGTGGCGTCCTTGGTCTGCCGCCCGGCCCAGACGGTGATGGCGAGGGTGGCGGCGACGAAGACGGAGAAGAGCGTGATGATCAGGGTGCGGTGCTCGCCCGCGGCGCCGGCCGCGAGGGGGAGGCCCGACTGCAGGGCGCTGGTCATGGCGGTCATTCCCCCGCTTCCAGACGGGCCCGCAGGGCCTCGGCCCCGGGATCGAGCTTCGCGGCCGCGTGCCGCGAGTACCACCAGGCGATCAGGAAGGTGGTGAGGAACTGGGCCAGCCCCAGGACGAACGCCACGTTGATGTTGCCCGCGACCGCGGTGCCCATGAAATCGCCCGCGTAGTTCGAGAGCAGGACGTACAGCAGGTACCAGGAAACAAAGGCGATGGTGAGCGGAAAGGCGAACGAGCGCTGCGTACGGCGCAGTTCGCCGAATTCCGCGCTCGACTGCAGCGTGCTGAAACGATCGTTCCCGGCCGCGGGCGGGGCGGCCTCGGTGGTCGACGGGCCGTCGGGCTCGTCCGGCCCCTGTGTGGTGGTTGGTGCGGTGTCCACGGTCTCTCCTGACAAGGGGGGTGTGAGGCGCGAGCCGATGGCTTGTGATCCGGATCACGCATCGTAGAGGCAGGTCGCAGTATGCGACAGGGGGAAGGTGCGGAATTCGGCGGCAGCTGCCGCCGGGGGCGACACCGCCCGCCCGCGGTGTCGTTGACCCTGGTGTGAGCGATGCGCCTCCTCCCACCCCGCCGTCCCCCGGTCGACGACCGTTCGGGATCGTCAGGTTGACGGCGCCCATAGCGGCGGTGACGACCGGCCGGTCCGTCCCCCTCCCGAGAGCGGGGCGGTGGTACGGGCCCCGGGTGCCCCTTCCGCCGCTGAGCATCGACGGGCTGCGCGACGGCGATCTCACGCCCTGACGCGGCCCCCCTTCCGGAGGGTTTCCCGGGGGGTTTCCGGAAGAGTTCGCGGGAGGCTTTCCGCAAGGGTTTTTCCGGAGGGAGTCATTCCGAACTCCCCTCGCATCTGCGCCATTTGTTGCCGGGTCATGGCCGCTCAGGGCGTTTGTTCCGGAATGCATTGCCCGGTGCCATGATCGGCGCTAGCTTCACTCGTCATGTACCCGCCCGCGCGCGACCTGCGCTCCGGCGGTTTTCGGATGATGTGGAGAACCCATGGCTCCTCTGCGTTCTAGACGGCACGCCCTGCTGGCCGTTCCCGTCGGTCTCGCCCTCACCGCCTCGCTCGGCCTCCTGCCCGGCGTGGCCGCCGCCGCCCCGCAGCCCGAGCCCCGGGCGAAGACGGCCGCCACGGACGGCCCCCTCCTGTCGTACGTGGTGAACACCGCCACCGACCGGGCCACCCTCGCCAAGGTGAAGAAGGCCGTCGCCCAGGCCGACGGCAGCATCGTGGAGACCTACGGGCGGATAGGCGTGATCGTCGCCCACTCCAAGAACCCCGGCTTCGCCGCGGCGCTGCGCGCGGTCCCCGGCGTGCAGTCGGCGGGCGCCACCCGCACCGCGCCGATCGCCCCGGCCGGCACCACCGACGTCGGCAAGCCCGAGAAGGTGAAGCTGCCCAGGAGCAGCGCTGCGGCGGCCGCCCGTCAGCAGGCCGGCGGCGCCGAGCCGCTGGAGGACCTGCAGTGGGACCTCCCCGCCATCAAGGCCGACCAGGCCGCGAAGATCAACCCGGGCAGCCGCAAGGTCACCGTCGGCGTCATCGACACCGGCGTGGACGACACCCACCCGGACCTCGCCCCCAACTTCTCCCGGAGCCAGTCGGCGAGCTGCGTCACCGGCAAGGCGGACACCAGCCCCGGCGCGTGGCGGCCGTACGACCCGGCGGAGGACTACCACGGCACGCACGTCGCCGGGACGATAGCCGCGGCCCGCAACGGCGTCGGCGTCGCGGGCGTCGCCCCGAACGTCAAGGTCTCGGGCATCAAGGTGTCGAACAGGAGCAGCTTCTTCTACGCGGAGAGCGTGGTCTGCGCGTTCGTCTTCGCCGCCGAGCACGACATAGCGGTGACGAACAACAGCTACTACGTCGACCCGTGGCTGTTCAACTGCGCCGACGACCCCGACCAGAAGGCCATATCCGAGTCGGTCGCCCGCGCCACGAAGTACGCCCAGGACAAGGGCACCGTCAACGTCGCCTCGGCCGGCAACTCCAACTTCGACCTGGCGGCCAAGGAGATCACCGACACCTCCAGCCCCAACGACCACGGCCGGCCGGCCGAGAAGCGCAAGATCGACCCCTCGGTCTGCCTCGACGTCCCCGCGCAGCTGCCCGGCGTGGTCACCGTCTCGTCGACCGGCGTGAAGTCGGCGAAGGCCTACTACTCCAACTACGGCCTGAACCAGGTCGACGTGGCGGCCCCCGGCGGCGACAAGTACCAGGTCCCGGACCTGCCCGCCAAGGACGGCCGCATCCTCTCCACGCTGCCCGGCGGCGACTGGGGCTACCTCCAGGGCACCTCGATGGCCGGCCCGCACGTGGCCGGCGTGGCGGCGCTGCTGAAGAGCGCGCACCCCAAGTCGTCCCCGCAGGAGATCCAGTGGCTCCTCAAGGCGCAGGCCGACAACCCCGGCTGCCCCACGGGTCCCTACGACGGTGACGGCGACGGCAAGGCCGACGCCGTCTGCACCGGCAACAAGAACGTCAACGGCTTCTACGGCTTCGGCATCGTCGACGCCCTGGACGCGGTGCGCTGACGCGCGCGTTCGTCACAGGAGGGGCCGGGCGGGCGTCCGGCCCCTTCCGCGCTGCGGAGGAGCCCCGCGGCGAGCAGGACCTGCGCGCCGAGGTAGGTGAGCATGATCCAGAACTGGGCGGCGGGCGCCTGGGGCCAGTCGGCGACGCCGGTGGCGATCAGGGTGTCCGACACGACGAACAGCGCGCCGCCCGCCGCGGCGAGCGGCGGGGTGCGGGTCGCGCACAGCGCCATCGTGACGAGCAGCAGGCTGTAGAGCGCGACGGGCACCCGCAGCCCGGCCTCCAGGTCGGGCCACAGCAGCACGACGGTGCCGAGCCAGGCCGCTCCGTAGCCGGCGGCCAGCGCACGGGTGCGGGCGCCGCCGGGGGTGCCGTACCGCGAGCACAGCACGAGGTAGCAGGCGTGCCCGGCGGCGAAGGACGCCATGCCGAGCAGGAACGGCACGTCGCCGCCGGTCTGCAGGAGCGTGTCGCCCCCGCATCCGAACAGCAGCGCCACGACGAGCAGCCGGGGCCCGCCGCGCACGAGGACGCAGGCCGCGAGCAGGGGCATCAGGGCGGGCTTGGTGACGAGGGCGACCGCGGACCCGGCGAGCAGGGCCCCGAGGTGCGCGAGGGCGGTGGCGGCGAAGAGGGCGGGCAGGGCGCGGGCGGCCCTCACGCGGCCTGCTCGTGGGCGGGGGCGGCTTCGGCGGCCGGGGTCCCGGCTGCCGCCGCCTCCCGCCCGGTGTCCGCCGTGTCCCGCCCGGCTGCCGCCGCCTCCCGCCGCGCCGCCGGCTGCCAGCCGGGGCCCCGGAACACCCGTCCCAGCCGTTCCCGCCAGTCCCGCGCCGCGCGCAGGTCGCGGGCGATGGCGGCGTACTCGTGGGTGGCGACGCGCAGCGGGTTGTAGGTGCCGATGTTCTTGGTCAGCCCGTAGACGGGCCGCTCGCCCTCGGGGACGAAGGAGCCGAAGAGCCGGTCCCAGACGATGAGGATCCCGCCGAAGTTGCGGTCCAGGTAGCCGCCCTGCGAGGCGTGGTGGACCCGGTGGTGGGAGGCCGTGTTCAGGACGTACTCGAAGGGCCGGGGCAGCTTGCGCACCCGCTCGGTGTGCACCCAGAACTGGTAGACGAGGTTGGCGGACGAGCAGAAGGCGAGCGCGGCCGGGTGCACGCCCGCGGCGATCATCGGCAGGTAGAAGGGCCACACGGTCAGCGTGGTCCAGGGCTGGCGCAGCGCGGTGGTGAGGTTGAACTTCCGGCTGGAGTGGTGCACCACGTGGCAGGCCCACAGGATCCTGATGACGTGGTGGCCGCGGTGCGACCAGTAGTAGAAGAAGTCCTGCGCCAGGAGCATCAGGGGGAGCGTCCACCACAGCACGGGGATGCGCAGCGGCGTGAGCTCGTAGAGCGCGGTGTAGACGGCGACGATCGGAATCTTCCACAGCGCGTCGAAGACGAGGCTGCCGGCGCCCATTCCGATGCTGGTCGCCGCGTCCTTGACCTCGTAGCCCGCGTCCCCCGTCTCCTCGGCGGGATGCAGCCGGTAGCTCACCAGCTCCAGCACGGTGAGCAGGAGGAAGGCGGGGATGGACCACAGCACGACATCGGGAAGGTGCGGCATGGGCGCACGATAGGCACGTCATCAGCCGTGCCGCTAGGGGTAGTTACCCTTCGGTATCGAATTGTGTTACCCGAGGTTCGGCGTACGGGGGGAGGGCCCGTCAATGGCGTGGGGGTCTTCTCACCCGGGCATCTCGCGGTGCGGCCCGGGCGGGCGCGGGACCTCCCCGGCCCGTCGTCGCCGCACCGCCCGCTCGCCTCACTGTCAGTACGCCCCCGTATTCTCTGTGACCATGCTCGAAGACCAGACCACCGCCGACACTCCCACTCCGTGGCCGGCCGCGTACCCCGAGGGGTACGCGGTCGTCGACGTGGAGACCACCGGGCTCGCGCGGGACGACCGGATAGTGTCGGCGGCGGTCTACCAGCTGGACGCCCGCGGGCAGGTCGAGGACCACTGGTACACGCTGGTCAACCCCGAGCGTGACCCCGGCCCCGTGTGGATCCACGGTCTGACGACCGCCGTCCTGTCCGGCGCGCCGCTGTTCGCCGAGATCGCGGACGAGTTCGCGAAGCGGCTGGAGGGCCGGGTCCTGGTGGCGCACAACGCCGCCTTCGACTGGTCGATGATCGCCCGGGAGTACGCCCGCGCGCGGGCGACCGCGCCCGTGCGGCAGCGGCTGTGCACGATCGCGCTCTCCAAGGAGCTGCAGCTGCCGCTGCCCAACCACAAGCTGGAGTCGCTCGCGGCGCACTACGGCGTCGTGCAGCAGCGCGCCCACCACGCGCTCGACGACGCCCGCGTGCTGGCCGAGGCGTTCCGGCCGAGCCTGCACCTGGCGGCCAGGGCCGATCTGCGGCTTCCGCTGCTCGCCTGCCAGCCCCTGACCGAGTGGTCCGACGGCCCGGCAACTCCCCGCACTTCCGGATATATCGGACAGCAGCGTTCCTACGGCTCGTCCAACAGCTGGCGGCCCAGCCGTAAGCGGCCCGCCTGCCCGTACCCCAACCCCGGGCGGTACAAAGAGGGCGAACAGCTCATTCAGGGCATGCGGGTGGCCTTCTCGGGCGACACCTCCATCGACCGCGAGCTGCTGGAGGACCGCGCCATCGAGGCGGGGCTGCACATCGCCACCAGCGTCTCCCGGCTCACCAGCGTGCTGGTGACCAACGACCCTGACTCCCCCACGACCAAGACCACCAAGGCGCGCTCCTTCGGCACCCCGGTGATCGACGAGGCGGTCTTCGTCCAGCTGCTCTCGCACGTGGTCCCGGCTCCCGGCGGGCAGCAGGGCTGACGGGGGCGCCGGCCGGGGCACCCGATGGCTCCGGGGTAAACCGGGCCAGGTACCGTCAAATGCGTGTACCGCTTCCTGTTGTCCCGGCAGTGGGTGATCCTCACCCTCGTGGGGCTCGTCCTCATCCCCGTGATGATCAAACTGGGCTTCTGGCAGTTCCACCGCCACGAGCACCGGGTCGCGCGCAACGACTTCGTCGCCCGCAGTCTCGCCGCCGACCCCGTGCCGGTCACCGAGCTGTCCGGGCCCGGCAAGGACGTCTCCGACGACGTCTGGCGCCAGGTCACCGCGAGCGGCACCTTCGACACCAAGGACGAGGTCGTCGTCCGGATGCGGACCAGCGCCGACGGCAAGTCCGGCTACATGGTCCTCACCCCCCTCCTGCTGGCGGACGGGCGGGCCGTGCTCGTCAACCGCGGCTGGATCCCCTCCACCGGCGACCTGACGAAGTTCCCCGAGGTCCCGGCCCCGCCCTCCGGCAAGGTCACCGTCACCGGCCGGCTGCGCGCCGACGAGACCGACTCCAGCGGCATCAAGGACACCCGCGGCCTGCCGCCCCGTCAGGTGATGCGCATCAACAGCGAGCGCCAGGCCGCCTCGCTGCACCGCCCCGTCCTCGGCGGCTACCTCGAACTCACCGACCCGGATCCGGGCGACAAGGGCCCCGAGCCCGTGGCCGCCCCCGACCACGACAGCATCGGCCCGCACATGGCGTACGCCGTCCAGTGGTGGCTGTTCGCCGCCTTCGTGCCGGTCGGCTGGGTCGTCCTCGTCCGCCGCGAGCGCCGCGACCGCGCAGCCGAAGCCGCCGCCGGGACCGCGGACGCCACCGGCGCACAGCCCGCGGTCGCCCGGACAGCCGCCACCCCGGAGTAGCCGCCCCGCACCGGGGGAAGACGCAGTCCGTGGCAGCACGCATCGAGGACTACGCGCTCATCGGCGACCTGCAGACCGCCGCCCTGGTCGGCCGCGACGGCTCGATCGACTGGCTCTGCCTGCCCCGCTTCGACTCGGCCGCCTGCTTCGCCGCCCTTCTGGGCGACGAGGACAACGGCCACTGGCGACTGGCCCCCGCGAGCACCGGCCCCGGCACCCCCTGCACCCGCCGCGCCTACCTCGAGGACTCCCTCGTCCTCGAAACCGTCTGGGAGACGCCGTCCGGCACCGTCAAGGTCACCGACTTCATGCCCCAGCGCGACCGCGCCCCCGACGTCGTCCGCATCGTCGAGGGCGTCTCCGGCAGCGTCGAGATGCTCGGCGTCCTGCGCCTGCGCTTCGACTACGGCAGCGTCGTGCCGTGGATACGGCGCACCGACGGCCACCGCGTCGCCGTCGCCGGGCCCGACTCCACCTGGCTGCGCAGCGAGCCCCCCGTGAAGACCTACGGCCGCGACTTCAGCACCCGCTCGGAGTTCACCGTCTCCGCCGGCGACTCGGTCGCCTTCGTCCTCACCTGGCACCCCTCCCACCAGCCGCGCCCCGCCCTCGTCGACCCGCACGAGTCCCTGCGCCACAGCCTGGAGGACTGGCGCGAGTGGGCGGGCCGCTGCTCCTACCGCGGCCCCCACCGGGAAGCCGTCGTCCGCTCCCTGATCACCCTCAAGGCGCTCACCTACGCCCCCACCGGAGGCATCGCCGCCGCCGCGACCACCTCCCTCCCCGAGGAGATCGGCGGCGTCCGCAACTGGGACTACCGCTACTGCTGGCTGCGCGACTCCACCCTCACCCTGGGCGCCCTGCTCTCCGCCGGCTACGCCGACGAGGCCGCCGCCTGGCGCTCCTGGCTCCTGCGCGCCGCCGCCGGCGACCCCGCCGACCTGCAGGTGATGTACGGCCTCGCCGGCGAGCGCCGGCTCCCCGAGACCGAACTCCCCTGGCTCCCCGGCTACGAGGGCTCCGCGCCCGTCCGCCTCGGCAACGGCGCCGTCAAGCAGCTCCAGCTCGACGTCTACGGCGAGGTCATGGACTCCCTCCACCTCGGCCGCCGCTGGGACCTGCCGGCCAAGCCCCACGAGTGGAAGCTCCAGCGCGCCCTGATGGCGTACATCGAGGAGCACTGGCGCGAGCCCGACGAGGGCATCTGGGAGATCCGCAGCCCCCGCCGTCACTTCGTCCACTCCAAGGTCATGGCCTGGGTGGCCGCCGACCGCGCCGTCCGCGCCCTCGAAGCCGACCCCGAGCTGTCCGGCGACGCGGAGGGCTGGCGCGCCATGCGCGACGAGGTCCACCGCGAGGTCTGCGAGCGGGGCTTCGACACCGAGCGCGGCACCTTCACCCAGTCCTACGGCTCCCGCGAGCTCGACGCCGCCACGCTCCTCATCCCCCGCGTCGGCTTCCTCCCGCCCGACGACCCCCGCGTGACCGGCACGGTCGACGCGATCCGCCGCGAGCTGGACCACGGCGGCCTCGTCCGCCGCTACAGCTCCGACGGGAAGCCCATGGACGGCGTGCCCGGCAACGAGGGCGCGTTCCTGGCCTGTTCCTTCTGGCTGGCCGAGGCCCTGCACATGACCGGCCGCACCAAGGAGGCGCACGAGCTCTTCGAGCGCCTCCTCGCCCTGCGCAACGACGTCGGCCTCCTGGCCGAGGAGTACGACCCCGGCGCCGGGCGGCACCTCGGCAACCATCCCCAGGCGTTCAGCCACATCGGCCTGGTCAACGCCGCCCTGGCGCTCTTCCCTCCGCAAGACTGACCCCATGGATCTGGGACTGAAGGACCGCACGTACGTCCTCACCGGCGCGACCAGGGGCCTGGGCAACGCCACGGCCGGGGAGCTCATCGCCGACGGCGCGAAGGCCGTCATCACCGGCCGCACGGAGGAATCCGCCCGCAAGGCCGCCGCGGCCCTGGGCCCCGACGCCCTCGGCGTGGCGGCCGACAACGCCGACCCCGCCACCCCGGACCGCGTGATCGCCGCGGCCCGCGGCCACTTCGGCCGCTTCGACGGCATCCTCATCAGCGTGGGCGGCCCGCCGGCGGGGACCACGGCGGACGTCACCGACGACCAGTGGCACAGGGCGGTCGACACGATCTTCCTCGGGGCGGTCCGCCTGGCCCGCACGGCGGCCGCCGCCCTCACGGAAGGAGGCGTGATCGCCTTCGTCCTCTCCGCATCGGTCCACGAACCGATCCCGGGCCTGACGGTCTCCAACGCCCTGCGCCCGGGCCTGGCGGGCTTCGCGAAATCCCTCTCGGCCGAACTGGGCCCGCGGGGCATCCGCGTGGTGGGCCTCCTCCCCCACCGCATCGACACCGACAGGGTCAGAGAGCTGGACGCCCTCTCGGACGACCCGCAAAGAACACGGCAGCACCACACGGCGCAGATCCCCCTCGGCCGCTACGGCACCCCCGCCGAATTCGGCAAGGCGGCGGCCTTCCTGCTCTCCCCCGCGGCGTCCTACCTCACCGGCATCATGCTCCCGGTGGACGGCGGCGCGCACCACGGCTTCTGACCCCGCGGTCACCCCACCCGTTCGGCCCGGTGCCGGACGGCCCTCAACCGCACCTCCACCGGCAGCCGCCCCACCCCCGCCGACAACCGCGCGTGCTCCAGCGCCTCCCCGTCCAGCCGCGCCAGCGCCACGGCCGGCGAGGCGTGCGGCGCCAGCGTCAGCCCCACCCGCGCCTCCGGCGCCGTCCGCCGCCCGAGCAGCGCGACGAGCGCCCGCTCCACGCCCTCCAGCGCCTCGGCCTCCGCGCAGACCGCCTCCTCCAGCGCCCGCCCCCGCAGGACCGCCTCTTCGCCGTCCCCGCTGTCCACGACCAGTTCCCTCAGGCGCCGCCGCCTCACCTGCGCCAGCAACCACCACACCGCCAGCAGGACCACCACGGCGAGCGCGGCGATGACCGCCGGCCACCACCACCCCTCGCCGCGCCACTTCACCTGCGCGGCCCGGCTCAGCAGCACGTCCCGCGGCCCGGCGAACGGCCAGGCCGACGGCAGGGACAGCCCCCACCGCCGCCGCAGGTCGAGCGACCCGGCGAGGACCGCCGCGCCGCCCCCGGCCAGGACCAGCCCGGCGACTCCCACCAGCACCCGGTTGACGGCCTTCAGCACGGCCCCCACATCCTCACCGCTTCACCGGCCGGTTCACCCGCACCGAAACCCCGGGCTCATGCGCAAGCCCCAACTTCCGCACCCCTTCGGCGATCACCGCGTCCACATCCGCCCGTACGTCGTCCAGGTCCCGGAAGTGGGACTGGGCCCGCACCCGCACCCGGCGCCGCCCGACACCGACCCGTACCGACCGCACGCCCGCCACCTCCATGGCCCGGTCCCGCAGCACCAGCGCCGCGGCCCGCCGGTCGATGCCGGCCCTGAGGTCCGCGCGGTCGCGCCGCATCGGCAGGACGGACCGCAGCCCGGGCGTGACGGCGAGGACGATCAGCCACACGCCCACCACCACGGCCACGCCGGCGCAGGCGACGATCCACGCGTCCTCCAGGGGGCGGGTGGCCAGCTCGTGCGCGAGCCTGCGCCGCCATCCCATGGCGGGCCGGTGCGCGCGGACGGCCGCCACGTCGTACAGGAAGACACCGGCCGCCCCCAGCACCACCGCGGCCACCAGGAACGCCGGGACGCGCCGCACGGACCAGAACCGCCGCGCAGGCGCCCGGACCGCGCCCCCGCCTGCGCCTTCGTCCTCACGCGCCGCTTCCTCGCCCGCGCTCACCGCACCCGCTCCCGCCCCGCCGACACCGTGTGCACGGAGTGCAGCCGCTCCACACTGACCGCGACCTCCGGCACCTCCATCCCCGCGAGAGCGCGCACCCGCTCGGCGATCCGCCGCCGCACGGCACCGCACTGCGCCCCGATGTCCGACGGATAGGCCAGCTCGACGGCGACCCGGACCCGCGCGACGTCGTCGTGCACGGTGACCGTGGCGTACGGCGGGGAGACCTCCGCGCCGGCCGTCGAAGCGCCCGTCGCCGGGGCACCCGCCGGTGCCCCTCTTGCCGGAGCGCCGCTCAGCGCCTCCCGCGCCGCCTGCGAAGCGATCTTCGCGACGACGCGGTCGGCGATCCGGGTCGCACCGCGCTCAGCGGCCTCCACCACCGGCCGTCACCCCCTTCGCACCGCTCGCACTGCTCACACACCTCACACCCGTCGCGGCGGTCCCGTACGTCACCGCCGCCGCCCCTCCCGGTCCCGGTCCCGGGGACGGAAGAACTCCCCCGGATCCAGGTCCCCGTCCAGGAAGCGGCCCACCACGAACCCGACCGCGCCCAGGGCAGCCACAAGCAGAAAGGCTCCGAACCCGCCGAAGTACCCGGCGAACCCGAGCGCCAAGCCGGCGATCATGCCGACGACGGCCATGCTCATCCTGCGCTCCTCTACTGGAGCCTCGGCTCCGGCTCTTCCTCTTCCTCGTCGGGCAGCTTGACGTCGCTGACGGCGATGTTGACCTCGACGACTTCGAGGCCGGTCATGCGCTCCACCGCCGCGATGACGTTCTCCCGGACGGAGCGGGCGACATCCGCGATGGCCACTCCGTAATCCACGACGATCTCCAGGTCGAGGGCCGTCTGGACCTCGCCGACCTCGGCCTTCACCCCGCGGGCGACGGACCTGCCGCCCCCGGGCACCCGGTCGCGGACGGCGCCGAAGGTGCGGGAGAGGCCGCTGCCCATCGCGTGGACGCCGACGACGTCCCGCGCCGCGAGCCCGGCGATCTTCTCCACGACCCCGTCGGCGATGGTGGTGCGGCCACGGTCGGCCGGCGCGGTCGGAACGGTCTCCTTGCCGCTAACGGTCTCGCTCATCGTCCATTCGCCTCTTTCCCGTGAAAGGAAACGCCATGGCTGACGCTGACGGGCTCCGTTTGCCACCTTAGGTGCGGTTCACCCGTACCGCTCGGGGGATCCGGGGGAAACGGCCGGAGCGGACCGCTGTCCGAGTGAGCCCTCCGTCCGGAACGCGCCGGGTGGGGCAGGCTGAAGACGAGGGGGCGGCGAAGGCCTGCCCCACAGGGCTGAGGGGTGACCACGATGGCCGCGGACCAGTGGGCACAGACCGTACGGCGGCAGCTCGCCCTGGGCAGGCTGCTCCCCTTGGGCGGCGCGGCGGACGGCGCCTGGATCACGGAGTCGGCGGCCGTGGGCGTACTGCGCCGTGCGGCGCACGCCGCGCTCCCGGCGGTGCGTCTGAACGCGGTCCGCATCGCCCTCACCAAGGCGGCCGCCCCACCGGCGGTGCCGCCGCCCCCGAGCGCCCTCCCGCCGGGGCCCCTGCGCATCGAGGCGGACTGCGCGACGACGGCGGACGCCCCGTTCCCGGAGACGGCGGCCCGGCTGCGGGAGGTGCTGGGGCGGGCCGCGGCGGAGCGGATCGGCCTGCGCGTGGAGGCGATCGACCTGCGGCTGACGGAACTGCTGGACGACAGGCCGGCCCGGGACGGGCGGGACGACGCCGCCGCACCACCTCCGCCCCAGCCTCCGCCCCCGGCCGGCCAGGACCCCCTCGTCCGGGCGGCCCTCTCCGTCCGGGGCGTCGTGCGCGCGACGCTGCGGACCCGGGGCGGCGATCACGTCCAGGCGGACATCGCCGTGACGGCGGAGCGCCGCGCACTGGATGCGGCGCGCGACGTCCGTGCGGCGGTGGCCGAGGCGTCTGCGCAGGTCGTACCGCCACCGTCGACGGCGTCTGTCATGATCACAACGATAGAATCCCCGCCTGTTTGATCAAGGCGGGGGCGCAGCGGCATGCCCCCGAGAGGGGCATGGCATGGCGGGCAGCGCAACGAGTTCATCCGACGACGGCAAGATAGTCGCCTTCATCTCCAGCGCCGCGGAAGCGGCCGGTTGGCTGGGCTTCGGCCGCGAGATGCTCGCGGAGTACGACACGGAGTCCCTCCGTTACCTCCAGGGGTTCCGGGCCTTCGCCGGCACGGTGGCGACGTTCGCCCTCGTCTGGACGTACGGTGTGGACGGCGGCTGGAGCGCGGTCCTGGAAGACGGGCTGACCAAGCTGTTCCTGGCACCGCTGGTGCTCATCGTCGCCGGGCCCCTGGTGATCACCGGATTCATCTTCTACGCGCCGAGGGAGCTCCGCCCGGAGCTCCGGTGGCGCCTGCAGTTCCCGCTGAAGACCGTGGGCGCCTACCTGGGCGCGCCCCTCGCCGGGGCCGGAGTGGCCGCCGGAACGTGGTGGCTGATCCTCAACTACATCTTCCCCTGGAAGTTCGGGCTGGTCATCGGCCCGCTGATCGCCCTGCTCCTGACCTTCTGGCTGCTCCTCGGCCTGCTCTGGCTGGCCGCCTTCCTCTTCTTCGCCTCCGGCGTCGTCGCCCGCACCGCCTTCAACACCGGCGTCGTGCACCCCATGCTGCCCGCGGTGTTCACCACGATCGTCGTCTGGACGCTCAACTTCGTCTCGCTCGGCGACGGCCTCCCCAACGGGCCCCTGTCCATAAAGATCGCGGCCTTCCTCGGCGGCCCGCTCTCCGTCACCGCCCTCTGCGCCTGGGAGCTGTACGTCCTGCGCACCCGTCACCGCATCCGCATCCGCGGGGCGGTCGCCGCGTAAGCCCCGGATAAGCTTCCGCGGAAAAATCTTCACAGGAACACAGCAGGAACACAGGGGGAGAAAGAATCATGGCGCTGAGACAACTGCTGGCGTTCGGCGGCAGCACCTGGCTGGGAGGCGTACGCCACGCCCGCCGCCACGCCAACAGCATCTTCGCCACCGCCGGCCCCGGCCGCACGACCGACCCGTCCATAGGCCGGGTCCAGACGGCACGGGCCGTCGTCGGCGCCCTCACCACGTTCGGGCTGGTATCCGTCTACGGCGTCGACGGCGGCTGGAGCGCGGTGTTCGAGGACGGGCTCACCAAGCTGTTCGCGGCGCCGCTGGTCCTGCTGCTCGTCGGCCCGCTCGTCATCGCCGGCTTCATCTGGTACGTGCCGCCGCAGCACCGCCCGGTGCTGCGCTCACGGCTGCGCTACCCGCTCAAGGCCATCGGCTGGTACCTGGGCGTCCCGCTCGGCACGATCGCGGGATACACGATCGTGACCCTGCTGCTCAAGGCCACGCAAGGGATCTTCGCCGCCCAGGCGGTCATCTCCCTGTTCGTCCTCATCGTGGCCCTGCCGTTCACGATCTGGGCGGCGGCCTTCCTGTTCTTCTCCTCCGGCGCCGCCGCCCGATACGCCTTCAACACGGCCGATGTGCACGCCGCGCTGCCGGCCGTCCTCACGGCCGTCCTCGTGTGGGTGCTGAACATCGTCCAGCTCGGTGACGGCCTGCCGAACGGGCCGCTGGCCGTGCAGATAGCCGCCTTCCTCGGCGGACCCCTGTCCGTCACGGCCGTCTCCGTCTGGGAGCTGCACGTGCTGCGCACCCGCCACAACGTCCGCGTCCGCGGCTGAGACGCGGAAGGGAGGCTTACTCCCCCAGCCCCGCCAGGTCCCGCAGGCGCCGCCCCTGGGCGGCGCGCTCGGCGGCGCGCTGGTCGTCGTACGTACGTCCGGCCGCGCCGCGCAGCAGCGCCTTGGTCTCGACGACGGCGTCCCGCGGTGCGGCGAGGACGGCCGCGGCGAGGTCCTGGACGGCGGCGGCGAGCTCTTCCGCGGGCACGACCAGGTTGGCGAGGCCCGTGCGCTCGGCCTCCTCGGCGTGTACGAAGCGCCCGGTGGCGCAGATTTCCAGCGCGCGGGCGTAGCCGACGAGGGCGACCAGCGGCTGGGTGCCGCCCAGGTCGGGCACCAGGCCCAGGCTGGGCTCGCGCATGGCGAACTGCACGTCCTCGGCGCAGACCCGCAGGTCGCAGGCGAGGGCGAGCTGGAAGCCGGCGCCTATCGCATGGCCCTGGACGGCGGCGATGGAGACGATGTCGTTCCGTCGCCACCAGGTGAAGGCGGACTGGTACGCGGAGATCTCGGCGTCGAGCGCCTCTTCGGAGCCGCGGGCCAGATCGAGGAACGAGGGCTCGCCCTCGAAGCCCTCGGGGGTGAAGGCCTGCCGGTCGAGACCGGCCGAGAAGGACTTGCCCTCCCCGCGCAGCACGACGATCCGCACGCTGCCCGGGAGCAGCCGTCCGGCGTCGGTCAGCGCCCGCCAGAGTGCGGGCGACTGGGCATTGCGCTTGGCGGGGTTGGTGAGCGTGACGGTGGCCACCGCGTCATCCACGGTGAGCCGTACGCCGTCCTGGTCGAGCAGAGTCTTGGGGGTAGTCATCAGGGCCTCCGATCGGACTACTGCACAGTAGGTGACTGCACAGTAACCACCCGGTCGACTGCTCGACCGACCGGGTGGCACTGTCCACACTGTCGGTTGCCCTGGGGTGCGCGGGGCGTCAGGCCGAGGCGGCCTTCTTGCCGCGCGTCGCTCCGCCGCGACCCCGGAGGATCACGCCGGATTCACTGAGCATCCGGTGAACGAAGCCGTAGGAGCGGCCGGTCTCTTCGGCCAGCGCCCTGATGCTCGCACCGGAGTCGTACTTCTTCTTCAGGTCTGCCGCGAGCTTTTCGCGCGCGGCGCCGGTCACCCGGCTGCCCTTCTTCAGAGTCTCGGCCACCCGTGCCTCCTCATGGGAGATGCGCCTCTTGACTCTCATGATCACCCCTATACGGCCTCCTGGCCACCCATTCGACAAGGTCCATGAGAAGTCCGCGGGCCCCGGCGGCCCTGAATTCCGCCGCCGACGGGCCTTGGAACAGGAAATTCCGAGTGGGCGCGCTCGTACGACCGTACGGGTGGCGTAGCGAAGGGGCAGGTCAGACGGGGCACTCCCGCCCGGTGGTGCGAACGCCCCGGCGCATGACACTGGTCGTGCGCCGGGGCGTCGGCCGGCAGCGGGGTACGAGCCGCTCTCACTCAGATGATGGATCACCCGTCGGCCGAATGATCGGGACGGCACCGATCACGCCCGGTACGGGGCGGGGGGTCAGGCGAGGGCCACCAGGTCCGCGTAGTCCGGGCCCCAGAGGTCCTCGACGCCGTCCGGCAGCAGGATGATGCGCTCCGGCTCGAGCGCGTCGACGGCGCCCTCGTCGTGCGTCACCAGCACCACAGCGCCCTTGTACGTGCGCAGCGCGCCGAGGATCTCCTCGCGGCTGGCCGGGTCGAGGTTGTTGGTGGGCTCGTCGAGCAGCAGCACGTTGGCGGAGGAGACGACCAGGGTGGCCAGGGCCAGGCGGGTCTTCTCGCCGCCGGACAGCACGCCCGCGGGCTTGTCGACGTCGTCGCCGGAGAAGAGGAAGGAGCCCAGCGTCTTGCGGACCTCGACCAGGTCGAGGTCGGGCGCGGAGGAGCGCATGTTCTCCAGGACCGTGCGGTCCGGGTCGAGCGTCTCGTGCTCCTGCGCGTAGTAGCCGAGCTTGAGGCCGTGGCCGGGGGTGACCTGGCCGGTGTCGGGCTTCTCGGCGCCGGCGAGCAGCCGCAGCAGCGTGGTCTTGCCCGCGCCGTTGAGGCCGAGGATGACCACGCGCGAGCCCTTGTCGATGGCCAGATCGACGTCGGTGAAGATCTCCAGGGAGCCGTAGGACTTCGACAGGCCCTCGGCCGTGAGCGGGGTCTTGCCGCACGGCGCGGGCTCCGGGAAGCGGAGCTTGGCGACCTTGTCGGAGACGCGGACCTCGTCCAGGCCCTTCAGCAGCCGCTCGGCGCGCTTGGCCATGTTCTGCGCGGCGACGGTCTTGGTGGCCTTGGCGCGCATCTTGTCGGCCTGCGAGTTGAGGGCGGCGGCCTTCTTCTCGGCATTCTGGCGCTCGCGCTTGCGGCGCTTCTCGTCGGCCTCGCGCTGCTGCTGGTAGAGCTTCCAGCCCATGTTGTAGACGTCGATCTGCGAGCGGTTCGCGTCGAGGTAGAAGACCTTGTTGACGACGGTCTCGACGAGGTCGACGTCGTGGGAGATCACGATGAAGCCGCCGCGGTACGTCTTGAGGTAGTCCCGCAGCCAGGCGATGGAGTCGGCGTCGAGGTGGTTGGTGGGCTCGTCGAGCAGCAGCACGTCGGCGTCGGAGAAGAGGATCCGGGCCAGCTCGACGCGGCGGCGCTGACCACCGGAGAGGGTGTGCAGGGGCTGGCCGAGGATGCGGTCGGGCAGGCCCAGGGCGGCCGCGATGGTGGCGGCCTCCGCCTCGGCGGCGTAGCCGCCCTTGGTGAGGAACTCGGTCTCCAGGCGGGCGTACTTCTTCATCGCGTTGTCGCGGGTGGCGCCCTTGCCGTTGGCCATGCGGTCCTCGTTCTCGCGCATCTTGCGCAGGACGGAGTCCAGGCCGCGGGCGGAGAGGATGCGGTCGCGGGCGAGCACGTCGAGGTCGCCGGTGCGCGGGTCCTGCGGGAGGTAGCCGACCTCGCCGGAACGGCTGATCGTGCCGCCCGCGGGCATGCCCTCGCCGGCCAGACACTTGGTGAGGGTGGTCTTGCCCGCGCCGTTGCGGCCCACGAGGCCGATGCGGTCGCCCTTCGCGATGCGGAAGGAGGCGTTCTCGATGAGGATGCGGGCGCCGGCGCGCAGCTCGATGCCGGAGGCGGTGATCACGGGGATTACTCCAGGGCGTGGTGGACGGCGGTGGGGACGGGAGGTGAACTCGGCAGCGCGCGGGCGGGCCCCTGCGGGCGCGCGGGCGACAGGCGGCCGGCGCCGTCTAATGCACGAGGAGGAATGCCATACCCATCAGTCTAACGGGGAAGCGCAACTCGCTTTCCGGGGCGGCCGGGCTGCGCCGGGCGGTGCCGTGGGGGCCGCGCCCCCCTGCATCCGCCGCAGCGGCGAACGACCACGACGGCGCATTCCGGTAGCGCCGCGCCCACCGCCGGCCCGGCACCGCCGACCAGCACCATCGGGCCTCTCGCCGTCGCGGCGGAGGAGATTTCCGGGGCCCGCCGCCGGCGCCGCGCGGGGTCAGGCGAAGGGGCTGTCCGCGGAGAACGCCGCGATCCGGGACGTCCACGGGGTTCCGGGGGCGCAGTGGCGCGCGATCAGGAGGACGCCGGTGCGGCGGGCCGTGCGGGAGGAGTCGAAGGCGCAGCCGGACCCCGCTTCGCGGTGCCACCGCAGGCCGCCGTCGCCGAGCGCGTAGGTGGTGACCAGCCGCGGGGTGACGACGGCCACGGCGCCCGGCTGCGCGCCGAGCAGCTGGAGGGTGCCGGGCGCGCGCCGGGCGGCCGGGGTCCCGGCCCAGCCGGGGGCGCCTCGGTGCCATACGGAGAGGGTGCCGTGGCGCAGGGCGGTGCCGGTGACCAGGCCGTCGTCCCAGAGGGCGACGGCCGCGCCGAGGGCGGGGCGGGCCTGGAGCGGGCGGTGGCCGTCCCGGGCGTACGTCCAGCGGCGCGCGCCCGTCTCCGGGTCGTACGCCTCCAGGCCGCCCCGCGCGAGGTGCAGCCGGGGCGCACGGGCGGCACCGGAGTGGGCCGGGCGGGCGGCGGCGTGCAGGGTGAGCCGGTCGCCGAAGGGGGCGTGCTGGACGTGCCGGGCCGCGGCGGCCAGCAGGACCAGGAGCAGGGTGGTGAGGAGCAGCGCGAGGGAGGCCGGGAAGGGGGTGCCGCGGCCGCCGCGCACCGTATCCGCCGTCGCCATGGGGACACTCCTTCCGTACCGTTTGTCCTGGATATCCGGGGCACCGCCGGACGACCCCGCCGACACGCCGGACCAGACACTTCCGCAATAGCCACAAATGGGGCGATTCGCCGATACTCAGGGATGGGAAGGCGGTGGGCGCATGCAGTTCGACGACGACGCGGGACTGGACACCTCCCAGGTCCAGGACGAGCGCGGCAGCCGGATCCCGGGCGGCGGGATGACCATCGGCGGCGGCGTCATCGGGCTGGTCGCGCTGGTGCTCGGGCTGTTCTTCGGCATCGGCCCGCAGGAGCTCGGGCTCACCTCCGAACCGGCGCCGGGCGGCACCACGCACAGCGACGCCCAGGTCGCCCGGGACTGCAGGACGGGCCGGGACGCCAACACCCGCGAGGACTGCCGGATCGTCGCCGTGGTCAACAGCGCCCAGTCCTTCTGGAGCCGGGAGTTCGCCCGGCGCTCGGCCGCCTACACGCCGGCGTCGACGGTCTTCTTCACCGGCCAGGTCCGCACGGCCTGCGGCACCGCGTCCTCGGCCGTCGGGCCCTTCTACTGCCCGGGCGACCGGAAGGTCTACCTCGACCTCGGGTTCTTCAACGAGCTGCGGACGAAGTTCGGGGCGAGCGGCGGCCCGTTCGCCGAGGCCTACGTCGTCGCGCACGAGTACGGGCACCACGTCCAGAACCTGATGGGCACGCTCGGCCGCTCCCAGGACGGCGGCACGGGCGCCGGGAGCAACGCCGTCAGGGTCGAGCTGCAGGCCGACTGCTACGCGGGGGTCTGGGCCCGGCACGCGACGACCACGCCCGAGAAGTCCACCGGACGCCCCCTGATCACACAGCTGACCGAGGCCGACATCGACGACGGGCTGTCGGCTGCCGCCGCCGTCGGCGACGACCGCATCCAGGAGAAGTTCCAGGGCCGGGTGACCCCCGAGAGCTGGACGCACGGCTCGGCCGCGCAGCGGCAGCAGTGGTTCAACACGGGGTACGGCACGGGGGACATGGCCCGGTGCAACACCTTCCGCTGACCGCTTCCGCCTACCATCCCGCCGACCGAGGAGTGACCCCAGATGACAGGCACGCACACGCCGAGCATCTACCCCACGCTGCTCTACCGCGACGCGAAGGCGGCGATCGCACAGCTCACCAAGGCGTTCGGCTTCGTCCAGGCCGCCCTGTACGAGAGTCAGGACGGCACGGTCCTGCACGCCGAACTCGCCTACGGCAACGGCAGGGTGATGATCGGTTCGAAGGGACGGGTGGGGGTGTTCGCCGAAGCCATGCGCGAGAGCGGGCCGGTGGGCGTCTACGTCGTGGTCGAGGACACCGACGTGCACTTCCGGCAGGCCGACAAGAGCGGCGTGGAGATCCTGATGCCGCCCACGGACCAGGAGTACGGCTCCCGGGACTACATGGCGCGGGACCTGGAGGGGAACGTGTGGAGCTTCGGGACGTACGTCCCGGCGGGGTGAGCCCGGCGCAGGCCGCGGGGACGGGGCCCGGCCCGCGGGCCGGGCCCCGTCCGGGCTCCTAGGCCCCGCCCGTGTGGACCTGGAAGGCGGCCTTGCGAACAGCCTTGGCCAAGGCCGGGTCCGGGTGCGCCGCCGCGAGGGCGACCAGCACCTGCACCGTGCGCGGGTGCCCCACCGCCCGCACCTCCTCCAGCAGCCCCGGCACGGTGCCCTGGACCGCCGAGTCGAGGTGCCGCACCAGCAGCCGGCTCTCCCCGTGGTCGGCGACGGCCGCGGCGGTGTCCACCCACAGCCAGGTGGCCTCCTCGCGGGTGAGCACCTCGGCGGCCTGCTCCGGGTCGCGGCCCTCGTGCTCGGCGAGCCACAGCAGGGCGTAGGGCCGCAGGCACGGCTCGTCGGCCACGGCCCGCACGGCCGGCTCCGCGGCCGCGCCGACCGCGCGCAGGGCCTCGAAGGCCAGGCCCCGCACGAGGGCGTCGTCGCCGCGGGCGGCGTCGAGGAGCTCGCTGAGGGCGCTGCCGGCGGGCCGGGCCGCCAGCCAGGCGCGGTACTCGGCGCGGGCCGGGCCCGGGGTGAGGTCGGCGCAGCCGCGCAGCATGGCCTCGGCGGACAGCTCGATGTTGCCCGCGGGGCTCTGGGCGGCGACGCAGATCTGCTCCAGCTTGACCCACACCGCCCAGTTGCCGAGCGGGGTCAGCACGGCTTCGGCCCCCGGCCCGGTGCCGCCGCCGGGCACGGCCAGGGCGCCGACGGAGGCGAGCCCTTCGAGGGCCCACGCCAGCAGCTCCTCCAGGGGGTCCTCGTCGGTGGGCGCGGACCGGGCCGGGGGCACCGGCCGGCCGCCGTAGGGCACTTCGCAGCGCTCGGCGCGGATCTCGGCGACGCGCTGCTGGAGCAGGTCGAGGAGCATCGGCACGGCCACCGGACCGGCCGACAGGTGCATGACGGACAGCAGTTGCGGCGCGGCCTCGACGACCTCGGCGACGACCGTCGCGTCGGTGCCCTCCGGCGCGGGGTGGGCGAGGGACCAGGCGTCGAAGAGGGCGACCCAGCCGCGCAGGACGGCGCCGTCGTCGCGGTCCCACGCCTGCAGGCGCCAGCCGGGGCGGGCGGTGCCGCCGTGCAGCTCGACGAGCCCGGCGAGGCGGGCGTGGTCCCAGTCGGTGCGCGCCTGGTGGGGCGTCAGGTGCAGGTCCGCGGCGGCCCGCTCGGCCGTCTCCGCGGAGAGCCCTCCGGTGGTGCCGGGGCGCAAGGTGGCGCCGCGGCCGCGCTCGTCGGCCGCCCAGCGGGCCACGCGGACCGCGCCGGTGAGACAGTTTCTGGCCTGCCGGGCCAGCTCCGCCGGTGCCGGCGTGCCGGCGGGCGGGCGGGGCGCCGGGCGGGAGCCACGGTTCGCCACGGCCCGGCGGGCAGCGGCGATCGGCTGTCGGGGGACAAGTCTGAGCCGGGAGTCGCGCGGAGTACGGGACGTCACAGGAGCAGTCTTGCCGCTGCCGCTCCGAAAACCCAATCGGAATCAATTGTCCAGCTGTCCACCATTCACTTCCTGCCGCTGGATCAGGGCTGCTTGGAGGCTGTGAGGGCGTCACATCAAGGGGATGAGGAACCTCCGCAGAGCCTCCTCGTAACGCCCCGGGGCGGCATTCCACATCGCGGCGTGCGGGGCCCGGGCGACGGTGTGCAGGACGATCAGATCGGGGCGGGCGGCCGCGAGTTCGCGTGACGTGCGCCACGGCGCGACGGTGTCGTCGGGACCGTGGGCGAGGAGCACGGGCAGGGTCAGCCGGGCCGGGTCCCGGACCCGGGCGAGCCCGTCGGGGGCCATTCCGGTCCGGCCACGGGCGGCGTGCAGGGCGAGCGGGAGCAGCGGGGCGGGCACGCCGCGGGCGGCGGCCAGGGAGTGCAGGGCGGCCGGCCAGTCGAGCACCGGCGAATCCATGACCAGGCCACTGATGTGCGGGCGCAGGGCGGGGTCGCCTGCGGCGAGCAGCGCCATGGTGGCGCCGGTGGACCAGCCGTGGAGGACGATGCGGCGGGCACCCTGGGCCAGGGCATAGCGGACAGCAGCGGCGAGATCATGCCATTCGGCCAGCCCGAAACGGCTGATTCCGTCCGGTGGCCCGGGGGCTCCGGAATCGCCCCGGTAGGCCAGGTCGAGGACCGGCAACCGGAGGCGGTGCAGGAGCGGCATGACGACCATCGGATGCTCCCGGGTGGCGCCCAGGCCGTGCACGGTGATCACCCAGGTCTCGCGGGCGGCGGGCAGGAACCAGGCGGGCAGCGGCCCGAGCTCGCCGGGGACCATGACGTCGGCGTGGTCCAGGCCGAGGGCGTCGCGGGGGTTCCCGGCGTGCAGCTGCGGCGTCATCCACACCCGGTCGCCCGGCTCGGGCACGCCGCGCGTGACGCCCTCCAGGCGGCGCACCACGGCGTCGGCGGCGTGCGGCGCGTCGTGGACGACGGCGCCGACGACGGCGTGCAGGCCGCTTCCGGTCAGCCCGTAGGTGCCCGGGCGCAGCGAGGCCCGGTCGCGGGTGAGGGTGATCAGGTCGCCGTCGACGGCGTGGACGGCGAGCCGCGGCTGGTCGGGCGGCGGGCCGCCCGGGGAAGCCCGGAGAGCGGCGTCGGAGGCGTACCGTCCGGCCGCCAGGGCGGCCGCACCGGCACCGAAAGCCGTGACGGCGGCCACGGCCGCCGTGGTCCGTATGCCCATGCTCTCCAGTGTGGGCGGCGGGGGCGGCGGCGGCCAGTGGGGGTTGCCTGCCGGCGGCGCCCGATCTTGTTGCCACCGCCACGGCGCGCAACCGGGACGCGCCGTCCCGGCGGTGCCGGACTCGCCGTCGGCTCGGCACCGCCGGATTCCGCCGCTGTGGCTGCTCGCCGCGCGGCGGAGTTTTGCCGTGTGGCGTAGGTCACGGCCGGGCGGCCTGCGGCCTTCCGTAGTCGCGGAGCTTCTCCATGGCCTCGGTTGCCTGGGCGGGAGTGAGGAGCGTGGGGGTGCGGCCGGGGAGGGAGGAGGCGGTGAGCCAGACCCGGCACATCCACTCCAGCTGGGCGGTGCGGTCGTACGCCTGGTCCAGGCTCGCGCCGTAGGTGAGGGTTCCGTGGTTGCGCAGGAGGCAGCCGGTGCGGCCGGCGAGGGCCTCCAGGGCGTGCGCGGCCAGCTCGTCGCTGCCGTACAGGGCGTAGGGGGCGACGCGGACCGGGCCGCCGAGCGCGCCGGCCATGTAGTGGATCAGCGGCAGCTCCTCGACGAGGGTGGAGACGGCCGTGGCGTGCACGGCGTGGGTGTGCACGATCGCGGCGGCGCCGGTGGCGCGGTAGACGGCGAGGTGCAGGGGGAGCTCGCTGGTGGGGGCCAGGTCGCCCAGGAGCGGACGCCCCTCCAGGTCGACGGCGACCAGGTCGCGCGGGGTCAGCCGGTCGTACGGGATGCCGCTCGGGGTGACGACGACGGCGTCCCCCACGCGCGCGGAGACGTTGCCCGAGGTGCCCACCACGAGGCCGTCGGCCGTGGTGCGCCGGGCCGTGGCCACGACGCCGTCCCACGCCCGGCGGATCTGTTCGCTCTCTCTCATTCGTCCCTCCGTCCGTCCTTGCTTCCGCCCCGCCATCCGTGCTCCGCCTCCGGTTCGCGTCATTGATCAGTCCGGCCCAGTTCACCTTCCGTTCACCAAGGGTCTTTACGGTCCACGCTGTACTGACCATCGAGCTGATTGCCTGGGTGAATGGAACACATCACGCTTCTCATCGGGATCGTGATCGTCACGGCCTTGGTGTTCGACTTTACGAACGGCTTCCACGACACGGCCAACGCCATGGCCACCACCATCTCCACCGGGGCGCTCAAGCCCAAGACCGCGGTGGCGATGTCGGCGGTCCTGAACCTCGTCGGGGCATTCCTGTCCGTCGAGGTGGCCAAGACCATCTCCGGGGGAATCATCGATGAGACCGCCGGCATCAGACCCGAAGTGATCTTCGCCGGTCTGGTGGGCGCCATCGTCTGGAACCTGCTGACCTGGCTCGCCGGGCTCCCCTCCAGCTCCTCCCACGCCCTCTTCGGCGGTCTGATCGGTGCGACGGTCGTCGCCGTCGGCTTCGACGCGGTCAACACCGACAAGGTCGTCATGAAGGTCCTGATCCCGGCCGTCGCCGCGCCGCTCGTGGCCGGCATCGCCGCCTGGTGCGCGACCCGGCTCACCTACCGGCTCACCAAGGGCCGCGACGAGCGCGAGACCGCCAAGGGCTACCGCGCCGGCCAGATCGCCTCGGCCGCCCTGGTCTCCCTCGCCCACGGCACCAACGACGCCCAGAAGACCATGGGCGTGATCACCCTCGCCCTCGTCGCCGGCGGCGTCGTCGCCCCGCACGCCGACCCGCCCATGTGGGTCATCGTCTCCGCGGGCCTGGCCATCGCGCTCGGCACGTACCTGGGCGGCTGGCGCATCATCCAGACCCTCGGCAAGGGCCTCACCGACATCAAGCCCGCGCAGGGCTTCGCCGCGCAGACCGGCGCCGCGACCGTGATCCTCGCCTCCTCGCACATCGGCTTCGCCCTCTCCACCACGCAGGTCTGCTCCGGCTCGATCATGGGCGCCGGTCTCGGCCGCAAGGGCGGCGTCGTGCGCTGGTCGACCGCCGGCCGCATGATCATGGCCTGGGGCCTGACCCTGCCGGCCGCGGGCCTGGTCGCCGGTGGCGCCGCCCTCCTCGCCGACCAGGGCGACTGGGGCGTCGCGGCGGTCGCCGTCCTCGGCCTGGCCGTCTCCGGCGCGATCTGGCTGGCCTCGCGCCGCAAGCCCGTCACCCACGAGGACCTGGATTCGCGCGAGGCCGGCACCGACGCCGAGCCGGCGGGTGTCGTCACCGCGGCCCTGCAGGCCGTCGCCCCGCCGCCGGCCGGCCCCCTGGCCGCCGCGGTCTCCCCCTCCCCCGAGGCCGGGCGGGCTCCTGCCGCCGCCACGGCGAGCTAAGGCTTAAGGAAGAAACAGCATGCACATCGACTGGGCAGCCCTCGGCCAGGTCTTCGGCGTCAGCCTCGTGGTGACGGTCGGCCTGGTGGGCATCTTCACCCTCGGCATCGTCGGCACGTCGCCCCGCGCGGCCGGTTCGGCGGACTCGGCGGCGGGTTCGGCGGACTCGGCGGCGGGCGCGGGGGCGCTCGCGCGGCGCTCCGGTGCGTACGCGTGCTTCGCACTGTGCGCGGCGGCCGTGGGGTACGGCATCTACCTGATCGTGGTGTAGCCCCGCGATCCGCCTCGTCCGGCCGGGATCCCCACGGGGGTCCCGGCCGCTGCGTTTCCCGCCGGGGGTCGCAGGAAGCCTCCGGGTGCGGGCGGCACGGCACCGCCGGGCAGGCGCGTCACGGTTGCGCGCCGCGGCGGCTGCAGAAGGTTCCGCTCGGCCCGGGCGGCGAAGGCCGGGGCCCTCGCTCCCTCCGCACGCGAAGATCCGCCGCCACGGTGGGCGACCGGCACGGCGGAGTCCGGCGGTGCCGTGCTCTCCAGGCTGCCCGGCGCAGCCGGGACGGCGGGTCCGGCCAGGTCAGAGGTGAGTTGACGGCGCCCGCGGCGCATGGTGGACTTCCGGAGCCAAACGGCGACAGCAGAGGAAGCCGGTGTGAATCCGGCGCGGTCCCGCCACTGTCACCGGGGAGCGTCTCCCCCACGCGATGCCACGGCGGCGAGCCGGAAGGCCGGGGCGGCGCGGATCCGGGAGCCAGGAGACTCTGGTCGCCGGCCACGTCGAGCCAGGGCGCGGACCCTGAGTGAGGACACATCGTCATGCCCGGCGCCCGCCACCGAACGCCCCGCACACTTCTCTCCCCCCGCCGAGGCGTGACGGCGGTCTGATCCGATGCGTGCCGATCCGATCGGTTTCGCGTGCGGCGCCGCCCTCGGCTTCCTCGGTGACCGCGTCCTGGGCGACCCCCGCCGCGGCCACCCCGTGGCCGCGTTCGGCCGCGCCGCCCAGGCCGTCGAGCGGCGCCTGTGGCGCGACCACCGCGGCCACGGCGCCGCGCACGCCCTGCTGTGCGCGGGCGGCGCCGCCGCCGGTGCCGCGCTGCTGTCGCGCGCCGCGCGCGCTTCCCGCCCCGCCGGCATCGCCCTGACCGCCGCCGCCACCTGGGCCGTGCTCGGGGGCACCTCCCTGGGCCGCGAGGCCCGTGCCATCGGCGGCGCGCTCGCCGCCGGCGACGTGGACGTCGCCCGCGAGCGCCTGCCGCACCTGTGCGGGCGCGACCCGCAGGCCCTGGACGGGCAGCAGATCGCGCGCGCCGTCGTGGAGTCCGTGGCCGAGAACACCTCCGACGCCGTCGTCGGCGCGCTGGTGTGGGGCGCCGTCGGGGGCGTGCCGGGGCTGGTGGCCTTCCGGGCGGTGAACACCCTCGACGCGATGGTGGGCCACAAGTCCCCCCGCTACCGCCGTTTCGGCTGGGCCTCGGCCCGTCTCGACGACGTCGCCGGCTGGCCCGGCGCCCGCCTGACCGCGGCCCTCGCCGTCCTCGCGGGCCCGGATCCGCGCGGCGCCTGGCGGGTGGCCCGGCGGGACGCGTCCCGCCACCCCAGCCCCAACGCGGGCCCCGTGGAGGCCGCGTTCGCCGGCGCCCTCGGCGTGCGGCTCGGCGGCACCCTCGCGTACGCGGGCCGCGTCGAGCACCGGCCCGTGCTGGGGGCGGAGAACCGCCCGGTGGCGACGGACGACATCGAGCGCGCGGTACGCCTCTCGCGCCGGGTGTCCCTGCTGGCCCTGGGAACGGCCGTGGTGGGCAGGCTCTCTGTCGGAAGCTTCGCACGGTACGCACGGAGGAGGAGCCGGTGACGGCTGACAGGAGCGGGTCCGCGGGCCCGCTGGGCGGGGGCCTGCTGGTGGCCGGCACCACCTCGGACGCGGGCAAGAGCGTGGTGACGGCCGGCATCTGCCGCTGGCTGTCCCGCAAGGGCGTCAAGGTCGCGCCGTTCAAGGCGCAGAACATGTCGCTCAACTCGTTCGTGACGCGCGAGGGCGCGGAGATTGGCCGGGCCCAGGCCATGCAGGCGGCCGCGGCCCGCGTGGAGCCGAGCGCCCTCATGAACCCCGTGCTGCTCAAGCCGGGCGGCGACCGCAGCAGCCAGGTCGTGCTGATGGGCAAGCCGGTGGGCGAGCTCAGTGCGCGCGGCTATCACGCGGGCCGCCAGGAGCAGCTGTTCGGAACGGTGACGGAGTGCCTGGAGGAGCTGCGGCGCACGCACGACGCGGTGATCTGCGAGGGCGCGGGAAGCCCTGCCGAGATCAACCTGCGGCGCAGCGACATCGTGAACATGGGCATCGCCCGGGCGGCCCGGCTGCCCGTGGTCGTGGTCGGCGACATCGACCGCGGTGGCGTCTTCGCGTCGTTCTTCGGCACGACGGCCCTGCTCTCGCCCGAGGACCAGGAGCTGATAGCGGGTTACGTCGTCAACAAGTTCCGGGGCGACGTGACGCTGCTGGAGCCCGGCCTGGACATGCTGTACGAGCTGACGGGCCGGCGGACGTTCGGCGTCCTGCCGTTCGCGCACGGCCTCGGCATAGACGAGGAGGACGGCCTGCGCGTCTCGCTGCGCGGCGCCGTGCGGGAGTCGGTGGTGGCCCCGCCGCACGGGGCGGACGTGCTGCGGGTCGCGGTGTGCGCGGTGCCGCTGATGTCCAACTTCACGGACGTGGACGCGCTGGCGGCCGAGCCGGGCGTGGTCGTCCGCTTCGTGGACCGCCCCGAGGAGCTCGCCGACGCGGACCTGGTCGTGGTGCCGGGCACCCGCGGCACCGTGCGGGCCCTGACCTGGCTGCGGGAGCGCGGCCTCGCGGACGCGCTGGCGCGGCGCGCCGCCGAGGGCCGCCCCGTCCTGGGCATCTGCGGCGGCTTCCAGGTGCTGGGCGAGCGCATCGAGGACGAGGTGGAGTCCCGGGCGGGCGTGGTGGAGGGCCTGGGCCTGCTTCCGGTGCGCATCCGCTTCGCCGCGGAGAAGACCCTGGCGCGGCCGGTGGGCACGGCCCTGGGCGAGCCCGTCGAGGGCTACGAGATCCACCACGGCGTGGCCGACGTCCGCGGCGGGGACGAGGCGTTCCTTGACGGCTGCCGGGTGGGCGCCGTGTGGGGCACGCACTGGCACGGTTCACTGGAGAGCGACGGCTTCCGGCGGGCCTTCCTGCGGCGCGTCGCGGAGGCGGCGGGCCGGGCGTTCGTCCCGGCACCAGACACGAGCTTCGCGGCGCTGCGGGAGGAACAGCTGGACCGGCTGGGCGATCTGATCGAGGAACACGCGGACACGGACGCGCTGCTGCGGCTGATCGAGGACGGGGTCCCTCCGGGGGTTCCGTTCATACCGCCGGGTGCACCGGCTCCGCTCGCGCGGAACGACAACACAGGGGGTACCCGTTGACGGCCTCGGCCACCTATCCGTTCACCGCGGTCGTCGGCATGGACGACATGCGGCTGGGCCTGCTCCTCAACGCCATCTCGCCGTCCATCGGCGGGGTGCTCGTACGGGGTGAGAAGGGCACGGCGAAGACGACGACCGTCCGCGCCCTGTCCACGCTGCTGCCGTGGATCGACGCCGTCGCCGGATGCCGGTTCGCGTGCGACCCGGCATCCCCCGACGCCCGCTGCCCGGACGGCCCGCACGAGGACGGGGCGGCGCACGCCGCCCGTCCGGCCCGCATGGTCGAGCTGCCGGTCGGCGCCTCCGAGGACCGGCTCGTGGGGGCGCTCGACATCGAACGGGCGCTGGGCGAGGGCGTGAAGGCGTTCGAGCCCGGTCTGCTGGCCGACGCGCACCGGGGCGTGCTGTACGTCGACGAGGTCAACCTCTTGGGCGACCATCTGGTCGACGCCCTCCTCGACGCGGCCGCCACCGGCGCCTCCTACGTAGAGCGTGAGGGAGTGTCGGTCCGTCACGCGTCCCGTTTCCTCCTCGTCGGCACCATGAACCCCGAGGAGGGCGAGCTGCGCCCGCAGCTCCTGGACCGCTTCGGCCTGACCGTCGAGGTCGCGGCCTCGCGCGAGCCCGACGAGCGCGTCGAGGTCGTGCGCCGCCGCCTCGCCTACGACGAGGACCCGGCCGCGTTCGCCGCGAAGTGGGCCGCCGAGGAGGAAACGCTGCGGGAGCGGATCGCCGCCGCCCGCGCGCTGCTGCCGTCCGTGCGCCTGGGCGACGGCGCGCTGCGCCGGATCGCCGCCGTGTGCGCGGGCTTCGAGGTGGACGGCATGCGCGCGGACATCGTGACCGCGCGCACCGCGACCGCCCTCGCCGCGTGGGCGGGCCGCACGGACGTGACGACGGCCGACGTGCGGCAGGCGGCACTGCTGTCGCTGCCGCACCGGCGCCGGCGCAACCCCTTCGACGCGCCGGGCCTGGACGAGGACAAGCTCGACGAGATCCTCGGCCGGTTCGAGGACGACGAGCCGGAGCCCGAGCCGGAGCCGGAGCCGGAGGGCCCGGACGACGACGGTCCCGACGGCGGTCCCGAGGGCGGCGGTCCGGACGGCGGCGGGCAGCCCCCGCAGGACGGCACGGGCCCCGACGGCACCCCCGATGTCCCGCAGCAGCGCCAGGAGCCGGGGCCGGCCGGCCCCGAGCCCGCGTCCCCGGAGAGCCCGGACGCCCCCGAGGGTGCCCCCGCCCGCGGGGAGGCCCCCGAGGCGCCGGCCGTCGCCGCGGCCGACCCCTTCCGCACCCGCAAGTTCGACGTCCCCGGGCTCGGGGAGGGCGCCGACGGCCGCCGTTCGCGGGCCCGGACGGCCCACGGCCGGACGACCGGGGCCCGCCGCCCCCGCGGCGCCCTGTCCAAACTCCACCTGGCCGCCACGGTGCAGGCCGCCGCCCCGCACCAGCGGGCGCGCGGGCGCAGCGGCGCCGGGCTCGTCGTCCGCCGCGACGACCTGCGGGAGGCGGTGCGCGAGGGCCGCGAGGGCAACCTCGTGCTGTTCGTCGTGGACGCCTCCGGCTCCATGGCCGCCCGCAAGCGGATGAGCGCCGTCAAGGGCGCGGTGCTGTCCCTGCTGCTGGACGCCTACCAGCGCCGGGACAAGATCGGCATGGTGACGTTCCGGGGCGCCGGCGCGGACGTGGCGCTGCCGCCGACGTCCTCGGTGGACACGGGCGCGGCCCGGCTGGAGAAGCTGCCGACCGGCGGGCGCACGCCCCTGGCGGCCGGTCTCCTGCAGGCGCACGAGGTGCTGCGGGTGGAGCGGCTGCGCGACCCGTCCCGGCGCCCGCTGCTGGTCGTCGTCACCGACGGCCGGGCCACCGGCGGCCCGGAGCCGCTGGCAAGGGCGGCGCGCGCCGCCCGGCTGCTGGCCGGCGAGGGCACGGCGTCGGTGGTCGTGGACTGCGAGCAGGGGCCGGTGCGGCTCGGGCTCGCCGCCGAGCTGGGCCGGGAGCTGCGCGGCCCGGTCGTGACACTGGACGAGCTGCGCGCGGACAGCGTCTCCGCGCTCGTACGCACCGTACGGACCTCACACACCAGGAAGGCCGCGTAATGCCCCAGGGACAGCCGACCGTCGTTCCCGACGACGGACTCACCACGCGTCAGCGCCGCAACCGGCCGCTGGTCTTCGTCCACACCGGCCTCGGCAAGGGCAAGTCCACGGCCGCCTTCGGCCTGGCGCTGCGGGCGTGGAACCAGGGCTGGCCGGTCGGGGTGTTCCAGTTCGTGAAGTCGGCGAAGTGGAAGGTCGGCGAGGAGAACGCGCTGCGGGTGCTCGGAGCGTCGGGCGAGGGCGGCACGGTCGCCTGGCACAAGATGGGCGAGGGCTGGTCGTGGATCCAGCGCGACCCCAAGGACGGCGAGCAGAGCAACGAGGACAAGGCGCGCGAGGGCTGGGAGCAGGTCAAGCGCGACCTGGCGGCCGAGGCGTACAAGCTCTACGTGCTGGACGAGTTCGCCTACCCCCTGCACTGGGGGTGGATCGACACGGACGAGGTGATCGAGGTGCTGCGCAACCGCCCCGGCACCCAGCACGTGGTGATCACGGGCCGCAACGCCCCGCAGGCGCTCGTCGACTTCGCCGACCTGGTCACCGACATGTCCAAGGTCAAGCACCCGATGGACACCGGGCAGAAGGGTCAGCGGGGCATCGAGTGGTGAGCATCAAGTGGTGAGTACGCACATCCCCCGCCTGGTCATCGCCGCCCCGGCCTCCGGCAGCGGCAAGACCACGGTGGCCACCGGCCTGATGCGGGCCTTCGCGGACGCGGGGCTGGCCGTGTCGCCGCACAAGGTCGGCCCGGACTACATCGACCCGGGCTACCACGCGCTCGCGACGGGCCGCCCCGGCCGCAACCTGGACGCGTACATGTGCGGCCCGGACCGGGTCGCCCCGCTGTTCCTGCACGGGGCCGCGGGCTGCGACGTCGCGGTCGTCGAGGGCGTGATGGGCCTCTACGACGGGGCGAGCGGGCAGGGCGAACTGGCGTCGACGGCACACGTGGCCAAGCTGCTCAAGGCCCCGGTCGTCCTGGTCGTCGACGCGTCGTCGCAGTCGCGGTCGGTGGCCGCGCTGGTGCACGGCTTCGCGTCCTGGGACCCGGAGGTGCGGGTCGCGGGCGTCATCCTCAACAAGGTCGGCTCGGACCGGCACGAGGCGCTCCTGCGGGAAGCGCTGACGGAGTCGGGCGTGCCGGTCCTGGGCGCGGTGCGCCGCGCCGAGCAGGTCCACACGCCCTCGCGCCACCTGGGCCTGGTCCCGGTCGCCGAACGCAGCACGGAGGCGACGGACGCGGTGGCGGCCCAGGCGGCAAGGGTCAGGGAGGGCTGCGACCTGGAGGGACTGCTGGCCCTGGCGCGCAGCGCGCCTCCGCTGGTGGACGAGCCATGGGCTCCCCACGGTTCGTGGGCAGGCGTCCCGGCTTCCTACCCCACCCCCACCTGTTTGTGGGCAGGCGTCCCGCAGGGCGGGACGGGTGGGCACAAACCGGCCACCGGGCCGCACCCGAAGAACAACCCGGTGGTCGCCGTGGCCGGCGGCCCGGCGTTCACCTTCGCGTACACCGAGCACACGGAGCTGCTGCAAGCGGCCGGCGCGGAGGTCGTCCCCTTCGACCCCCTCCGCGACGAGTCCCTCCCCGAGCGCACCGCCGCCCTCGTCATAGGCGGCGGATTCCCCGAGGTCTACGCCCCGGAGCTGTCCGCGAACGAACCCCTCCGCAAGGAGGTCGCCGCCCTCGCGGCGACCGGCGCCCCGGTCGTCGCCGAGTGCGCGGGCCTGCTCTACCTCTCCCGTTCGCTGGACGGCAGGCCCATGTGCGGCGTGCTCCCCGCGGACGCCCGCATGTCCGGCCGCCTCACCCTCGGCTACCGCGAGGCGGTGGCCATCGCGGACAACGTGCTGGCGCCGGCGGGCACCCGCGTCCGGGGGCACGAGTTCCACCGCACGGTGACCGAGCCGGGCGCGGGCGGGACCCCCGCGTGGGGGTTCACCCACCCGCAGCGCCGTACGGAGGGCTTCGCGCATGCCGGGGTGCACGCCTCGTACCTGCACGTGCACTGGGCGGGCGCCCCGGGCACGGCCGCCCGCCTGGTGGCGGCCGCGGCGGCGGCCGCGGGCGGTGCCGGCGAGCGTCAGTGAGCGAGGCCCACGACCAGCCAGATGAAGCCCGCTCCGGCCGCCGTGCAGGCGAGCGTGGAGACGGCCGGGTGGGTGTGGTGGGCCTCGGGGAGGATGTCGGACGTGGCCAGGTAGAGCAGGACGCCGCCGAAGAATCCGAGATAGACGCCGAGGAATCCGGCCGGAAGGGTGAACAGCAGGGTGGACGCCGCGCCGACGAGGGGGGCGACGGCGTCCGCGGCGAGCATCAGGAGGGCGCGGCGCCGGTCGTTCCCGTACAGGTCGGTGATCGTGTACGTGTTGAAGCCGTCCGCGAAGTCGTGCGCGATGACGGCCACGGCGACGGCGACCGCCACGCCGTGGTCGACCTGGAAGGCCGCGCCGATGGCGACGCCGTCCATGGCGCTGTGACCGACGAGGGCGGCGGCCGCGGTGAGGCCGACCTGCGGGGTGCGTTCGGCGGCGCTGACGCCGTGGGCGGCCTTGCGGACGGCGAGGAGCCGCTCGACCGCGTGGGCGGCGAGGAAGCCGGCGACGAAGCACAGCAGGGCGGCCGGCACGCCGAAGACGTCCCGGCCGGCGGCCTCCAGGGCCTCGGGCAGCAGGTCGAGGCCGACGACGCCGAGCATCAGCCCGCCCGCGAACCCCAGGACGAGGTGTCTGCGGTCGGTGATGCGGTGCGCGGCCCAGCCGCCGAGCAGCGTCATCAGGAACGCGCCCATGGCGATCACGACCGGCACGGTTCCACCCTTCTCGCGGCTGCAGTATCCCCCGCGGCTGTGGCCCTCGCACCTGTACCCGCCGTGGCGCCCGCCGTGTACGTGGGTGTGGGCGCCCGGCGCGGCGTGGCGGCCGCGGAGGTGCTGGAGCTGGTGGAGCGGACGCTGGCGGAGGCCGGGGTGGGAGGGCTGCGGCCGGCGGCGCTGGCGACGGCCGAGGCGAAGGCGGGCGAGGGCGGCCTGGTGGAGGCGGCGGCCGAGCTGGGCGTGCCGCTGCGGGCGTACGGGGCCGGTGCGCTGGCCGGGGTCGCGGTGGCGGAGTCTTCGGCCGCCGCGCTGGCCGCCGTGGGGACGCCCTCGGTGGCGGAGGCGGCGGCGCTGCTGGCGGCCGGGGAGGGCGGGGTGCTGGCCGTGGGGAAGCGGAAGTCGGCGCGGGTGACGTGCGCGGTGGCGTACGGGCGTGCGTGACGCGCACGGGCGGCGTGCGCGCCGACGTACGGGCCGACGTGCAGACCCGCTTGACGGCCGTTCCGCAGGCGTCAGTACGGTCTTGGGGCGGGCGGCTTCACGTGCCCGCAGACGTGTGAACGACAACCAGCAGCAAACGGACGAGAGAAGGCGGCCCGCGGCCATGCACAATCCCAGCGAACCCGACCTGCGCCACCACGGTGACGCCGAAGTGCGGGGTGCCGGCGCGGAGCTGACGGACCTCGCGGTGAACGTGCGGGCGGGCACGCCCCCGGTGTGGCTGCGCGAGCACATCGCCGCGTCGCTCGGCGGGCTCGCCGCCTACCCGGACGGGCGCGCCGCCCGGCGGGCGGTCGCGGAGCGGCACGGGCTGCCGGAGGAGCGGGTGCTGCTGACGGCGGGGGCCGCGGAGGCGTTCGTCCTCATCGCGCGGGCGCTGCGGGTGCGGCGGCCGGTGGTGGTGCACCCCCAGTTCACGGAGCCGGAGGCGGCGCTGCGGGACGCCGGGCACCGGGTGGAGCGGGTGCTGCTGGACGAGGCGGACGGCTTCCGGCTGGACCCGCGCGCGGTGCCGGGCGACGCGGACCTGGTCGTCGTCGGCAATCCGACCAACCCCACGTCCGTCCTCCACCCGGCGCGGGACCTGGCGCGGCTCGCCCGGCCGGGGCGGACGCTGGTGGTCGACGAGGCGTTCATGGACGCGGTGCCGGGCGAGGCGGAGTCGCTGGCGTCCGTCACGGACCTGCCGGGGCTGATCGTGCTGCGCAGCCTCACCAAGACCTGGGGGCTGGCGGGGCTGCGGATCGGCTACGTGCTCGCGTCGCCCGGCACCATAGCCCGGCTGGAGCGGGCCCAGCCGCTGTGGCCGGTGTCGTCGCCGGCGCTGGCCGCTGCGGAGGCGTGCAGCGCTCCCCCGGCGCTCGCGGAGGCCGCGCGCGCCGCGGACCGCCTCGCCGAGGACCGGACCTATCTCGCGGCCGCGGTGGGCCAGTTCGAGGGGGTCCGGGTCCACGGTCCGGCGGCCGGGCCGTTCCTGCTGATCCGGGTGCGGGGCGCCGCGGCCGTGCGGGGCAGGCTGCGGGGACTGGGGTTCGCGGTGCGCCGCGGCGACACGTTCCCGGGCCTCGGCCCGGACTACCTGCGCCTCGCGGTCCGGGACCGGGCGACCACGGACCGCTTCGCGGAGGCCCTCGGCAAGGCGCTGGCCGAGAGCTGAGGCGGCGTCACCCCCTGTTCGGGAAGGGGACTTGATCGCTAAGGTGCCGCCGTATGCCGACCCCGCCGATAGCCCCGACAGCCCCGACAGCCGCCGACCGGACGGCGCGGCTGGCCGTCACCGTGTTCCCCCTGCTCGTCGTCGCCGCCGGAGGGGTGGGGCTCGCCGCCCCGTCCCACTTCACCGGCTGGGCGCCGGCCGTGCCCTGGCTGCTGGGCGTCGTGATGTTCACTATGGGCCTCACGCTCACCGGCGACGACTTCCGCGCCGTCGCCAAGCGGCCCTGGGCGGTCGGGCTCGGCCTCGTCGCCCACTACGTGATCATGCCGGGGCTGGGGTGGCTGATCGCCACGGTCCTCGGGCTGCCGCCGCAGCTGGCCGCCGGGGTGATCCTCGTCGGCTGCGCACCGAGCGGCACGGCGTCCAACGTCGTCACGTACCTCGCGCGCGGGGACGTCGCCCTGTCCGTGTCCGTCGCCACCGTCTCCACGCTCGTCGCGCCGCTCGTCACCCCGCCGTTGACGCTGCTGCTGGCGGACCGGTTCCTGGACGTGGACGCGGGGGCGATGCTCACCGACATCCTCAAGACCGTGCTCGTGCCGGTGCTCGGCGGGGCGCTCGTGCGGATGGCCGCGGGGCGGTGGGTCGGCAAGGTGCTGCGCGCCCTGCCGGCGCTCTCGGCCCTGACGATCGCCGTCCTCGTCCTCATCGTGGTCTCGGGCAGCGCCTCCCGCATCAAGGACGCGGCCGGGCTCGTCCTCCTCGCCGTCGTCCTCCACAACGGCCTCGGCCTGGCCCTCGGCTACGCGGCGGGCCGCCTGGCCCGGCTCGGCCGCCCCGCCAGCCGGGCGATGGCCTTCGAGGTCGGCATGCAGAACTCGGGCCTGGCGGCGTCGCTGGCCACGGCCCACTTCAGCCCGGCGGCGGCGCTGCCGGCGGCGGTCTTCTCGGTCTGGCACAACGTGTCGGGCGCGGCGGTGGCGGCCTGGATGTCGAGACGGCCGGGCCCTAGCGGATCACCTTCCCCCGCAGGATCACCCGCTTCGGTGAGCCCAGGACCCTGACGTCCGCCCGCGGGTCCGTCCCGTAGACGACGACGTCCGCCGGGGCGCCCTCCTCCAGGCCCGGGCGGCCGAGCCAGGACCGGGCCGCCCACGTGGTGGCCGAGAGGGCCGCGAGCGGGGGCAGGCCGGCTCTGACGAGCTCGGCCACCTCCTGGCCCACCAGGCCGTGGGCCAGGGAGCCGCCCGCGTCCGTGCCGACGAAGACCGGGATGCCCGCGTCGTACGCCGCCCGCACCGTTTCGTAGCGCCGGGCGTGCAGGCGCCGCATGTGGTCCGCCCAGCGCGGGAACTTCCCCTGGCCGCCGTCCGCGAGCCGCGGGAACGTCGCGATGTTGACGAGCGTGGGCACGATGGCGACCCCGCGCTCGGCGAAGAGCGGGATGGTCTCCTCGGTGAGCCCGGTGGCGTGCTCGATGCAGTCGATGCCCGCCTCCACGAGCGGCGCCAGCGACTCCTCCGCGAAGCAGTGCGCGGTCACGCGCGCCCCGAGGCGGTGCGCCTCGGCGATCGCCGCCGCGACCTCCCCGCGCGGCCAGCAGGAGGACAGGTCGCCCGTCTCGCGGTCGATCCAGTCGCCGACGAGCTTGACCCAGCCGTCCCCGCGCCGCGCCTCCCGCGCCACGTACGCGACGAGGTCGTCCGGCTCGATCTCGTGCGCGTAGTTGCGGATGTACCGGCGGGTGCGCGCGATGTGGCGCCCGGCTCGGATGATGCGCGGCAGGTCCTCGCGGTCGTCGATCCAGCGCGTGTCCGAGGGGGAGCCGGCGTCGCGCAGCAGCAGCGCTCCCGCGTCCCGGTCGGTGAGCGCCTGCTTCTCGGCGGTGGACGCGTCGACCGGTCCGTGGGCGTCGAGGCCCACGTGGCAGTGCGCGTCCACGAGGCCGGGCAGCGCCCAGCCCTCGACGGTGGTGACGTCCCGCGCCCCCACCGGCCGTTCGAAGGTGATCCGGCCGTCGACGGCCCACAGCTCGTCGCGCACCCCGCCGTCCGGGTCCGCGCCGACGAGCACCCGCCCCTTGATGTGCAGCACCCCACTGTCGCTCATGGACCGCACTGTACGAGCCCGCTCCTCCCGCCCGCCAAGGGGCCGTCGCCGGGGCGCGGCCACGCCCCGGCCGATGCGCGGCCGGCACATCGGGCCGCCGCCCGAGGCAATTCCCCGGAACCCTTCTCCGATAATTCCGGAGACAACTCTCCGCGCATTCTCATGCCCGCTTTTCAGCACCCTAAACGCAGCATTTTCCTTACGCTTCGGCAAGGGAATTCACGACCCCTCGCGATCACTTGTGACGTACTCCACACAGCCTTTGATTTGCCCGGATATAAGCGGGCAAACCGCCCCATCTCCCACCCGCTTTGCGCGCCCCCGCGCCTCCGCGCGATAACACGACCACCCACCCCCGGGTAACCCGGGCCCCCGATGCGATTTCCGATCCGCATCGGTAAATTCCCTCCGCATGACCGCAGCACAAGCAGACCTTGCACGTGCCCGTTCCGCCCCTCTCCGGGAATTCCCGGAAATGCCGGAGGACCTCGCGCTCGACGTCCCGCGCGTCGAGGACGGAGCCGCGATCTGGCGCATCGCCCGCGACTCGGGAACCCTGGACCTCAACTCCTCGTACAGCTACCTGCTGTGGTGCCGCGACTTCGCGGCCACCTCGGCCGTGGCCCGCCGCGCTGGCGACGGGGAGCCCGCCGGCTTCATCACCGGCTACGTCCGGCCCGCCCGCCCCCGCACCCTCGTGGTGTGGCAGGTCGCCGTGGACCGCCCGCACCGCGGCCGCGGCCTGGCCGCCGCGCTGCTGGAGGGCCTCGTCGCACGGGTCGCCCGCGAGAGCGGCATCGACGGGATCGAGACCACCGTGACGCCCGGCAACACCGCCTCCAACCGCCTGTTCGCCTCCTTCGCCGAGCGGCACCGCGCGCCCGTGGAGCACGAAGTCCTCTTCCCCGGCGGGCTGTTCCCCGAGCCGGGGCACGACCCCGAGGTCCTGCACCGCATCGGCCCCCTCACGTACTGACAGGAGCACCTCCATGACCATCACCCCGCCCGCACTCAGCGTCTTCGAGGCCCTGGAGTCGGAGGTGCGCAGCTACTGCCGCAGCTGGCCCGCGGTCTTCGACCGGGCCCAGGGCAGCCGGATGTACGACGAGGACGGCCACACGTACCTCGACTTCTTCGCCGGCGCCGGCGCGCTCAACTACGGGCACAACAACCCGGTCCTCAAACGCGCCCTGATCGATTACATCGAACGCGACGGCGTCACCCACGGCCTGGACATGGGCACCACCGCCAAGCGCGCGTTCCTGGAGGCCTTCCAGGACGTCGTGCTGCGCCCGCGCGACCTGCCGTACAAGGTGATGTTCCCCGGCCCGACGGGCACCAACGCCGTGGAGGCCGCGCTGAAGCTGGCCCGCAAGGTCAAGGGCCGCGAGGCGATCGTCTCCTTCACCAACGCCTTCCACGGCATGTCGCTGGGCTCGCTCGCCGTCACCGGCAACGCCTTCAAGCGGGCCGGCGCGGGCATCCCCCTGGTGCACGGCACGCCGATGCCGTTCGACCACTACCTCGACGACCGGGTGCCGGACTTCCTGTGGTTCGAGCGGCTGCTGGCCGACCAGGGCTCGGGCCTGAACACGCCGGCCGCCGTCATCGTCGAGACGGTGCAGGGCGAGGGCGGCATCAACGTGGCCCGCCCCGAGTGGCTGCGCGGGCTCGCCGCGCTGTGCGAGCGCCACGACATGCTGCTGATCGTGGACGACATCCAGATGGGCTGCGGCCGCACCGGCGCCTTCTTCTCCTTCGAGGAGGCGGGCATCACCCCGGACATCGTGACCCTCTCGAAGTCCATCGGCGGCTACGGCCTGCCCATGTCCCTCACCCTCTTCCGCCCGGAGCTCGACGTCTGGGAGCCCGGCGAGCACAACGGCACCTTCCGCGGCAACAACCCCTCCTTCGTCACCGCCGCCGCGGCGCTCGACGCGTACTGGACCGACGGGCAGATGGAGAAGCAGACCTTCGCCCGCGGGCAGCAGGCCGAGGAGGCGCTGCGCGCGATCTGCGCCGAACACCCGGAGCTGGGCGCGCACCACCGGGGCCGCGGGCTCGTGTGGGGACTGGAGTTCGCCGACAGGTCCCGGGCCTCGGAGGTCGCCCGGCGGGCGTTCGAGCTCGGCCTGCTCGTGGAGACGTCGGGCCCCGAGGGCGAGGTCCTCAAGCTGCTGCCCGCGCTGACGATCTCCCCCGAGGAGCTGGACGAGGGCCTGCGGATCCTCGCCCGCGCGGTCCGCGAGACGGCCTGACGCCCACCACTGACACCGGAAGAACTGATCCCCGAAGAAAGGCACAACCCGTGATCGTCCGTTCCCTCCGGGACATCGAGAACACCGACCGCCACGTCAAGGCCAAGTCCGGTACGTGGGAGAGCAAGCGGATCGTGCTCGCCAAGGAGCGGGTCGGCTTCTCCCTGCACGAGACCGTCCTCTACGCCGGCACGGAGACCTCCATGTGGTACGCCAACCACATCGAAGCCGTGCTGTGCGTGGAGGGCGAGGCCGAGCTCACCGACGACGAGACCGGCGAGCAGCACTGGATCTCGCCCGGCACGATGTACCTGCTCGACGGCCACGAGCGGCACACCCTGCGCCCCAGGACCGACTTCCGCTGCGTGTGCGTCTTCAACCCGCCGGTCACCGGACGGGAGGACCACGACGAGAACGGCGTCTACCCGCTGCTGACGGAGGAGGGCTGAACCATGGCCGCGGTCACCGACCTCTACCCCACGCGCGGCACGCACGAGGAGGCCGTCCCGCGCCGTGACCCCGTGGTGTGGCCCGGGCCCGCCTGCGGATCCGGCGCCGCCGCGCCCGGACCGATCGACGCGGCCGGTCTGGCGGACTACGAACGCGACGGGTTCCTCACCGTCGACGAGATGCTCACGCCGGACGAGGTGCGGGTCCTGCGCGCCGAACTCGACCGGCTGGTCGCCGACCCGGCGGTGCGGGCCGACGAGAGAGCGGTCGTGGAGCCGCACGCGCAGGACGTGCGGTCGGTGTTCGAAGTGCACCGGATCAGCGAGGTGTTCGCGCGCCTTGTGCGCGACCCGCGGCTGGTGGGCCGGGCCCGGCAGATCCTCGGCTCGGACGTCTACGTCCACCAGTCGCGGGTCAACGTCAAGCCGGGCTTCGGGGCCTCCGGTTTCTACTGGCACTCGGACTTCGAGACCTGGCACGCGGAGGACGGGCTGCCGCGGATGCGGACGGTGTCGGTGTCGATCGCGCTGACGGAGAACCTCGACACCAACGGCGGCCTGATGATCATGCCGGGGTCGCACCGCACGTTCCTGGGCTGCGCGGGCGTGACGCCGCGGGACAACTACAAGCGGTCCCTGCGGATGCAGGAGGCCGGCACGCCGTCGGACAGCGCGCTCTCCGCGCTGGCGGGGCGGCACGGCATCCGGCTGTTCACGGGCCCGGCCGGATCGGCGACGTGGTTCGACTGCAACTGCATGCACGGGTCGGGCGACAACATCACGCCCTTCCCGCGCAGCAACGTCTTCATCGTCTTCAACAGCGTGGAGAACACGGCGGTCGAGCCGTTCGCGGCCCCGTCCCGCCGCCCGGAGTTCGTGGGGGCACGGGACTTCACGCCGGTGGGGTAGCCGGTCCGGGCGGCGGCGCGGCGGGGCCGCCGCGTCACCGCCCGGTCAGGCCAGCGCCTCCAGGAGACGGTCCACGTCGGCCGTGCTGTTGTAGAGGTGGAAGGACGCCCGCAGTCCTCCGGCGCGGGCGCTGACCCGTACGCCCGCCGCCGCGAGGCGCTCCGCCGCGCGGCCGAGGCCGGGGACCGAGACGACGGCGGAGTCCTCCGCCGGGGCGGGCCGGTGCCCGAGCGCGGCGAGCCCCGCGCGGAAGCGGCCGGCGAGGGCCCGGTCGTGCGCGGCGATCCGCTCCGGCCCGAGCTCCTCCACGAGCCGGAGGCCGGCCAGGGCGCCGGTGTAGGGCAGGAGGGCGGGGTTCTCGTCGTAGCGGCGGGCCGAGCGGGCGAGCGACACCTGTCCGTACGTGCTGTCCCAGGGGTCCTCCCCGGCCACCCACCCGGCGAAGACGGGGGTGAGGCCGCCGAGGTCCTCGGGGACGGTGAGGTAGGCCGTGCCGCGGGGCCCCATCAGCCACTTGTAGCCGACGCAGACGGTGAAGTCGTGGGCGCCCGCGTCGACGGGCAGCCAGCCCGCGGCCTGGCTGACGTCGACGAGCGTGCGGGCGCCGTGGGCGCGGGCGGCCTCGCCGATCGCCGCGAGGTCGGCGAGGCGGCCGTCGGCCGACTGGACGGCGCTGACGGCGACGAGCGCGGTCCCGGGCCCCACCGCGTCCGCGGCCTTCTCCAGGGGAACGGTGCGGACGGCGAGCCCGGGCCGCACGTGGAAGGGGTTGACGAGGGAGCTGAAGTCCCCCTCCACGCACACGACTTCCGACCCTTCGGGCAGCGACTGGGCGACGAGCCCGCAGAAGACGGCGGCCGAACCCCCGGTGGCGACCTGCCGGGCGGGCACGCCGACGAGCCGGGCGAAGGCGGCGCGGACGGCCTCCACGACCGGGAAGTGGTCCTCCGCGCCGGGGCGGCCCAGCGAGAACGCGGTGGCGGCCTCGGTCATGGCGGCGACGGCGGGCGCGGGCACGAGCCCGGTGGCGGCGGTGTTGAGGTAGACGGTCTCGGGCGCGAAGTGTGCGGGGGCGAGGCTCTCCATGCCCACCCACTATGCGCGCCCGGCGATCGGTCCGTCCATCGGCCCGTCCGCCGGTCCGTCTACCGGTCCGTCTGCCGGTCCATCCGCCGTTCCGTCCTCGCGGGGCCTCCTTCCCCTGCCTGAGGACGAGCGGTTCCTCCGCCTCGCGGCGGAGGAAGTCCGCCGGGCAGGGCGACGCGCCGGCGCCCGCCGGGCGGAAGGCTGTTCACATGACCAGTACGACGACCGTCCCGGACGACCACGCCACCAAGCGCCACGTGCTCCGCGCGGTGACCATCGCCGCCTGCCTGCCCTACCTCGGCCTCAAGGTCGCCTGGGTGGCGGGCAGTCACGTCGGCATCCCGGAGGGAAGCGGCCTGCGGGATGCCGGCACGGGCCTGGTCGTGGCGAACGCCGTGACCATCCTGATGGACGCCGCGGTCGTGGTCCTCGCCCTGCTGCTGACCCGGCCCTGGGGCAAGCGCGTCCCCGCCCGGCTGCTCGCCTTGCCGGTGTGGGGCGCGGTGGGGCTGCTGACGCCCATCATGTACGGCTTTCCCGCGCAGTTGATCGTCCGCGCCCTCGGCGGTTCGGCGTCCGGTTCCGGGAGCGCGGCCCACGAGCCGTTCCTCGACGAGTGGGTCTTCGCCGTGGTCTACACGGGGTTCATCGTCCAGGGGCTCGCCCTGGGCACCCTGTTCGTGCTGTACGCCCGCGAGCGCTGGGGCCACCTGTGGCGGGGCCGCGTCGGGGACCTGGCGGACCGTCCGCTCGGCCGCGGGCCGCGGGCCGCGCTGACCGCGGCAGGCGTCCTGGCGGTCCTGCCCGGCGCGGTCCACCTGATGTGGACGTGCGGGGTGCCTGCGGGCCTCTCGCCGGAGACGGCCCGGATGTACAGCGGCACCTTCGCGGCCGGGGAGTCGGGCTACGTGCTGTACGCCGCCGCGACGATCGCGGGCGCCGTCCTGCTGCTGTCCGGCCGGGCGCCGTCCGGACGCGGCGGCCGGCTGCCGCTGCGCGTGCCGCTGCTCCTGGCGGGCGTCGGCTCGGCCGCCTCGGCCGCGTGGGGAGGCTGGCAGCTGCTCGCGACGCTGACGTCCCTGGCCGACGACGGCCGGGGACCGACGGCCACGATGGCCGTCGCCTACGCTATGCAAGTGATCATCGGTCTGCTCGTCCTCGCCGCCGGCGCCCGCTTCTTCGCCCAGCGCTCCGCCCGGGCCGCCGCGCTGTGACGACTCTCCTCCGGCGCGGTGCCGGCGCCCTGGTGGGCCGCCGCGCCCGGCTGCGGTGGGTGCACCTGCTGCTCGGCGGTGCGCTGCTGATGCCGTACTACCTGCTGGCGAGCACGCTGACGGCGGTCTTCGTCAGGGACACGGACATCCTGTTCCCCTCCACCGTCGGCCGGCAGTTCGGCGTCTTCGCGCTGGCGCTGGTGCCGGCGGCGGTGACCGCGCTGGTGCCCCTCGTACGGGCGCTGGAGTCGGCGGCGGCACGCGCCCTGTGCGGGGTGCCGGAGGAGGCCCTCGCGACAGGCCCGGGAGACTCGCGGGCCGCGCGCGGGCGGACCGCCCTGTGGTACACCCTGCACCTGCTGGCCGGCGGGATCGTGAGCGGCATGTCGCTGGCCACGCCCCCGTTCGCGCTGATGCTGATGGCCCTGCCGTTCACCGGCGTCCCGGGGGGCGACGAGGCCCCGTACGGGCTGGGGGACCTGGCCTTCCCGTGGACGCTGCTGGCGCTGCCCGCCGGCCTGCTGGTCCTGGTCCTGCTCGCCGCGGTGTCCGGGGCCGCGGGCGCGCTCCTGGCCCGCTGCGCACCCCTCCTGCTCGGCCCGACGGCCGCCGACCGGCTGGCCGAGGCCGAGCAGCACGCCATGCGGCTGGCCCTGCGCAACCGGCTGGCCCGCGAGCTGCACGACTCCGTGGGGCACGCACTGAGCGCCGTCACCCTGCAGGCGAGCGCGGCGCGCAAGGTCCTCGACGCCGACCCGGAGTTCGCGCGGCAGGCGCTGGCCGCGATCGAGGAGACGACGCGCGAGGCGGTCGGCGAACTCGACACCGTGCTGGGCCTGCTGCGCGAGGACGGCGCCGCGTCCGCCGCGCCGGCGCCGACCCTCGCCGACCTGGACGGGCTGCTGGAGCGCACCCGCGCCGCGGGCGGCACCGTCACCCTCGCCGCGCCCCCGGCCCTGGACGGCGTGCCGCCGGTCGTCTCCCGCGAGGCGTACCGGATCGTGCAGGAGGGCCTCACCAACGCCTTGCGGCACGCGGGCCGGGTGCCCGTGCTGCTGCAAATCACCGTGCACGACGACGCCGTGGAGGTCGCCTTGGAGAATCCGGTCAACCCCGACAAGGCCCCCGGCCGCGCGCACCGCCGCACCGGCGGCGGCCGCGGTCTGACGGGCATAGCCGAACGGGCCCGGCTGCTGCGCGGCAGCAGCAGCTCCGGCGAGCGGGACGGGGTGTGGCGGCTCGCCGTCCGCCTGCCGCTGGGCGGGGGTGCGGGCCGGTGACGGCGCCCCTGCGGATCGTGCTCGCCGACGACGAGCGCATGGTGCGGACCGCCCTGCGGGCGATCCTGGGCGCCGAGGAGGACCTGGAGGTCGTCGGCGAGGCCACGACCGGCGCGGAAGCGGTCTCCGTCGTCCGCGAACTGCGCCCCGACGTGGTCCTGATGGACGTACGGATGCCCGAGGTCGACGGGATCCGGGCCACCGAGCAGCTGCTCGGCGGCATGGACTCCCCGCCGCGCGTCATCGTCGTCACCACGTTCGAGAACGACAGCTACGTGTACGACGCGCTGCGCGCCGGCGCCAGCGGCTTCCTCCTGAAGCGGTCGGGCGCCGACGAACTCGTCCAGGCCGTCCGGCTCGTCGCCCGCACCGACTCGCTGCTCTTCCCCGCCGCCGTGCGCGCCCTCGCGGCGGAGCACGCGCAGGCCCGCCGGGCGAGGACGGCCGCCGGGAAGCTGCGCGCGCAGCTGTCGGACCGGGAGGCGGAGGTCCTGCGCCTGATGGCCCGGGGCCTGTCGAACGCCGAGATCGCCGAACAGCTCGTCCTGGGCGCGGCGACGGTGAAGACCCACGTGGCGGGCGCCCTGGCCAAACTGGGCGTCCGCAACCGCACCCAGGCGGTCATCGCGGCCTACGAATGCGGTTTCGTCTCCCCCCGCTGAGGGGTGGCGGAGGGAAGGCTCCCGGGGGTCAGCGGCCCACCGCCTCGGCGACCGCCCTGGCCAGGCGCGCGACCTGCGGGTCGTTGTCGTCCCGGAAGCCGTACCGGCGGCGGTTGAAGCCGAAGGCCAGGCCGTTGGAGGGGTCGGCGAAGGCCTGGGAGCCGGCGGCGCCGCCGTGGCCGAAGGCGCGGGCGCCGAGGAAGGGGTACTTGTCCCCCAGGGCGCCGAAGCCCAGGCCGAAGGCCTGGTGCTGGCGCGCGACCACGTCGTAGCCGACGGAGTGGATCTGGGCGAAGTCGGCGGCGGTGGCGGGCGTCAGCAGCGCCTCCTTGCCGCCGACGCCGCTGATGGCGGCCGCGTACATGCGGGCCAGGCCGCGCGCGGAGGCCATGCCGCCGACGGAGGCGGGGCCGCCCGCCCGGATGACGCGGTGGTTCGGCAGGTCCTCCAGCACGGTGGGCCGGGCGTGGTTGAGGTTGAAGGCGATGCCCGTCAGGCTCCGCGGGCCGAAGGCCCCTTCGAGCAGGGCGCGCTTCTGGCCGGGCGTCGGGTCCATGGGCTGGATGTCGAGGACGCGGGGCTCGTGCTCCTCGGGCAGGCCCATGTAGAAGTCGATGCCGTAGGGCGCGCGGATGCGCTCCTCGTAGGTCTCCTGCATGGTGCGCCCGGTGGCGCGGCGGACGACTTCGCCGGTCAGGGCGCCGATGACGAGGGCGTGGTAGCCGAAGGCGGTGCCGGGGCGCCAGTGGGGCCGCTGACCGGCCAGCTTCTCCGCTATGGCGCGGTCGTCGGCGAGCTCTTCCAGGGTGAAGCCGCCCTCGGCCCCGACGACTCCGGCCCGGTGGGCGAGGAGGTCGCGCAGGGTGACGGATTCCTTGCCGGCGGCGGCGAACTCGGGCCAGTAGTGGGCGACCTCGCGGTCGAGGTCGAGCACGCCTTCCTGGACGAGGAGGGCGACGACGAGGTGGGCCGCGCCCTTGGTGGAGGAGAAGACGCCGGTGAGCGAGTCGCCCTCCATGCCGGGGCCGCCCCACAGGTCGACGACCTGCTCGCCGTCGACGTAGGCGGCGAGCTGGGCGGAGTGCCCGGCCCGCTCCTCGGCGAAGGTGGCCTCGAACTCCTCGCGGACGCCCTCGTAGCCCTCGGCGACGGTTCCCCGGACGACGGTCTCCTGCGCGGTCTCCTGCGCGGCAGTGGGGCTCGGCATGTGGGTGCTCCCTGTGATCATCGATGACTCCGGTGGGTGCAGCAGAGCGGGGGCCGCCGATATTTCGTGACGATCGTCATCTCGCCGCCGGAATAAGCGGATTGAAACGTTCCGACGGGGGCGGCCTCCCGAGAGGCCACCGGGAAGCCCACCGGGAGGCACCTGGAAGGGCACCACCCGCCGAAAGCCGCCCGCGCCTCCTTGACCGCCCCGCACCGGCTCCTTAGCGTGTGCGCTTCCTCTTCCGGATTCCGGACCGCCTCAGGAGGCCCAGGCACCATGCCCGCATCCCGCACGGTCCTCCTCACCGGCGCGGCCGGCCGCATCGGCACCCACCTGCGCGCCCGGCTGCCCGCCCTCGGGCACCGGCTGCGCCTGTTCGACGCCCGGCCGGTGCCGGGCGAGCCGGACGCGATCACCGCGGACCTCGCCGACCGCGAGGCGCTGCGGAGGGCCGTCGAGGGCGTGGACGCGGTCGTCCACCTGGCGGGCATCCCCCTGGAGGCGTCCTTCGAGGACATCCTGCGCGCCAACGTCGAGGGCACGTACCGCCTGTACGAGGCCGTGCGGGAGGCGGGCGTCCGGCGCGTGGTCCTCGCCTCCAGCAACCACGCCGTCGGCTTCGCGCCCGTCCCCGCGGAGGGCGCCCCGCTCCTGCCCGTGGAGACCGCGCACCGCCCGGACACCTTCTACGGCCTCTCCAAGTGCTTCGGCGAGGACCTGGCCTCCCTCTACCGGGACCGGCACGGCATCCAGACCGTCTCCCTGCGCATCGGCGCCTGCTTCCCCGAGCCCGTGTCGGTGCGCATGCTGTCGGTCTGGCTGAGCCCCGGCGACTGCGCCCGGCTCGTGCACGCCGCCCTGACGGCCGACGGCGTCGGCCACACCGTCGCCTACGGCAGCTCCGCCAACACCAGGCTGTGGTGGGACCTGTCCGCCGCCCGCGCCCTCGGCTACGAGCCCCAGGACGACTCCGAGCCGTACGCGCCCGCCCTGCTCGCCGCGGAGAGCGGAACGCGGCGGGAGGGCCACGACCGCATCGGCGGCGAGTTCTGCGCGGCCGAGCCGCCCCGCTGGAACCCGGGCTGACCTGCGGCGACGGCACACCGGCCGGGCCGCGGCAGCCCTGCGGCCCCGGCCTCCCCCGCACGGAGCCGGGCGGAACCGGCGGCTCGGTAATGGAACCGCAAAGAGCAGCCACTCGTTACCCGGGGCATGACCGCTATGACACCCGGCTCGAACATCCCCCTCTCCGTCGCCCGCGTGACGGTGGACGTCACCGCCCCGGTGCGGCTCGACGTATCGGGCCTGCTGCTCACCGCCGACGGCAAGGTGCGCTCCGACGACGACTTCGTCTTCTACAACCAGCCCTCCGGTCCGGGCGTGAGCCACCGCGCCGCGTCCGGCGGCTCGCCCGACGCCATCGTGGTGGACACCGCCGCCGTCCCGGCCGGCATCGAGAAGATCGTGGTGACCGCCAGCCCCGACGCCCAGGGCGCGAGCTTCGCCGGCATCGAGCCGACGGCCACCGTCCGCAGCACCGACGACGGCTCGGTCCTCGCCACGTTCACCCCGCCCCGGCTGGGCGCCGAGACCGCCCTGGTGGTCGTGGAGGTCTACCGGCGGGCGGGCGCCTGGAAGGTGCGCGCGGTCGGCCAGGGGTACGCGAACGGCCTGGCGGGCATCGCCACCGACTTCGGCGTGAGCGTCGAGGAGCCCGCTGCCCCCGCCCCTGCACCCGCTCCCGCGGCCCCCGCGCCTGTGCAGCCGGCCGCCCCCGTGCCGCCGATGCCCGCGGCCGCCCCGCCCGCGCCCGCCGCTCCCCCGGCGCCGCCCGCCGCCGCCCCCGGCACCGGGAAGATCAACCTGGACAAGGGCCGGGTCAGCCTGCAGAAGAACCAGACGGTGTCCCTGGTCAAGGGCGGCCGGCCGCTGACGCACTCGGTGAAGATGGGCCTGGGCTGGGAGCCCGCCTGGGGCGCCCCCGCCATCGACCTGGACGCCTCCGTCATCGCCTACGGCCCCGACCGCAATATGATCGACGCCTGTTACTTCAACAAGCTGCAGATCCTCAACGGCGCCATCCAGCACTCCGGCGACAACCTCACCGGCGAGGGCTCCGGCGACGACGAGACCATCACCGTGCACATGGAGGGCCTGCCGCCCGAGGTGACCGGCCTGGTCTTCACCGTCAGCTCCTTCACCGGCCAGAAGTTCAACCAGGTCGCCAAGGCCTACTGCCGCCTGCTCGACGGCCGCACGGGCGAGGAGCTGGTGCGCTTCGACCTGACCGGCGCGGAGCCCAAGACCGGTGTGCTGATGGCGAAGTTCATCCGGCAGTACTCGGGCGAGTGGGAGATGACGGCCCTGGGCGAGTTCGTGAAGTCGCGCACCGTGCGCGATCTGGTCAAGCCCGCCGCGCAGGCCCTGTGAGCCGCTCCCGGCCCGCCGGGCCCGCGGTCAGCCCGGCGAGCCGGGCCAGCCGGCCGTAGGAGTCCAGCAGCGCCTCCCGGTCGTACGAGGACGTGGTGACGAGCACCTCGTCGGCGCCGCTGCGCTCGACCAGCGCCCCGAGCGCGGCGGACACCTCGTCCTCCGTGCCGTGGATGTGCCCGCGCAGCCCGTCCTCGTACAGCCGGCGCTCCCGCTCGCCCATCGCCCGCGCCTCGGTTTCCTCGGCGGGCTCCAGCGGCGGGAAGGCGCCGTGCGTCCGCGCGTGCGCCAGCGCCCACGCCTCGGGCACGAGCAGCCTGCGGGCCTCCTCGCGGGTGGCGGCGACGGCCACGTTCCCCGCCACCACGACGTACGGGCGCCGCCACCAGGCCGAGGGCCGGAACGCCGCCCGGTAGCGGGCGACGGCGGCGAGCATCCGCTCCTCGCCGCTCAGGCCGCCGATCACCAGGGCCGCCCCCGCGGCGGCCGCCAGGTCCGCGCCCGCCTCGTTGGCGAGGACGAACGCCGGGACCCGCAGGCCCTCCGCCGGGCGGGCGTGCACCCCGTCGTACGGGCGCGGGCCCCCGGTGAACCAGCCCTCCAGCTCGGCGAGCTGCCCGGCGAAGTCGGCCATGGCGTCCTTGTCCGTGCCCAGGGCCCTGCGGATGCCGTCCGTGAAGCCGACCGAGCGGCCCAGGCCCATGTCGATGCGGCCCGGGAAGAGGGACTCCAGCACCCCGAACTGCTCGGCGACGACGAGCGTGCGGTGGTTGGGCAGCATCACCCCGCCCGTGCCCACCCTGATCCGCGAGGTCGCGGCCGCCACCGCCGCGGCGAGCACCGTCGGGGCCGAGCCCGCCACGCCGGGCACGCTGTGGTGCTCCGATACCCAGAAGCGGTGGTAGCCGAGCGCCTCGGCCTGCTGCGCGAACCGCACGGTGTCGCGCAGTGCCTCGCCCTGCGGGCGGTCCCGGCGGGTGCGGGAGCGGTCGAGTACGGAGAGCCGGATCGTCACCTCTCCTTCAACAAGGGCAGCCGGCCATGATTCCCGGGGCCCACCGGGTACCGAAGTCTCCGGTCACCTGCCCTGACGGCGCCAGGGACCGGTGATCGCCAGCATGATGCCGGGATCCTGGAGGTTGGCGAAAAGCGTCCTGCCGTCGGGCGAGAAGGTGACACCGGTGAACTCGCTGTACTCGGGCTTCTGCGGAGTCCCGATGTTCAGTTCGTTGCGGGCGATGGGGTAGGTGCGGCCGTCGTCGAGGGCGCCGAAGAGGTGCTGGATCCCCTCGCCGTCCTCGGCCACCACCAGGCCGCCGTGCGGCGAGACGGTGATGTTGTCCGGGCCGTCGAAGGCGCCGTCCCGGCCCGGGTCCTTGTTGACGCCGAGGCGCACCTTCAGGGTGAGGGTGCGGCGCCCCGGGTTGTAGAACCACACCTGGCCGTCGTGCTGGACCGGGCTCTCCTCCCGGGCGAAGGACGCGACGACGTACGCGCCGCCGTCCGCCCACCACATGCCCTCCAGCTTGCGGGCCCGGGTGACCTCGCCGTCCTTGAACTGCTTGCGCACCGGCACCGACCGGGCGTCGCGGTCGGGCACGCCGACCCAGTCGATGCCGTAGACCGTGCCCGTCCGGGTGGCGCGGGAGAGGTCGTCGACGAAGCGCCCGCCGGAGTCGAAGCACTTGAAGGCCTGGAGCGCGCCCGCGTCGTCGGCGAGGGTGCGCAGCCTGCCGCGGCCGTGCCGGAAGCCCTTCGGCGGGGTCCAGCGGTAGAGCAGGCCGTTGGGGCCCGAGGCGTCCTCGGTGAGGTAGAGGTGGCCTCGGGAGGGGTCGGTGACGACGGCCTCGTGGGCGTAGCGGCCCAGCGCCTTGACGGGCTTGGGGGCGCGGTTGGCGCGGCGGTCGTGCGGGTCGACCTCGAAGACGTAGCCGTGGTCCTTGGTCATGCCGTTCTGACCGGCCTTGTCCTCGGTCTCCTCGCAGGTCAGCCAGGTGCCCCACGGGGTGGCACCGCCGGCGCAGTTGGTGGACGTGCCCGCGATGCCGACCCGCTCGGCGACGTGCGAGCCGTCGTGGGAGACCTCGACGACCGTGCAGCCGCCGGACGCGGCCGGGTCGTAGACGAGGCCCTCGGTGAGGGGCACCGGGTGCTTCCAGCCGGCCCGGGGGCCCCTGAGCTCGTGGTTGTTGACGAGGACGGTGGCGCCGCGGGGGCCTGCGAAGGCGGCGGTGCCGTCGTGGTGCGAGGGCGTGGGCTCGCCGGACTCCAGCTTGGTGACGCCGGCGCGGGTCACGACGCGGTAGGAGAACCCGGCGGGCAGCGCCAGCAGACCCTTCGGGTCCGGCACGAGGGGCCCGTAGCCGGGCCGGGGGCGGGGGCGGGCGCCGGACTGCTCCGGCACGGCGCCCGCCAGGGCTCCGGGGGCACTGGCGAGCACGCCGACACTGCCGGTCAGCGCCACCCCGGCTCCGGCGACGGCGGATCGTTTCGCGAAGTCTCTTCGGCTGAGGGTCATCTGATCTCCAGGGTCCGCAGGCTCACGCGCTTACGTTCCCGTTCCCCGCCGAATACCGTATGAACACCACACGAAGCGCACGGGGCGGAACCCCTAGCACCACGGGAGCGCGAGAACCCTCCCGCACGCCACCCAGGTCACGGCCTGCGCCCGGCAAGGCACGGTGCGCCCGGAACCGGCCGGCCCGGCCCTTCACTTCCGCCGCAGCGGCGTGCAACCACCACGGCGGAATCCGGCGGTGCCGGGCCGGCGCCCGGCCGCAGTGCGCAACGCGCAGCGAACCGTCACCGCCGGGCCCGGCGCAGCGGTCACCGCTTGGAGCGGGCCTTGAACGCCGCCTTGCGGGCCTCCTTGGCGATCTTCTTCTCCGGGTGGAGGCGGCCCATGGCCTCCAGGACCTCCGCCGTCGCCGGGTGGTCCACCCGCCACGCCGTCTCGAAGAACCCGCCGTGCTGGCCGACCAGGCCCTCCACGAGGCCGCGCAGCTCGTCCGTGTCGCCGGAGGCGGCCAGCTGCGCGGCGATCGTGTCGATCGTCAGCCAGAAGACCATGTCCTCGCCCGGCTCGGGCACGTCGCTCGCCCCGTGCTCGGCGAGCCACACGCGGGCGAGCCCGCCCAGCTCGCGGTCGTCGAGGACCTCGCGCACGGCCGGCTCGGCCCCGGTGCCGAGGAGGGAGAGCGTCTCCTGGCAGGCGAGGCGGCGCGAGGGCGCGTCCATGTCGTCGCCGCGCCCGGCGGCGAGCAGCTCGCGGGCGGCGTCCTCCGGCGTGCGGCGCGCGAGCCACAGGCCGGCCTCCGCGCGGGCGGCCGTCTCCGGGTGGCCGGGAAGGGCGGCCAGGAGCACGTCGGCGCCCTTGTCGGCGAGGTCGCCGACGGCGGGGGCGTCGATGCCCGCCTCCGCCATGCGGGTCCGGACGGCGAAGAGGCCGAGGGGGGTGAGGGAGACCATGCCGTAGCGGCTGACATCCTCGTCCTCGGGGACGTCGGAGGCGACGCCGTCGACGGACTCGCGGATGTGGCCCTCCCCGTCGACCTCCTCGATGAGGGACTCGTCGACGGGCCGGTACTCGATGATCCCGGTGGGCGCCAGCAGCCGGAACTGGTCGTCCAGGCGCATCATCGCGTCGGAGACCTCTTCGAGGATGTCGTCCGTGGGCTCGTCCATGTCGTCGGGCACGATCATGGACGCGGCGAGCGCCGGCAGCGGTACGGGGTGCTGCGCGTCGCTCTGCTCCAGCGCGGTCAGCAGGTAGAGGTTGCCGAGGACGCCGTCGAGGAAGTCGGCCTCGCCCTCGGGGTCCCAGTCGAGGGAGTCGAGGCCGAGGTCCTCGCCCTCGGCGATCCGGTCGGCGATGTCGCCGAGGTCGGGCGCGGCGGCGTCGGCGAGGACGCTCTCGAAGCCGCCGAGGAACAGTTCGAGGACGTCGGCGGGGCTGCCGGAGGTCAGCGTGGGGAGCTCCTCGCCGGCGACGGCCGTGCCGCGGGGCTCGTCCTCGCCCGCTTCCGGCTCCTCGTCTCCCGCCTCGCCCGCCTCGGCCGCCTCGGCCTCCTCGTGCTCCTCGAAGTCCACGAGCCCGGTGTCGAGCGCGTGCTGCCACGCGTCCATGGCGTACGCGTCGCCGTCCTCGTCGCCCGCGAGCCCGAGGAGCTCGGTGGCCGCCCGCAGCTGCTCCACGAGCAGCTCGCCGCCGACCCCGACCGGGATGCCCTCCTCGCCGGCCCAGCGCGCGAGCTTCGCGGCGCGGGCGAGCAGCGGCGCGGACAGCGCGTCGCGCGCGAGCTCCGCGTCGGAGGGGAGCCGCACCGGCGGCATGGTCGGGCGGTCTGCGGACATCAGGGGGGTCTCTCCTCGTCGTGACATGCGTCGTGGCACGTACGGTGACGTGCAGCGATGCGCAGTGTGGCCGTGCGGCGCCGCGGACCGGGCGCGGTGCCCAAGCGTAGACGGGATTTCCGCCTTGCCGCCCGGTTCGCCGAACCGCCGACGGACATATGGCTGACGGTTACCCACGGAACCTTGACAACTTCCCCGGGCTCGCAAGACATTGACGCGCGTAGAGATCGTCAGGATCGCGTCAACGACGATTCCTCCACGTCATACCCCCCTCGCATTCCCACCGGAGGCACCCGTGCCCGCTCGCCCGTCCGCCCGCCGCTCCCTGCGCAGACCCGCGGCCCTCGGCTCCCTCGTCGCCGCCGCACTCGCCGGGGGGCTGCTCGCCGCCCCGCAGCAGGCGAACGCCGAGGGCCTGCGCATCCACGACATCCAGGGCCGGACCCGGGTGTCCCCGCTCGCCGGACAGCAGGTGTCCGGCGTCCCCGGCGTCGTCACGGCCGTGCGCGCCTTCGGCTCGGCCCGCGGCTTCTGGATCCAGGACACCCGCCCGGACCGCAACGACGCGACGAGCGAGGGCATCTTCGTCTTCACCGGCTCCACCGCGCCGTCCGTCGCCGTGGGCGACGACGTGGCCGTCTCCGGCACCGTCACCGAGTACTACCCGGGCGGCGAGAAGGCCGGCCTGCAGTCGGTCACCCAGCTCACCAAGGCCACGTGGACGGTGCGCTCCTCCGGCAACGCCCTGCCCGCCCCGGTCAGGCTGCGCCCGTCGCAGATCCCCGACCGCTACGCCCCCGACGCGCGCGGCGGCTCCGTCGAGAAGCTCGCGCTGCGGCCGGGCTCGTACGCCCTGGACCGCTACGAGTCGCTGGAGGGCATGCGCGTCTCCGTGCAGGACGCCCCCGTCGTGGGTGCGACCAGCGAGCACAAGGACCTGTGGGTCACCGCCGAGCCGCGCCACAACCGCACCGCCCGCGGCGGCACCCTCTACGGCTCCTACGGCGACCCGAACGCCGGCCGGGTCAAGGTGGTCTCGCTGATGCCCTTCGCCCAGCGCCCCTTCCCCGTCGCGAACGTCGGCGACGAGCTGACCGGCACCACCGCCGGCCCGCTGGACTACGACAACTTCGGCGGCTACACGCTGCAGGCCACCGAGCTCGGCAAGCTCGCCGACCGCGGCCTGAAGCGCGAGACGACGCGCAAGCAGCGCAGCGACGAGCTCGCGGTCGCCACGTACAACGTGGAGAACCTCTCCCCCCGGACGCCGCAGGCGAAGTTCGACCGGCTGGCGGCCGCGCTGGTCACCAACCTCGCCTCGCCCGACATCGTCGCCCTGGAGGAGGTCCAGGACGACAACGGCACCACCGACGACGGCACCGTGGACGCCGGCCACACGCTGCGGAAGCTCACGGACGCCATCAAGGCGGCCGGCGGCCCGGCGTACGAGTGGCGGCAGATCAACCCCGTCAACGGTCAGGACGGCGGCCAGCCGGGCGGCAACATCCGCACCGCGTTCCTCTTCAACCCCGCCCGGGTCTCCTTCACCGACACCCCCGGCGGCGACTCCACCACCGCCGTCAAGGCCGTCCGCGCGGGCGGCAAGGCCGCGCTGACCGCCTCCCCCGGCCGCATCGACCCCGGCAACGCCGCGTGGGCGAACAGCCGCAAGCCCCTCGCGGGCCAGTTCACCTTCCGGGGTCAGCGGGTCTTCGTCGTCGCGAACCACTTCAACTCCAAGGGCGGCGACCAGGGCCTCGACAGCCGCTTCCAGCCCCCGGCCCGCCCGTCGGAGGTGCAGCGCAAGGAGCAGGCGAAGTCGGTGAACGCCTTCGTCAAGCAGCTGCTGGCGGCCGACCGGCACGCGAACGTCATCGTCGCGGGCGACCTGAACGACTTCCAGTTCTCGTCCGCCGTGAAGACCCTCACCGCGGGCAAGGTGCTGACCGACCAGATCGACCGGCTGCCGCGCAACGAGCGCTACGGCTACGTCTACCAGGGCAACTCCCAGGTGCTGGACCACATCCTGACCAGCCCTCACGTGCGCCGCGTCGACTACGACATCGTGCACATCAACGCGGAGTTCGCCGACCAGGCGAGCGACCACGACCCGCAGGTGCTGCGCTGGAAGCCGTGAAGCCGTGAAGCCGTGAAGCCGTAGCAGTGCTTATCGGTTGACCCGAGAACAATTAAATAGACCTGTACGGTCGAAGGGGCCGAGAATCGCGTCCATGACGCCCACTCCCACCAGCCCCTTCGGCCGTACCGTCTGCGCGATGGTCACCCCCTTCACCCCGGAGGGGGAGCTCGACCTCGACGGGGCACAGGCCCTCGCCGACCGCCTCGTCGGGGACGGCGGCTGCGACGGCCTCGTCCTCAACGGCACCACCGGCGAGTCGCCGACCACGAGCGACGCGGAGAAGAGCGCGCTCGTGCGGGCCGTGGCGGAGGCCGTCGGCGACCGGGCGCGCATCACGGCGGGCGTCGGCTCGGCCGACACCCGGCACACCGTGGAACTCGCCCGCGCCGCCGAGGCGGCGGGCGCGCACGGCCTGCTGGTGGTGACCCCCTACTACAGCCGGCCGCCGCAGGAGGACGTCGCCGAGCACTTCCTGACCGTGGCCGACGCCACCGGACTGCCCGTGATGCTCTACGACATCCCCGGCCGCACCGGCACCCGCATCGAACCCGGCACCATGCTGCGCCTGGCCGGGCACCCGCGCATCGCGGGAGTCAAGGACTGCGCGTACGACCTCCTGGGCAGCGCGAAGGTCATCGCGGCCACGGACCTCGCGTACTACTCGGGCTGCGAGGAGCTCAACCTTCCGCTGCGCGCCGTGGGCGCGACCGGCTACGTCAGCACGGTCGCCAACGTCGCGGGCCCGCTGCTGGCCGCGGCCCTGGACGCCTTCGACCGCGGCGCCCCGGCGGAGGCCACCCGCCTGCACCAGCAGGTACTGCCCCTGACCGAGCTGATGATGGCCTCCGGCCTGCCGGGCACGGTCACGGCGAAGGCCCTCCTGAACGCCCGGGGCCTGCCCGCCGGCCCGGTCCGCGCGCCCCTGCGCCCGGCGGCCCCCGAGCGCACGGAGGCCCTCCTCAAGGCGTACGCGGAACTGGGGCTCTAGCGGACCGGGCCGATCGCCTCCGCGTCGGCCCGGGCAGGCACGGCAGAGCGCCCTCCCGGGGCCTTCCGGCCTCGGGAGGGCGCTCGTGCGCAGGTGACCGCCGGGGGTCAGTTGTGGCTGTGCAGGATCTCGTTCAGGCCGCCCCAGGTGCTCTTGTAGGGGCGGGCCTCGACGGCGCCCGTCGTGGAGTTGCGGCGGAAGAGGATGTTGTCCGCGCCCGAGAGCGTCAGCGCCTTGACGATCTCGCCGTCCGGCAGGGTGACGCGGGTGCCGGCCGTGACGTACAGGCCGGCCTCGACGACGCACTCGTCGCCGAGCGCGATGCCGATGCCCGACTCGGCGCCGAGCAGGCAGCGCTCGCCGATGGAGATGATCTGCTTGCCGCCGCCGGAGAGCGTGCCCATGGTGGAGGCGCCGCCGCCGATGTCGGTGCCGTCGCCGACGACGACGCCCGCGCTGATGCGGCCCTCGACCATGGAGGTGCCCAGCGTGCCGGCGTTGAAGTTGACGAAGCCCTCGTGCATGACGGTGGTGCCGGAGCCGATGTGGGCACCGAGGCGGACGCGGTCGGCGTCGGCGATGCGCACGCCGGACGGGACGACGTAGTCCGTCATCCGCGGGAACTTGTCGATGCTGGTCACCTGCAGGTGCAGGCCCTCGGCGCGGGCGGCCAGGCGCGTGGTCTCGACGCGGTCGACGGCGACGGGGCCGAGCGAGGTCCAGGCGACGTTGGCGAGCATCCCGAAGATGCCGTCCAGGTTCTGGCCGTGCGGCTTGACCAGACGGTGGGAGAGCAGGTGCAGGCGCAGGTAGACGTCGTGCGCGTCGAGCGGCTTGTCGTCCAGCGAGGCGATGACCGTACGGACGGCCACGACCTCGACACCCCGGCGCGGGTCCGGGCCGACGGCCTTGAGGGCGTTCTCGCCGAGCAGCTCGGCGGCGCGCTCGGCGCTCAGCCGCTCGGTGCCGGCCGGGCCGGCGGCCTCGGTGAGCTCCGGGGCGGGGAACCAGGTGTCGAGGACGGTCCCGTCCTCGGTGATCGTGGCAAGGCCGGCGGCGACGGCGCCGGTGGTACGGGGGGCAACAGCATCGGTCATGCTCGAAAACCTAACCGGACCGGCCCTCTCAAGGCGAACCGGTCGCCCTCGCGGCGGCCACGGCGGTGGTGCCGGCGCAGGACCGGATGGCGTAGGCCGTTCCGGCGTTCATGGCCACGAGGCACCGCGCCACCCTCAACGCCGACGGCGATTTCCGCGTCATGGTGGTGGAGAAACCCTGGCCGCGGTCCCCGCAGTCCATCCGTCCGAGCAGCTCCGAGGAATCCCGTCGATGCATCAGATGCCCGCCGAGTCACAGCCCCACCTGCGCACCTTCATGGGCTGGCCGCCGGCCGGTTCCGTCTGGGGCCGGTACACCGCCGCGGTGCGCAGGGACGTCGCCGCGGTCGCCCGGACGATCGCGGAGTACGAGCCCGTGGTGCTGCTCGCGGCCCCCGAGGACGCCGCGGCGGCGCGGAAGGCGTGCGGCGGGGGCGTCGAGGTCGTCCCCCTGCCCGTCGACGACCTCTGGCTGCGCGACTCCGGCCCCGTCTTCGTCACCGGGCCCGGCGGGGCGGCCGCGGGCGTGGACTTCGGCTTCAACGGCTGGGGCGGCAAGCAGGAGCACCCCCGGGACGGCCTGGTCGCGCGCCGGGTGCTGGAGGCCTTCGGGGTGCCCCGCACCGAGGCGCCGGTCGTCGCCGAGGGCGGCTCGCTGGAGACCGACGGAGAGGGCACGCTGCTGGTCACCGAGAGCTCGCTGGTGAACGACAACCGCAACCCGGGCCGCTCGCGCGACGACATCGAGAAGGCCCTGCGGGAGCTGCTCGGCGTCCGCAAGGTGATCTGGCTGGAGGGCGTGCGCGGCGAGGACGTCACCGACTGCCACGTCGACGCCCTGGCCCGCTTCGCCGCCCCCGGCACGGTCCTGCTGAGCAGCCCGCCGCCCGGGGCCCGGCCGGACGTCTGGACGCGCGTGTACGAACAGGCGCGCGCCGCTCTGGAAGCGGCCACCGACGCCCACGGCCGCCGCCTGGAGATCGTGGACCTCCCCGAGCCGGACCCGGCGGAGCTCGGCAGGCGCGGCGAGGACTTCCTCGGCTGCTACGCCAACTACTACGTGGCGAACGGCGCCGTGCTCGTCCCCCGCTTCGGCGACCGCTGCGCCGACGACCACGCGGCGTCCCTCCTGCGCGACCTCCACCCCGGCCGCACGGTCCGCCAGGTGGAGATCCACGACCTGGCGGAGGGCGGTGGCGGCATCCACTGCGCCACACAGCAGCAGCCCGCCCCCTGACCGGGGGTCAGGGGGCGGGCTGCTGCTGTCGTACGGGGTCGTACGGCTCGTACGGGGTGCGGCTCAGACGTTGAAGCCGAGCGCCCGGAGCTGCTCGCGGCCCTCGTCCGTGATCTTGTCCGGGCCCCACGGCGGCATCCAGACCCAGTTGATCCGGAGCTCGTTGACGATGCCCTCGGTGGCCGACTTCGCCTGGTCCTCGATGACGTCGGTCAGCGGGCAGGCCGCGGACGTCAGGGTCATGTCGAGGGTGGCGATGTTGGCGTCGTCGATGTGGATGCCGTAGATCAGGCCGAGGTTGACGACGTCGATGCCCAGCTCGGGGTCGACCACGTCGTAGAGGGCCTCGCGGACCTCTTCCTCCGTGGCCGGCTTGGTGGTCACCTCTGCGTTGTCACTCATGCGGTCTTCCTTTCAGCGCCCTCGCCCACTGCCTGGGCGGTCGCGTCCTTCCACGCCATCCAGCTCAGCAGAGCACACTTCACGCGCGCCGGGTACTTGGAGACGCCGGCGAACGCGACCGCGTCCTCCAGCACCTCCTCCATCGCGTCGTCCGGCTCGATACGGCCCTTGGACTGCATCAGCTCCAGGAAGGTCTCCTGGATCTTCTGCGCCTGCTCCAGCTCCTTGCCGACCAGCAGCTCGTTGAGCACGGAAGCGCTGGCCTGGCTGATGGAGCAGCCCTGGCCCTCGTACGAGACGTCCTCGATGGTGTCGCCGGCCATGCGCACCCGCAGCGTGATCTCGTCGCCGCAGGTCGGGTTGACGTGGTGCACCTCGGCGTCGCCGTCCCGCAAGCCCCGGCCGTGCGGGTGCTTGTAGTGGTCCAGGATGACGTCCTGGTACATCGAATCAAGCTTCACAGTCAGCAGCTCTCAGCCGAAGAAGTTCCGGACGTGCTCCAGACCCTCGACCAAGGCGTCGACCTCACCGGGGGTGGAGTACAGATAGAACGACGCCCGCGTGGTCGCAGGAATTCCGTACCGGAGGCAGACGGGCCGCGCGCAGTGGTGGCCCACGCGCACCGCGATGCCCTGCTCGTCGAGGACCTGGCCCACGTCGTGCGGGTGGATGTCACCGAGCGTGAAGGAGATCGTGGCGCCGCGGTCCTCGGCCGTGGTGGGGCCGATGATGCGCAGGTCCGGCACCTCCTGGAGGCGGCGCACGGCGTACTGCGTGATGGCGTGCTCGTGCCGGGCGATGTTCTCCATGCCGATCGACGACAGGTAGTCCACCGCTGCGCCGAGGCCGACGGCCTGGGCGATCGGGGGCGTCCCGGCCTCGAACTTGTGCGGCGCGGGGGCGTAGGTGGAGGAGTGCATCGAGACGGTCTCGATCATCTCGCCGCCGCCGAGGAACGGCGGGAGGTCCTCCAGCAGCTCCTGGCGGCCCCACAGGACGCCGATGCCCGTCGGGCCGCACATCTTGTGGCCGGTGAAGGCCACGAAGTCGGCCTGGAGGGCCTGGACGTCCAGCACCATGTGCGGGGCGGCCTGGGAGGCGTCGATGACGACGAGCGCACCGACCTCCTGGGCGCGCCGGACGATGGTCTCGACGGGGTTGACGGTGCCCATGATGTTGGAGACCAGCACGAACGAGACGACCTTGGTCTTCTCGGTGATGATCTCGTCGATGTTGGACAGGTCGAGCCGGCCGTCGTCGGTGAGGCCGAACCACTTCAGCTTCGCGCCGGTGCGCTGCGAGAGCAGCTGCCACGGCACGATGTTGGAGTGGTGCTCCATCTCGGTGATGACGATCTCGGTGTCGTGGTCGACCCGGTAGGGCTCGTCGGCCCAGCCGAGCATGTTGGCCACGAGGTTGAGCGACTCGGAGGCGTTCTTGGTGAAGATCACCTCGTCGCGGCTGGGGGCGTTGATGAAGGCGGCGACCTTGTCGCGCGCGCCCTCGTACAGCGCCGTGGCCTCCTCGGCGATGGTGTAGACGCCGCGGTGGACGTTGGCGTTGTGCCGCTCGTAGTACGCGTTGAGCGCGTCGAGCACCTGGCGCGGCTTCTGGGAGGTGGCCGCGGAGTCCAGGTAGACGATCTTCTTACCGTCGTGGACCGTGCGGTCCAGGATGGGGAAGTCCTTGCGAATCGCCTCGGTGTCGAGGAGGCCCGGCAGTATGGTCACGCGGTTACGCCACCCTTCGTCTGGTAGGCCTCGTAGCCCTCGGCCTCGAGCTTGTCGGCGAGCTCGGCGCCACCGGACTCGACGATGCGGCCGCCCGAGAAGACGTGGACGAAGTCCGGCTTGATGTAGCGCAGGATGCGCGTGTAGTGCGTGATCAGCAGGGTGCCGACCTCACCGGTCTCGCGGACGCGGTTGACGCCCTCGGAGACCTGGCGCAGGGCGTCGACGTCGAGGCCGGAGTCGGTCTCGTCGAGGATCGCGATCTTCGGCTTGAGGAGCTCGAGCTGGAGGATCTCGTGGCGCTTCTTCTCACCGCCGGAGAAGCCCTCGTTGACGTTGCGCTCGGCGAAGGCGGGGTCCATGTTGAGGCGCTCCATGGCCTCCTTGACCTCCTTCACCCAGGTGCGCAGCTTGGGGGCCTCGCCGCGGATGGCGGTGGCGGAGGTGCGCAGGAAGTTGGAGACCGAGACGCCGGGCACCTCGACGGGGTACTGCATGGCGAGGAAGACGCCGGCGCGGGCGCGCTCGTCGACGGACATCTCCAGGACGTCCTCGCCGTCGAGGGTGACGGTGCCGCCGGTGATCGTGTACTTGGGGTGACCCGCGAGGGAGTACGCCAGGGTCGACTTGCCGGAGCCGTTGGGGCCCATGATGGCGTGGGTCTCGCCCTGCTTCACGGTCAGGTCGACGCCCTTGAGGATCTCGCGCGGGCCGTTCTCGGCTTCGACGGAGACGTGCAGGTCGTGGATCTCAAGCGTTGCCATGGGGAACTCAGGACTCCTGGGTGACGGAGACGAGCACGTCGTCCCCTTCGATCTTGACGGGGTATACGGGGACGGGGCGCGTGGCGGGCAGGCCGGAGGGCTTGCCGGTGCGCAGGTCGAAGCTGGAGCCGTGCAGCCAGCACTCGATGGCGCAGTCCTCCACCTCGCCCTCGGAGAGCGAGACGTTCGCGTGCGAGCAGATGTCGTTGATGGCGAAGACCTCCCCCTCGGTGCGGACGAGGGAGACGGGGACGCCGTCGATCTCGACCCGCTTGGGGGTGTCCTCCTCCAGGTCGCTCAGCGCGGCCGCGCGGATGTACGGGGTCTCGCTCATGCCACCGACGCCTCCAGCTCGGCCTCGATCTTGGCGATGAGGCGCTCCTCGAGTTCCGGGATGCCGATCTGCTGGACCAGCTCGGCGAAGAAGCCGCGGACCACCAGGCGGCGGGCTTCGTCGGCCGGGATGCCGCGGGCCATCAGGTAGAACAGCTGCTCGTCGTCGAAGCGGCCGGTCGCCGAGGCGTGGCCGGCGCCGACGATCTCGCCGGTCTCGATCTCCAGGTTGGGCACGGAGTCGACGCGGGCGCCGTCGGTGAGGACGAGGTTGCGGTTGAGCTCGTAGGTGTCGGTGCCCTCGGCCTCCGCGCGGATGAGGACGTCGCCGATCCAGACGGCGTGGGCGTCCTGGCCCTGCAGCGCGCCCTTGTAGGCGACGTTGCTGCGGCAGTGCGGGGTGTCGTGGTCGACGAAGAGGCGGTGCTCCTGGTGCTGGCCCTTGTCCGTGAAGTACAGGCCGTAGAGCTCGGCCTCGCCGCCGGGGGCGCCGTAGACGACCCGGGGGTGGAGGCGGACCAGGTCGCCGCCGAAGGTGACGATCACGGACTTGAAGGAGGCGTCGCGGCCGACCAGCGCGGTGTGCTGGGCGGCGTGCACGGCGGTGGCGTCCCAGTCCTGGACGGAGACGACGGTGAGCTTGGCGCCGTCGCCGATGAGGAACTCGACGTTGGCGGCGAGCGTGGTGTCACCGGTGTGGTCGAGGACGACGACGGCCTCGGCGAAGGCGCCGACCTCGATCACCTGGTGGCCGAAGGCCACGCCGCCCTCGCCCTGCACGGAGATCGTGACGGGCTCGGTGAGGACGGTGTCTTTGGGGATCGAGACGACCGAGGCCTTCTCGAAGGAGGTGTAGGCCTGGGCGGCGACGCGGTCGACCGGCTTGCCGGAGCGGCCGAGGCGGGCGTCGTCCCGGCCGACGGTCTCGACGGTGACGCCCGCGGGGGCGCTGACCTCGACCTTGACGCCGCCGCCGTTCGCAACGGCGGTGCCGTCGTGCAGACCGCGCAGGCGCTCCAGCGGGGTGAAGCGCCACTCCTCCTCGCGGCCGTGCGGCACGGGGAAGTCCGCCACGTCGTACGAGGCGGGGGCGCTCACGCGCGCGTCGATGGGCTGGCGGGGCCCGCCCACCTGGATGGCGCCGTCGGTCGTGCTGCCGGCGGGGGTGTTGTCAGCCATGGCTGTCGTCGTGCTCTCTTCCTGTCACAAAGGGTTCGCTGCTGCGGTCGGGGGCGTCCGTGCCCCTCCCCCGCCTCCGGGGCGGGGGGAGGGTCAGCCGACGGAGCCTTCCATCTGCAGCTCGATCAGCCGGTTGAGCTCCAGCGCGTACTCCATGGGCAGCTCGCGGGCGATCGGCTCGACGAAGCCGCGCACGATCATCGCCATCGCCTCGTCCTCGGAGAGGCCGCGGCTCATCAGGTAGAAGAGCTGGTCGTCGCTCACCTTGGAGACGGTCGCCTCGTGGCCCATGGAGACGTCGTCCTCACGGACGTCGACGTAGGGGTAGGTGTCCGAGCGGGAGATGGTGTCCACGAGCAGGGCGTCGCAGAGCACGTTCGACTTGGAGCCGTGGGCGCCCTCGCCGATCTCGATCAGACCGCGGTAGGAGGTACGGCCGCCGCCCCGCGCCACCGACTTGGAGACGATGTTGGAGGAGGTGTTCGGCGCCATGTGGACCATCTTGGCGCCGGCGTCCTGGTGCTGGCCCTGGCCGGAGAAGGCGATGGAGAGCGTCTCGCCCTTGGCGTGCTCGCCCATCAGGTACACGGCCGGGTACTTCATCGTCACCTTGGAGCCGATGTTGCCGTCGACCCACTCCATGGTCGCGCCCTCGTAGGCCACGGCCCGCTTGGTGACCAGGTTGTAGACGTTGTTCGACCAGTTCTGGATGGTCGTGTAGCGGCAGCGGCCGCCCTTCTTGACGATGATCTCCACGACGGCGCTGTGCAGCGAGTCCGAGGAGTAGATCGGGGCGGTGCAGCCCTCGACGTAGTGGACGTAGGCGTCCTCGTCGACGATGATCAGCGTCCGCTCGAACTGGCCCATGTTCTCCGTGTTGATACGGAAGTAGGCCTGCAGCGGGATGTCGACGTGGACACCCTTCGGGACGTAGATGAAGGAGCCGCCGGACCACACGGCGGAGTTCAGCGAGGCGAACTTGTTGTCACCGACCGGGATGACCGTGCCGAAGTACTCCTGGAAGAGCTCGGGGTGCTCCTTCAGGGCCGTGTCGGTGTCCAGGAAGATGACGCCCTGCTCCTCCAGATCCTCACGGATCTGGTGGTAGACGACCTCCGACTCGTACTGCGCGGCGACACCGGCGACCAGGCGCTGCTTCTCGGCCTCCGGGATGCCCAGCTTGTCGTAGGTGTTCTTGATGTCCTCGGGCAGGTCCTCCCAGGTGGCGGCCTGCTTCTCCGTGGAACGGACGAAGTACTTGATGTTGTCGAAGTCGATGCCGGAGAGGTCGGAGCCCCAGGTCGGCATGGGCTTCTTGTCGAAGAGCTTCAGGCCCTTCAGGCGCAGCTTGAGCATCCACTCCGGCTCGGACTTCTTGGCCGAGATGTCGCGGACGACCGCCTCGGAGAGGCCGCGCTTGGCGGCGGCACCGGCCACGTCGGAGTCGGCCCAGCCGTATTCGTACGTGCCCAGGCCTTCGAGCTCAGGGTGGGCAGTCTCCGTGGGGAGAGTCATGCGGGGTTCCTCCCGGCCGTGCTGGCGGATGCTGTGGTGGTCTTGGTCTTGCTCTTCGGGATGAACGTCGTGCACACCCCGTCGCCGTGGGCGATGGTGGCAAGACGCTGCACATGAGTCCCGAGCAGGCGGGAGAAGACCTCGGTCTCCGCCTCGCACAGCTGCGGGAACTGCTCGGCGACATGGGCGACCGGGCAGTGGTGCTGGCAAAGCTGTTCGCCGACCGGCGCGCTACGCGCCGTAGCAGCGTACCCGTCCGCGGTCAATGCCCTGGCAAGGGCCTCGGTGCGCGACTCGGGCGCGGCGGCCTCGAGCGCCTTGCGGTAGCCCTCGGCCTGGGCGGCCATGCGGGCCCGGGCGAAGGCGGCGACGGCGGCCTCGCCCATCTCCCCGCCCCCGGCGGCCTGCGCGATCCAGCGCAGGGCGTCCCCGGCGAGCTGGTCGTAGGCCTGGTCGAAGGCGTCCCGGCCGCAGTCGGTCAGGGCGAAGACCTTGGCGGGGCGGCCGCGGCCGCGCGCGCCGTAGACCCTCTTCTCGCGGGGCTCGACGACGCCCTCGGCGACGAGGGTGTCGAGGTGGCGGCGGACGGCGGCCTGGGTGAGCTCCAGGCGCACGGCCAGGTCGGCCGCGGTGGACGGACCGTGATCGAGGATGGAGCGGGCGACGCGATTGCGGGTGCCGCGCTGCTCGTCGTGACCTCGCTCGTCGGTGCGGGCGGGCGCGGGCGCAGCCTGCTGCGGCCCGGCGGCCACGGATCCGTCCGTACTGGCCGCGGGGCCCTGCGGGACCTCGCGCGGGTATTTCACAACACCATTGTTGCGTAATTGCCGGGAGCCGGACAAGCCCGGTCGGGCCCACTCGGCGGTGTCCTCGATCACTAAGGGTTACCTAACCGCCACCCGTCGATCTTGGTTTTCCCCGGTCGGAGGCCGCCCGTCCGGAAGCGGGTTCCACCCCGGGGCACCCGGGGACACGCCGGGCTTCGTAGACTTCCCGCCATGCGCAGCGTCTTCCCGGGGGACACCCCCGAGGCCCCCGGCCCGCCCGCGGTCGAGGTCCGCGGGCTGGTGAAGCGGTACGGACAGAAGGCCGCGGTGGACGGGCTCGACCTGTCCGTCGCCCGCGGCGGCCTCACCGCCGTCCTCGGCCCCAACGGAGCCGGCAAGACCACCACGATCGAGACCTGCGAGGGCTACCGCCGCCCCGACGCCGGCACCGTCCGCGTCCTCGGGCTCGACCCCGTCGCCGACTCCGCGGCCCTGCGGCCCCGCGTCGGCGTGATGCTGCAGAGCGGAGGGGTGTACGCGGGGGCGCGCGCGGAGGAGATGCTGCGCCACGTCGCCTCCCTGCACGCCCACCCCCTCGACGTTCCCTCCCTCATAGACAGGCTGGGCCTGGGCGGCTGCGGCCGCACGGCCTACCGGCGGCTGTCCGGCGGCCAGCAGCAGCGCCTGGCGCTCGCCATGGCCGTCGTCGGCCGCCCCAAGCTGGTCTTCCTCGACGAGCCGACGGCCGGCCTCGACCCGCAGGCCCGGCACGCCACCTGGGACCTGGTGCGCGAGCTGCGCGCCGACGGCGTCACCGTCGTCCTCACCACGCACTACATGGACGAGGCCGAGGCCCTGGCCGACGACGTCGCCATCATCGACAGCGGCAGGGTCATCGCCCAGGGCAGCCCCGAGGAGCTGTGCCGCGGCGGCGCGGAGAACACCCTGCGCTTCAGCGGCCGGCCCGGGCTGGACCTCAACTCGCTCCTGAAGGCCCTTCCCGCCGACTCGACGGCGGCGGAGCTCACCCCGGGCACGTACCGCGTCGGCGGCCGCATCGACCCGCAGCTGCTCGCCACGGTGACCACGTGGTGCGCGCAGAACGGCGTCATGCCGGACCGCATCGCGGTCGAGCGGCACACGCTGGAGGACGTTTTTCTGGAGCTGACCGGTAAGGAGCTGCGGGCATGAGCGATGTGACCTCGACGGGCAACGGGACGTTCGCCCCGCGGCCCGGCGCCGCGCCCCTCTCCCGGATGATCCGCGCGCAGGCCGCGCTGGAGACGCGCATGCTGCTGCGCAACGGCGAGCAGCTCCTGCTGACCGTCGTCATCCCCACGCTGCTGCTCGTCCTCTTCAGCGCCGTCGACATCGTGGACACGGGCGAAGGGAAGGCCGTCGACTTCCTGGCCCCGGGCGTGCTGGCGCTGGCCGTGATGTCCACGGCGTTCACCGGCCAGGCCATCGCCACCGGCTTCGAGCGCCGCTACGGCGTGCTCAAGCGCCTCGGCGCCACGCCGCTGCCGCGCTGGGCGCTGATGACGGCGAAGACCTGCTCGGTGCTGGTCACCGAGGTGCTGCAGATCGTGCTGCTGACCGTGATCGCCTTCGCGCTGGGCTGGTCGCCGCAGGGCAACCCCTTCGCGGTCCTGCTGCTGCTCGTCCTGGGCACGGCGGCCTTCTCCGGGCTCGGGCTGCTGATGGCCGGCACGCTCAAGGCCGAGGTGACGCTGGCCGCGGCGAACCTGGTCTTCCTCCTGCTGCTGGTCGGCGGCGGAGTGATCGTGCCGCTGGAGAAGTTCCCCGGCGGGGTGCGGGCGGTGCTGGAGCTGCTGCCGATCTCGGCGCTCTCGGACGGCCTGCGGGACGTGCTGCAGGACGGCGCGGGCATGCCGTGGCGCGACCTCGCCATCCTCGCCGTGTGGGCGGTGCTGGGCCTCGGAGCGGCGGCGAAGCTCTTCCGCTGGGAATGAGCGCCCTGCCGGAAGCGAGCGCGGTGAGCTGCATGAATGCACGTCACGCCGCCCCCTCGTGAATCCGTGCACAAGCTCCCCTTTACGATGAGCCCGTGCCGAAAACGCTGAACCCCCTCCAGATCGCCGCCGACCGCTGGCAGCCCTCCGCGCGCTTCGTCCGGCGGGCGGCCCTCGCCGCCGTGGTGATGGCCGTGGTCATCGTGGTCACGGGCGGCGCGGTCCGGCTCACCCAGTCCGGGCTCGGCTGCCCGACGTGGCCCACCTGCACCGAGGACAGCCTGACGCCGACCCCGGAGATGGGCATCAACGGCGTCATCGAGTTCACCAACCGCATGCTGACGTACGTGCTGTGCGTGTTCGTCGGCGTCGCGATCGTGGCGGCACGCGCGCGTACCCCGCGACGCCGCTCCCTCACGCGTCTGGGCTGGGCCCAGTTCTGGCTCATCGCGAGCAACGGCATCATCGGCGGCATCACCGTCCTGACGGGCCTCAACCCGTACATCGTGGCCCTGCACTTCCTCGCCGCGACCGCGCTGCTGACGGTGGCCGTGGTGATGTGGCACCGCTCGGCCGAGGGCGACGACGAGCCGCGCGACCTGGTGGCGCGTCCGGTGCGGCAGCTCAGCTGGGTGCTGGTCGGGGCGACCGTCCTGCTGATCCTCGTCGGCACGGTGGTGACCGGCTCCGGGCGGCACGCCGGAGACGCCAAGAAGGACGTCCACCGCATCCCGCTGGACTGGCGCGAGGTCACCCAGCTGCACGTCGACTTCGTCTACATCGTGGTCGGCCTGACCATCGCCCTGTGGTTCGTACTGCGGGCCGTGAAGGCCCCGGCCGTGCCGCGCCGCCGCGTGGCCGAGCTGTTCGCCGTGCTGATGTTCCAGGGCGTCATCGGCTACGTGCAGTACTTCAACGACGAGCCGGAGCTGGTCGTCGGCGCCCACATGTTCGGCTCCTGCCTGGTGTGGATCGCCGTGCTGCGGGTCTCCCTGTCGCTGCGGGAGCGGGGCGAGGCGGCCGCCCTGCCCGCTCCCTCGGGCGAGCACGAGGCGCTTCAGACCGCCTCCGCGTCCAGCCGGTAGACCCTGCGGGCGGTGCCGGAGGCGACGAGCGAGGCGATCCTGCGCGCGTCCGCCCACCGGCACCAGCCGTCGGCGACCCAGTCGTTCATCAGCCGGTTCATGGCCTGCGAGAACGAGCGGGCGGCGACCACGTAGAGCTCGGCCGGGCCGCGCGCGCCGCTGGAGAACAGCAGCTTGCCGAAGGGCGCCTCGCGCAGCGTCACCTCGGGCCGGGCGCCCACGTCCGCGTACACGTGCGGGAAGGCCCCCGCGAGCTGCGCGGCCTCCCGGTGGTGCCACGGGTCCGGCAGCAGCACCAGATCGGCGCCCAGGCCCGCGGTGGCCCGCAGGAAGCGGGAGAGCCGCAGCGGGTCGGGGCAGTGCAGCTGGACGGGCAGCCCGGCGGCGAGCGCGCTCCACAGCAGATGGCGGGCGAGCACCGGATCGTCCAGCCGGCCGCCCGGGCGGCGCGTCCGCAGCCAGTGGCCCGCGGCCTTGCGCACCTCCGCGAGACCCGGCGGGCTGCCGTCGCAGAAGGGGACGCCGCAGGCGAACGCGGTGGCGCTCAGAGCGGCCGCGTAGAGCGCCTCGGCCAGGTTGGCCGTGAAGGAGTCCGCGCTTCCGGAGGTGTCGGCGACCTGCTCGGCGAGCGGTTCGAGCCGGACGACCTCGTAGGCGCTGCCGTCCGCGGCCCCGGCGAGCTCGGCGGCCGAGGTGAGGCCGCTCGGCTCCCCGGTCTCCAGCAGGAAGGTGCCGATGCCCGCGCCGCGCAGCAGCAGCCGCCCCGCTCGGTAGGCGCCCAGCTCGCGGCGGCGGGCCAGGTAGCGCACGGGCGGGCAGTGCGGGTCCAGGCCCAGCAGGGGCGGGCACCAGCGCCGCAGGGCGAGCCCGGTGCGGCTGTCGAAGAAGGTGGTGCCGGGCGGCGCGGGGCCCGCGGCCCCGGCGGCCGCGGCCAGGTGCGCCTCGAACCCGCCGAGGCCCAGCTCCGCGTGGACCGCGCCGTGACTGTGCTGGTCGACGAGCAGCGGCAAGCCGTCCATCCGCCCCCCTCGTGCCGTACCCCCCGAGCGGCGCGTGTGCGGCCGCTCCCCGCGGGTCTAACGGCCGAGGGGCCCGTCAGTTATCGGCGGGGTTGGCCGGGCCGCCGATCTGGATGCCGGCCATGCGCGACCACTCGTACGGGCCGGTGCGGACCTTGGCGGCGAGCTCGCCGTCGAAGTCGTCGTGGAGGGTGAGCCCGGCCTTCTCGGCGGCCTTGCGGGCGATGTCCATGGAGGGGGCGACGAGGTTGCCCCACTCGCCGTTGGCGCCCACCAGGGCGATGCGGGCGGTGCCACGGGCGATGTGGGCCAGCTGGCCCTCGGCGGAGCCGCCGTGACTCTTGGCGAAGTCCCTCATCTGCTGAGCGAGCCGGCGTTCGAGCCGGGCGGCCTTGCGGTCCGCCCGGGCGTCCGAGGGCGCGGCCTTCTCGGCCGGGCCGTCCTGCGGGGTGGTGTCATCTGCCATACCGCAGATGCTACCCACCAGTAATTAGCGAAGGAAGGGATCCACGGCCACCGCCACGAACAGCAGCGACACATAGGTGATGGACCAGTGGAACAGCCGCATCTCCTTGAGCTTCGCACCCGTGATGCCGGCCTTGGCCCGGGCCTGCAGGGCGTGGGCCTCCTTCAGCCAGAAGCCGCCGAGCGCGGCCGCCACCACCGTGTAGAACCAGCCGGTGTAGCCGAGCGGCTGCAGCGCGAGGGAGACGGCGACCATCACCCAGCTGTAGACGACGATCTGCTTGGCGACGGCCTTGTTGCCCGCGATGACGGGGAGCATCGGCACGCCGACGCGCTCGTAGTCGTCCTTGACCTTCATCGACAGCGGCCAGTAGTGCGGCGGCGTCCAGAAGAAGATGACCAGGAAGAGGACGAGTGCGGCCCAGGAGACGGAGTTCGTGACGGCCGACCAGCCGATGATGACCGGCATGCAGCCCGCGATGCCGCCCCAGACGATGTTCTGCGCGGTGCGGCGCTTGAGGATCATCGTGTAGACGACGACGTAGAAGGCGTTGGCACCCAGGGAGAGCACCGCCGACAGCGGGTTGACCAGGAACCAGAACCACAGGGTCGAGCCCACGGTCAGCGCGGTGGCGAAGGCCAGGCACTCGCGCGGCGAGACCATGCCGGTCACCACCGGGCGCTGGGACGTGCGGTCCATCAGGGCGTCGATGTCGCGGTCGTACCACATGTTGAACGCACCGGCGCCGCCCGCGGACAGGTAGCCGCCGATGCAGGTGGCCAGGACCAGCCACAGGTCGGGCACGCCCTCGGCCGCGAGGAACATCACCGGCACGGTCGTCATCAGCAGCAGCTCGATGACACGCGGCTTGGTCAGCGCCACGAACGCCTTGGCACGGGCTCCGAACGGCCGGTGACCGGGGCTTTCGGTAAGCACCCCCGCAGGACGGGATTCGACGGCCGTCACGCACACCCCTGACAGAGATAAGGCCAGCAAGCACATCCGGGACGGAAAGCCCGGTAAAGACTTGCGCGTACCACGCCACTTTAGACGCAGGGCATGGCGCGGCCTCCGCCGGGGTGGGTCGTGTTGAGGGCGCACCGAAGGGATCAAGAAAGCGCCCCCGCACCACCCGGACGCGACCGCGGAGCCCCCGGACATGACGGAACGGTCGCGTTCGGGAGGCGGGCGGCCGCCCCGCCCGGCAGGCTGTGAACAGGGCGCCGCACCCGCGGCGGGAATCCCTGCCGCCGCGATTCGGCTGCCCGTAAGCGGGCAGCCGACTGTACGTCGAAAAGATGCACGTCCCCGCAGGGGTAGGCTCGACCACGCCGCGTCGTGGCGGAACATACCGCCCCCGGCAGATAAGACCATGTGGAGAGGAGCCCTGATCCAAGGGTGAGCACCAAGCCGACCACCACAGACCTCGAATGGACCGAACTGGACCAGCGGGCCGTCGATACCGCCCGCGTCCTGGCCATGGACTCCGTGCAGAAGGTCGGCAACGGCCATCCGGGCACGGCCATGAGCCTGGCCCCCGCCGCCTATCTGCTGTTCCAGAAGATGATGCGCCACGACCCCAGTGACGCCGACTGGACCGGCCGCGACCGGTTCGTCCTCTCCCCCGGCCACACCAGCCTGACGCTGTACGTCCAGCTGTTCATGGCGGGCTACGGCCTGGAGCTGTCGGACCTGAAGTCCTTCCGCACCTGGGACAGCAAGACCCCCGGCCACCCGGAGCACGGTCACACCCGTGGCGTCGAGACGACGACCGGCCCGCTGGGCCAGGGCATCGCCAACGCCGTGGGCATGGCCATGGCCGCCCGCTACGAGCGCGGTCTGTTCGACCCGGAGGCCCCCGAGGGGACCTCCCCGTTCGACCACACCATCTGGGCGATCGTCTCCGACGGCGACCTGGAGGAGGGCATCTCCGCGGAGGCCTCCTCGCTCGCCGGCCACCAGAAGCTCGGCAACATCGTCGCGCTCTACGACGACAACCACATCTCGATCGAGGGCGACACCGAGACCGCCTTCTCCGAGGACGTCCTCAAGCGCTACGAGGCCTACGGCTGGCACGTCCAGCGCATCGAGCAGGCCGCCAACGGCGACTTCGACGTCCACGCCCTGCACGCCGCGCTGAAGGCCGCGCAGGAGGAGACCGAGCGCCCCTCGCTCATCGCCGCGCGCACGATCATCGCCTGGCCGGCCCCGAACGCCCAGAACACCGAGGCCTCGCACGGCTCGGCGCTGGGCGCCGAGGAGGTCGCCGCGACCAAGCGCGTCATGGGCTTCGACCCGGAGCAGGACTTCCAGGTCGAGGACGACGTCTTCAGCCACGTCCGCAAGGTCGTCGACCGCGGCCGCGAGGCGCACGCCACGTGGGACAAGCGCATCCAGGAGTGGCGCGAGGCCAACCCGGAGCGCGCCGCGGAGTTCGACCGCATCGCCTCGGGCGAGCTGCCCGACGGCTGGGAGAAGGCCCTCCCGGTCTTCCCGGCCGGCAAGGACGTCGCGACCCGCAAGGCGTCGGGCGAGGTCCTCAAGGCGCTGGGCGGCGTGATCCCCGAGCTGTGGGGCGGCTCCGCCGACCTCGCCGGCTCGAACAACACCACGATCGACCCGTCGTCGTCCTTCCTGCCGAAGGGCAACCCGCTGCCGGAGGCGAACCCCTACGGCCGCACGATCCACTTCGGCATCCGCGAGCACGCCATGGGCTCGACCATGAACGGCATCGCGCTGCACGGCAACACCCGCGTCTACGGCGGCACCTTCCTGGTGTTCTCCGACTACATGCGCCCGGCCGTGCGTCTGGCCGCCCTGATGAAGCTGCCGGTCACCTACGTGTGGACGCACGACTCCATCGGCCTCGGCGAGGACGGCCCGACCCACCAGCCGGTCGAGCACATGGCCGCCCTGCGCGCCATCCCGGGCCTGAACATGGTCCGCCCGGCCGACGCCAACGAGACGGCGATCGCCTGGCGCGAGATCACCAAGCGCCACACCGTCAAGCCCGCGCCGCACGGTCTGGCCCTCACCCGCCAGAACGTCCCGACGTACGAGGCGAACGAGGGCGCCGCCAAGGGCGGCTACGTCCTGTTCGAGGCCGAGGGCGGCCGTCCGCAGGTGATCCTGATCGGCACCGGCTCCGAGGTCCAGCTGGCCGTCGAGGCCCGCGAGCAGCTCCAGAGCGAGGGCATCCCGACCCGCGTGGTCTCCATGCCGTCCGTCGAGTGGTTCGAGGAGCAGGACCAGGCGTACCGCGACGGCGTGCTGCTGCCGGACGTCAAGGCCCGCGTGGCCGTCGAGGCCGGCATCGGCCTGACCTGGCACCGCTACGTCGGCGAGGCCGGCCGCATCGTGTCGCTGGAGCACTTCGGCGCCTCCGCCGACTACAAGGTGCTCTACCGCGAGTTCGGTCTGACCACCGAGGCCGTCGTCGCGGCCGCGCGCGAGTCGATCGAGCACGCCGACGCCAACCGCCGCTGACGCCCCTTTACGAGCAAGTAGGAGATGCAGAACCCATGACAGACGCACTCAAGCGCCTCTCCGACGAAGGCGTCGCGATCTGGCTGGACGACCTGTCCCGCAAGCGCATCACGTCCGGCAACCTGGCCGAGCTGATCGACCAGAGCCACGTCGTGGGCGTCACGACCAACCCGTCGATCTTCCAGAAGGCGATCTCGGGCGGCGACGGCTACGAGGCGCAGCTCGCCGACCTCGCGGCCCGCAAGGTCACCGTGGACGAGGCCATCCGCATGATCACCACGGCGGACGTCCGCGACGCCGCCGACATCCTGCGCCCGGTCTTCGACGCGACGGACGGCCAGGACGGCCGGGTCTCCATCGAGGTCGACCCGCGCCTCGCGCACAACACCGCCGCCACCGTCGCCGAGGCCAAGCAGCTGGCGTGGCTGGTGGACCGCCCCAACACGCTGATCAAGATCCCGGCCACCAAGGCGGGCCTGCCGGCCATCGCCGACGTGATCGGCCTGGGCATCAGCGTCAACGTCACGCTGATCTTCTCCCTCGAGCGCTACCGCGCGGTCATGGACGCCTACCTGACCGGTCTGGAGCAGGCCAAGGCCGCGGGCCTGGACCTGTCCCTGATCCACTCGGTCGCGTCCTTCTTCGTGTCCCGCGTGGACACCGAGATCGACAAGCGCCTGGACGCCCTGGGCACCGACGAGGCCAAGGCGCTGCGCGGCAAGGCCGCCCTCGCCAACGCCCGCCTGGCCTACCAGGCGTACGAGGAGGTCTTCTCCTCGGACCGCTGGGCCGCCCTGGAGAAGGCCGGCGCCAACAAGCAGCGTGCGCTGTGGGCCTCGACCGGCGTCAAGGACCCGGCCTACAAGGACACGCTGTACGTGGACGACCTGGTCGCCCCGAACACGGTCAACACCATGCCGGAGGCCACCCTGGAGGCCACGGCCGACCACGGGCAGATCACCGGTGACACGGTGCGCGGCACGTACGAGCAGGCCAAGGCCGAGCTCGACGCGATCGCCAAGGTCGGGATCTCGTACGACGACGTCGTGCAGCTCCTGGAGGACGAGGGCGTCGACAAGTTCGAGCAGTCCTGGAACGACCTGCTGAAGTCCACCGAGGCGGAGCTCAAGCGCCTCGCTCCGGAGGCGTGAATTGAGCACAAGCAGCAATCCGCTGCGTGACGCTCTGGACCGACGGCTCCCGCGTATCGCGGGGCCGTCGGGCCTGGTCATCTTTGGCGTCACGGGCGATTTGTCCAGGAAAAAGCTGATGCCGGCGGTCTACGACCTCGCCAACCGCGGGCTGCTGCCGCCGGGCTTCTCGCTCATCGGCTTCGCGCGCCGCGACTGGGAGAACGAGGACTTCGCCCAGATCGTCCACGACGCGGTCAAGGAGCACTCCCGCACACCCTTCCGCGAGGAGGTCTGGCAGCAGCTGGTGCAGGGCTGCCGCTTCGTGCAGGGCGACTTCGACGACGACGCCGCGTTCGAGACGCTCAAGAGCACCATCCAGGAGCTCGACAAGCAGCAGGGCACCGGCGGCAACTTCGCCTTCTACCTCTCGGTGCCGCCCAAGTGGTTCCCCAAGGTCGTCCAGCAGCTGAAGAAGCACGGGCTGGCCGACCAGAAGGAGGGCTCCTGGCGGCGCGCCGTCATCGAGAAGCCCTTCGGCCACGACCTGGCCAGCGCCCAGGAGCTCAACAAGGTCGTCCACGAGGTCTTCCCGACCGAAGAGGTCTTCCGGATCGACCACTACCTGGGCAAGGAGACCGTCCAGAACATCCTGGCGCTCCGCTTCGCCAACACCCTCTTCGAGCCGATCTGGAACCGGTCCTACGTCGACCACGTGCAGATCACCATGGCCGAGGACATCGGCATCGGCGGCCGCGCCGGCTACTACGACGGCATCGGCGCCGCCCGTGACGTCATCCAGAACCACCTGCTCCAGCTGCTCGCGCTGACCGCCATGGAGGAGCCCGCCTCCTTCGACGCGGACGCGCTGGTCGCCGAGAAGACCAAGGTGCTGGGCGCCGTGCGGCTGCCCAAGGACCTCGGCAAGGAGACCGTCCGCGGCCAGTACGCGCACGGCTGGCAGGGCGGCGAAGAGGTCGTCGGCTACCTGGAGGAGGAGGGCATCGACCCCAACTCCAAGACCGACACCTACGCCGCGATCAAGCTGGAGATCGACAACCGCCGCTGGGCGGGCGTCCCCTTCTACCTGCGCACCGGCAAGCGCCTGGGCCGCCGCGTCACCGAGATCGCGGTCGTCTTCCAGCGCGCCCCGCACTCCCCCTTCGACCACACCGCGACCGAGGAGCTGGGGCAGAACGCCCTGGTCATCCGGGTGCAGCCGGACGAGGGCGTCACCCTGCGGTTCGGCTCCAAGGTGCCCGGCACCCAGATGGAGGTCCGGGACGTCTCGATGGACTTCGCCTACGGCGAGTCCTTCACCGAGTCCAGCCCCGAGGCCTACGAGCGGCTCATCCTCGATGTGCTGCTGGGCGACGCCAACCTCTTCCCGCGCCTGAAGGAGGTCGAGCTCTCCTGGCAGATCCTCGACCCGATCGAGCAGTACTGGGAGAGCAACGGCAAGCCCGCGTCCTACCCGGCCGGCACCTGGGGCCCGGTCGAGGCGGACGAGATGCTCGCACGAGACGGACGGAGCTGGCGCCGGCCATGAAGATCGACCTTACGGACACCACCTCCAGCAAGATCAACAACGCGCTGGTCCAGGGCCGCCGCGCCATCGGCACCCCCGCCATCGGCATGGTCCTCACCCTGGTCATCGTCACCGACGAGGAGCACGCCTACGACGCGCTCAAGGCCGCCAACGAGGCGTCCCGCGAGCACCCCTCGCGCAAGCTCGTCGTCATCAAGCGCGTCAGCCGCTCCCCGCGCGACCGCGCCAAGGCCCGCCTCGACGCCGAGGTCCGGGTCGGCACCTCCGCGGGCACCGGCGAGACCGTCGTGCTGCGGCTGTACGGCGAGGTGATAGACCACGCCCAGTCGGTCGTCCTGCCGCTGCTGCTGCCCGACGCCCCCGTGGTGGTCTGGTGGCCGGTCGGCTCCCCGGTCGCCCCCGACAAGGACCCGCTGGGCGCGCTCGGCCAGCGCCGCGTCACCGACGCGTACGCCGCCGAGGACCCGGTCAAGGAGATCGCGGCCCGCTCGGCGCACTACACGCCCGGCGACACCGACCTCGCCTGGGCCAGGATCACGCCGTGGCGCTCCATGCTCGCGGCCGCCCTGGACCAGCAGCACGCCGACGTCGTCTCCGCGGAGGTCGAGGGCGAGGGCTACAACCCCAGCGCCGAACTCCTCGCCCTCTGGCTCGCCGACCGCCTCGGCGTCCCGGTACGGCGCACCGTCTCCGACGGCCCCGGCCTCACCGCCGTCCGCCTGGAGACCAAGAACGGCCCCGTCGTCCTGGACCGCCCGGACGGCTCCCTGGCCACGCTCTCCATGCCCGGCCAGCCCGACCGCGCCGTCGCGCTCCAGCGGCGCGAGACGGCGGAGCTCCTCGCGGAGGAGCTGCGGCGGCTCGACCCGGACGACATCTACGAGGCGGCGCTGAAGTACGGCGTGGACCGGCTGAACGACGCGCCGGCCACGGCGCCGGCCGCGAAGGCCCCGGCCGCCGAGGCCGCCGAGGCTCCGGCCGCCGCCGATGCGCCGGCCGCCGCCGATGCGCCGGCCGCCTCCGAGGCGCCGGAGGCCGGGGAGAAGTCCGCTCCGGCCGCCGCCAAGAAGACCGGCGGCAAGAAGGCGGCCGGCAAGTGAGCACCCCGCAGATTGTCGTCCACCGGGACAAGGAGTTGATGGCCCGCGCCGCGGCGGCCCGGCTGATCACGAAGATCGTGGACGCCCAGTCCGCCCGCGGCTCGGCCTCCGTCGTCCTCACCGGCGGGCGCAACGGCAACGGGCTGCTCGCGGCCCTCGCCGCCGCGCCCGCCCGGGACGCGGTCGACTGGTCCCGGCTCGACCTGTGGTGGGGGGACGAGCGCTTCCTGCCCGAGGGCGACCCCGAGCGCAACGCCACGCAGGCCCGCGAGGCCCTGCTGGACGCCGTGGACCTCGACCCGGCGCGGGTGCACTACATGCCCGCGGCGGACGGGAGGCACGACGACGCGGACGCGGCGGCCGAGGCCTACGCGGCGGAGCTGGCCGCGGCCGCGCGCCCGGAGGACCACGGTCCCGTGCCGTCCTTCGACGTCCTCCTGCTGGGCGTCGGCCCGGACACCCACGTCGCCTCGCTCTTCCCCGAGCTCCCGGGCGTCCGGGAGACCGAGCGCACGGTCGTGGGCGTCCACGGCGCGCCGAAGCCGCCGCCGACCCGCGTCTCCCTGACGCTGCCGGCGATCCGGGCGGCCCGGGAGGTCTGGCTCCTCGCCGCGGGCGAGGACAAGGCCAACGCGGTTGCGCTCGCGCTGAGCGGTGCGGGCGAGATCCAGGCGCCGGCCGCCGGGGCGTACGGACGCAGCCGCACGCTGTGGCTGCTCGACGCGACGGCGGCGTCCCGCCTGCCGCGGGGGCTGTACCCCCCGGCTTCACCCTGACGGTCCGCATGACAACGGCCCGGCTCCCTGCCTGTTCGGGGGGCCGGGCCGTTGTCTTGGGGGCAGGCACCGCCGGGCTACGCGCCCAGCGGCCCCGCGCCTAGCGGCCCCGCAGCTCGCGGTAACGCGAAACCAGCGCCGCCGTCGACGCGTCCAGCCCCGGAACCTCCGCACCGGACGTGAGCGCCGGCTCCACCCGCTTCGCGAGGACCTTGCCGAGCTCGACGCCCCACTGGTCGAAGGAGTCGATGTTCCAGATCGCGCCCTGGACGAAGACCTTGTGCTCGTACAGCGCGATGAGCTGACCGAGCACGGACGGCGTCAGCTCGCCCGCGAGGATCGTGGTGGTGGGGCGGTTGCCCCGGAAGGTCTTGTGCGCGACGAGCTCGGCCGGCACGCCCTCCGCCGCGACCTCCTCCGGCGTCTTGCCGAAGGCCAGCGCCTGCCCCTGGGCGAACAGGTTCGCCATCAGCAGGTCGTGCTGGGCCACCAGCCCCGGCTCCAGGTCGTCGACGGGCTTGGCGAAGCCGATGAGGTCCGCGGGGATCAGCTTCGTGCCCTGGTGGATCAACTGGTAATACGCGTGCTGGCCGTTGGTGCCGGGCGTGCCCCACACGACGGGCCCGGTCTGCCAGTTGACGGGCCGTCCCTCGCGGTCGACGGACTTGCCGTTGGACTCCATGTCCAGCTGCTGCAGGTAGGCCGCGAACTTCGACAGGTAGTGGCTGTAGGGCAGCACGGCGTGCGACTGCGCGTCGTGGAAGTTGCCGTACCAGATGCCGAGGAGGCCGAGGAGCAGCGGTGCGTTCTCCTCCGGCGGGGCGGTGCGGAAGTGCTCGTCGACGAGGTGGAAGCCGGCGAGCATCTCGCGGAAGTGGTCCGGGCCGACGGCGAGCATCAGGGAGAGCCCGATGGCCGAGTCGTAGGAGTAGCGGCCGCCGACCCAGTCCCAGAACTCGAACATGTTGGCCGTGTCGATGCCGAACTCGGAGACCTTCTCCTCGTTCGTCGACAGGGCCACGAAGTGCTTGGCGACGGCCTCCTCGCCGGCGCCCAGGCGGTCCAGGAGCCAGTTGCGCGCGGAGGTGGCGTTGGTGATGGTCTCGACCGTCGTGAAGGTCTTGGAGGCGACGATGAAGAGCGTCTCGGCGGCGTCCAGGTCGCGCACGGCCTCGTGCAGGTCCGCGCCGTCCACGTTGGAGACGAAACGGAACGTCAGGTCGCGGGCGGTGTAGGCGCGCAGTGCCTCGTAGGCCATCGCCGGACCGAGGTCGGAGCCGCCGATGCCGATGTTGACGACGTTCTTGACGGGCTTTCCGGTGTGGCCCTTCCAGTCGCCGCTGCGCACGCGGTCGGTGAAGACCTGCATCTTGCGCAGCACGGCGTGGACCGCCGGGACCACGTTCTCGCCGTCGACCTTGACGACGGCGGACTCCGGGGCGCGCAGCGCGGTGTGCAGCACCGCGCGGCCCTCGGTGGTGTTGATCTTCTCGCCGCGGAACATGGCGTCGCGCAGCCCGGCCACGTCCGCGGCGGCCGCCAGCTCGCGCAGCAGGCGCAGGGTCTCGTCCGTGACGAGGTGCTTGGAGTAGTCCAGATGGAGGTCGCCGACGGTGAGCGCGTACTTCTCGGCGCGTCGCGGATCGTCCGCGAAGAGCTCGCGCAGCTGCACCTCCCCCAGTTCGTCCCGGTGCTTGGCCAGAGCGTTCCACTCCGGGGTCCGGTCCAGCCTGGTGCGGTCCTCTGCGTTCATCTCGGACATCAGCCCATTCATTCTCGTAACTGCCCCGCCGCCCTCCAACCTAATTGATCTGCGGTCGGTTCGAGCGCAAGACGAAACGGCACCCACGAGGGGTGCCGCTTCCTTGAGATGTCGCCGCGTGTCAGATCTCTCCGCGGAGCTTGGCGAGCGCCTCCGCGAGGATGGCTTCGCCGTCGGCGTCGCTGCGCCGTTCCCGGACGTACGCGAGATGCGTCTTGTACGGCTCGGTGCGCGGCGGGTCCGGCGGATTGTCCCGGTCCTGGCCGGCCGGGAAGCCGCAGCGCGGGCAGTCCCAGGTGTCCGGTACCTGTGCGTCGCTGGCGAAGCTCGGCTGCGTCTCGTGCCCGTTAGAGCACCAGAAGGAGATGCGGAGGCGCGGCGCGGACTCGCCCCGCTCGGCCTCACCCATCGGCCCCGCTCCGACCCGGCTTCCCCGGATCGCGTTGCCACTTGCCACGGTCGTAACTCCCTGCGTAATGGTGCTGCGGATCATCTGAACCGATGGTTCCGCTGCGGGCGCCCCAGTCTACGTAAGGCCCAACGCGCGTCCAGTGGCAGGAGTTACAGCCCGGCCGTGAGGACGCGACCCAATGATAGGCCGCGTTCACGACGGTACGTCAGCTATCGAGCTTCATCAGCAGGCCGAGCGCGACGATGCACGCGAACCAGAGCAGACCGATGACCACGGTGATGCGGTCGAGGTTCCGCTCGGCGACGGAGGACCCGCCGACGGAGGACTGCATGCCGCCGCCGAACATATCGGACAGGCCGCCGCCCTTCCCCTTGTGCATGAGCACCAGCATCATCATCAGCACGCTGAAGATGATGAGGGCGATCGAGAACCCCATGACCACGGCTGGACCAACTCTCTCGGACGTCGATGGTGAGGGCCGGGGCGGCGCGAAAACGCCGGTCCCGGCCCCGACAGGGTACGACGAGGAGCAGTCCTCGTCATAGCGCTGCTACTGGTCGCGGAAGCGAACGATCTTGACGAAGTCGTCCACGTCCAGCGCGGCGCCGCCGATCAGCGCGCCGTCGACGTCGGGCTGCGCCATGATCGCGGCGATGTTGCCGGACTTGACGGAGCCGCCGTACTGGATGCGGATCTTGTCGGCGACCTCACGGCCGTAGAGCTCGGCGAGGCGGCCGCGGAGGGCACCGCAGACCTCCTGGGCGTCCTCGGGCGTGGCGACCTCGCCGGTGCCGATGGCCCACACGGGCTCGTAGGCGACGACGATGCTCTCCGCCTGCTCGGCCGGGACGTCCTTCAGGGCGCCGTCGAGCTGCGCGAGGCTGTGCGCGACCTGGCCGCCGGCCTTGCGGACGTCCAGGCCCTCGCCGACGCACAGGATCGGGGTGAGCCCGTGCCGGTAGGCGGCCTTGACCTTGGCGTTGCAGATCTCGTCGGTCTCGCCGTGGTACTGGCGGCGCTCGGAGTGCCCGATCGCCACGTAGGTGCACTTGAGCTTGGCGAGCATGGCGCCGGAGATCTCACCGGTGTACGCGCCGGAGTCGAACGCCGAGACGTCCTGGGCGCCGTACTTGATCTTCAGCTTGTCGCCGTCGACCAGCGTCTGCACCGAGCGGAGGTCGGTGAAGGGCACCAGGACGGCGACCTCGGTGCCCTCGTAGTCCTTGTCGGCGAGCGCGAAGGCGAGCTTCTGGACGTGCGCGATGGCCTCGAGGTGGTTGAGGTTCATCTTCCAGTTGCCCGCCATCAGCGGGGTACGTGCACTCACAGTGGTTCAGTCCTCCAGTGCGGCGAGGCCGGGGAGCGTCTTGCCCTCGAGGTACTCGAGGCTGGCGCCGCCGCCGGTCGAAATGTGGCCGAAAGCATTCTCGTCGAAGCCCAGGGTGCGCACGGCCGCGGCCGAGTCGCCGCCGCCCACGACGGTGAAGCCGTCGCAGTCCAGCAGGCCCTGGGCAACGGCCTTGGTGCCGTTGGCGTAGTCGGGGTGCTCGAAGACGCCCATCGGGCCGTTCCAGAAGACGGTGCCGGCGTCGGCGAGCTTCGAGGCGTAGAGCTCGCGCGTCTTCGGGCCGATGTCCAGGCCCTCCTTGTCCGCCGGGATGGCGTCCGAGGCGACGAGCTCCGGGTTGGCCGGGGCCTTGGTCTTCAGGTCCGGGAAGTCGGCCGAGACCAGGACGTCGACGGGGAGGACGAACTCCACGCCGCGCTTCTCGGCACGGGCCAGGTACTCCAGGCAGACCGGGATCTGGTCCTCCTGCAGCAGCGAGATGCCGACCTCGTGGCCCTTGGCCTTGAGGAAGGTGTACGACATGCCGCCGCCGATGAGGATGCGGTCGGCCTTCTCCAGCAGGTTGTCGATGACGCCCAGCTTGTCGGAGACCTTGGCGCCGCCGAGCACCACCACGTAGGGGCGCGCGACGTCCTCGGTGAGCTTCTTCAGGACGCCGACCTCGGTGGCGATCAGGTCGCCGGCGGCGTGCGGCAGGCGCGCCGGGAGGTCGAAGACCGAGGCGTGCTTGCGGTGCACGGCACCGAAGCCGTCGCCCACGTACAGGTCGGCCAGGGACGCGAGGGCGTCGGCGAACGCGCCGCGCTCCGCGTCGTCCTTGCTGGTCTCGCCCGCGTTGAAGCGGAGGTTCTCCAGCAGCGTGACCTCGCCGTTCGCCAGTGCGGCGACGGTGGCCTTCGCGCTGTCGCCGACCGTGTCGGTGGCGAACGAGACCTGCTTGCCCAGGATCTCGCCGAGCCGCGCGGCGGCGGGGGCGAGGGAGAACTGGGGGTCCGGGGCGCCCTTGGGACGGCCCAGGTGGGAGGCGACGATCACCTTGGCGCCCGCGGCGGCGAGCTTGGCAATCGTCGGGGCGACGGCGCGGATGCGGCCGTCGTCCGTGATGGTGGTGCCGGCGAGCGGCACGTTGAGGTCGGCGCGGACGAAGATCCGCTTGCCCTCGACGCCGTCCTGGATGAGTTCGTCGATCGTCTTCATGCGGTGACTCCGGTACGTCCGTAGGTGGGAGCTCCCCGTCCAGTCGGGTGGGGGCCCCTCCCAGCGGTAGCTGGGGGACAGTCATGAGACGGGGCTCGTACGACGCGTCATCGCGTCGTACGAGCCCCGTCCCCTACATCCCGATGCCTGTGATCGTACGACCAGCGGGCAGAGAGATCAGAGCTGGCCGCCGACGAAGACGGTCAGGTCCACCAGGCGGTTGGAGTAGCCCCACTCGTTGTCGTACCAGCCGACGACCTTGACCTGCTTGCCCTGGACCATCGTCAGCTGCGAGTCGAAGGTGCAGGAGGCCGGCCAGTTGACGATGTCCGAGGAGACGATCGGGTCCTCGGTGTACTCGAGGATGCCCTTGAGCTGGCCCTCGGCGGCCTTCTGGAAGGCGGCGTTGATCTCTTCCTTGGTGGTCTCGCGGTCGAGCTCCAGGACGAGGTCGGTGACCGAGCCGGTCGGGACCGGGACGCGCATGGCGATGCCGTCCAGCTTGCCCTTCAGCTGCGGGAGGACCAGGGCGGTGGCCTTGGCGGCACCCGTCGAGGTCGGGATGATGTTCTCCGCGGCGGCGCGGGCGCGACGCAGGTCGGAGTGCGGGAAGTCCAGGATGCGCTGGTCGTTGGTGTACGCGTGGACCGTCGTCATCATGCCCTTGACGATGCCGAAGGTCTCGTCGAGGACCTTGGCCATCGGCGCCACGCAGTTGGTGGTGCAGGAGGCGTTGGAGATGACGTCGTGGTTGGCCGCGTCGTACTTGTCCTGGTTGACGCCCATCACGATGGTGATGTCCTCGTTCTTGGCCGGAGCCGAGATGAGGACCTTCTTCGCGCCGGCGGCGAGGTGCTTGGCGGCGTCCTCGCGCTTGGTGAAGATGCCCGTGGACTCGATGACGATGTCGGCGCCGAGCTCGCCCCAGGGGAGGTTCGCCGGGTCGCGCTCGGCCATCGTCTTGAACGTCATGTCGCCGACAGTGATCGTGTCGTCGGTGTGGCTGACGTCCTGCTTGAGGCGACCGAGGATGCTGTCGTACTTCAGCAGGTGCACCAGGGTGGCGTTGTCGGTCAGGTCGTTGACACCGACTACCTGAATGTCCGCACCCTGCTCCAGGAGCGCGCGGAAGTAGTTACGACCGATACGGCCAAAGCCGTTGATGCCTACGCGGATCGTCACGAACCGATCTCCTCGTTGGTGTGCCGGACTGTCCGCCGGCGGGCTGTTTTGGGATGTCCCCGACCAACCCCGACCCTACCTCTAAGAAGGGGGGGACGTGACATTGGCGTCACTGGGCCTCTGAAGCGGCTTCACCCCTTGACAGAGCGCAGGGCTGCACTAATGAGCGCGGACCTTTCGGCGGGGTCCGGGACGTGCTGCAGACCGAAGCCCAGGAGCACCGTGCCGGCCGTCGAGACGGCCGCCGCCCGGCGCGCGTCCGCCGCCGCGGCGCAAGTGCTGTCACGGAGCGTGACGTCCGGTTCGGTGCAGCGGGCGCCCGTTGCGCCGTCCGGGTGCCCCGCGGCCGCCCCGCCCGCCGCCGTGTAGTCGCCCGCGGCCGCGCTGCGGAACTGCGGGAAGCCGGCCGGCGGCAGCTCGTCGGAGACGGGGGCGAACGAGCCCGCGGCGTCCAGCTTGTCCCCGGGGGCGTCGCCGAGGCGCACGCTGACGCCGGCGAGCGCGCCGGAGCCGGTGAAACGTGCCGGGGCGGGGTGCTGCAGGCGGCTGCCCGCGCCCAGGTAGTACTGGCTGAAGTCGTTCGTCTCGGCGGGGCCGACGACGCCGTAGCCGCCCGCCTGCCTGCCCGCGGCGACGAGCTTGCCGCCCTCGTTGACGAAGTCCCGCACGGCCGTCAGCGTGGCCCCGCCGGGCCGGTTGCCGGCGGAGTACCACACGACGCTCTTGAAGTGGCCCAGCACGCCGAGCGCGTGCGGAGCGCCCTGCGTGGCCACGTCCCACACGGCGGCGTCACGGCCGGCCGAGGCCAGCGCCGCGGTGTAGGCGGCGGTGTGCCGGGCGGCTCCGGGCCCGCCCTCGTCGGCGATCACCAGGGTGTCGGCCTCGGGGCGGTCCGCCACGGTGTAGGTGAAGGGTTCGCTGGCGGCGGCCCTGCCGTCGCGCGTCCGGCCGGTGTACCAGACCCGGACGCCGGAGCCGGGCTCGGCGCCCTCGACGTAGGCGCGGTACTCGGCGAAGCGGATGCTGTCCTGCCCGCCGTAGCGGTCGCCGCCCTTCCACTCCTCCAGCGGGGCGGTGTGCGTACGCCCGCCGTCGATGCGGTAGTTGAGGCGCAGGTCGCGCAGGCTCCTGCGGGCGGTGACGGAGACCTCCTGCTCGTCGCCGAGCGCGTAGGAGGTGGTGAAGGCGTCGGGGGTGAAGTCGGGGGCGGACAGGCCCACGACGGAGCGGGGCCGGTCGGCGCCTTCGCGGTTGACGGCGGTCTCGGCGACGGACAGCGCGAAGGGGACGTTCTTGACGAACTCCTGCTGGATCAGCTTCTCGTCGTCGGGGAAGCTGAAGGACGAGGGGCAGTCGTCCGGGTTCCAGCGGTCGTCCGGGTCGGCCTTCGACGCGGTGCGGCAGGTCGACATCTCGGGGGTGAACATCATCGTCCCGTTGACGTTCGCCGCATGCCCGTCGGCCTCGCCGTTGGTCGTGTAGAGCTCGGAGGAGAGCTGCGGGTGGTAGCCCGGGACCGCGGGCTTCTCCGGCGTGCCGGCCAGCGCCTTGTAGAGGACGTCGTCCGGGGTGGGCGTGGCGACCTGCCAGCCGACGCCGTAGAGCAGCAGCTCGGCGGCCGAGTGGTAGTTGACGGCGTAGCTGAAGCGGTGCGCCTTCTCGAAGGCGTCGATCGCCTGCGTCTCCGGCTCGGAGGCGGGGGCCGTGCCGCGATAGGTCTCGGAGCCCGGGCGCGGCGAGGAACCCTCGTTGTCGTAGCCCCACTTGAAGGGGAAGTTGCGGTTGAGGTCGACGCCGTCGCCCGGGGTGATCTTCCCGTCGCCGTTGTTGTCGCGCAGGTTCTTGCGCCACAGGCGGGTGTCCGGGCTCTGGAAGGTGTAGTCGTAGCCGTCGGGGTTGGCGGACGGGACGAACCACAGTTCGGCGCGGTCCACGACGTCGGTGACGCGGGCGTCCTTGCCGTAGGCGTCGAGGTAGTGGTGGAGCAGCCGCCGGGTCATCTCCGGGGTGATCCACTCCCGGGCGTGCTGGTTGGACATGTACAGCACGGCGGGCTTGCGGCCGTCGGGCGCGGTGCGGGCGTCCTTGCTCAGCTTCAGGGCGAGGATGTCCTGGCCGCGGACGGTCTTGCCGATGCTCACGACCTTGGTGAGGCCGGGGTGGGCCTTCGCGGTGTCCAGGAGCTCCTGCCGGAGGCCGTTCTTGCCGCTGTACGGGCGGAAGACGCCGTCGCCCGCGGCCCTGAGGCGTTCCTTGGTCCGCTGCGGTATCCGCTTCTCGGTGAGGTCGACTCCCCGGTCGCGCAGCTCGCGGGCCTGTTCGCCGGTCAGGTGGAGCTCGACCGCGGCGGCCTTGGTCCCGGTCGGGCGCTCGGCCAGCTCGTGGCCGTCGACGCCGGCCGCGAGGAGCAGCGGCACCTGGCCGGCGGTGATGCGGGCGGTCCAGACGGCCGGTGCGCCGTCGCCGTCCCGCGCCGCCGCCGCGGCGCCGGGTTGTGCGTGGGCGAAGGGTGCCGCGGCCACCCCGCCCAAGAGCAGCGAAACCGCCGCGAGGACTGATCTCGCCCTGCGTCTCATGAGCCCCCCTTGCTGTTGTCTGCCACGTCAGTGCACGGACGCCAGAGTGGAGAGACTGCATGATCATGTCAATGATGCAGAAAGAGCCACTCCGGCGCCCTGCACGGCGCGGGGTGGCTCGATGTACCGGTGTGCGGGGCGTCAGCCCGCCATGCCCTCCGCCATCTCCTCCGAGAGGTCCGAAAGGTCCGAGAGGTTGGATTCGGTGCCGGGGATGCCGAGGTCCTGGGCGCGCTTGTCGGCCATGGCGAGCAGGCGCCGGATGCGGCCGGCGACGGCGTCCTTGGTCAGCGGCGGGTCGGCCAGGGCGCCCAGCTCCTCCAGGGAGGCCTGCTTGTGCTCCATGCGCAGCCGGCCGGCGGCCGCGAGGTGCTCGGGCACCTCCTCGCCGAGGATCTCCAGGGCCCGCTGCACCCGGGCGCCCGCCGCGACGGCGGCCCGGGCCGAGCGGCGCAGGTTGGCGTCGTCGAAGTTGGCGAGGCGGTTGGCCGTGGCCCGCACCTCGCGGCGCATCCGGCGCTCCTCCCAGGCCAGCACGGACTCGTGCGCGCCCAGGCGGGTCAGCAGGGCGCCGATCGCATCGCCGTCGCGGACGACCACGCGGTCGACGCCGCGCACCTCGCGCGCCTTGGCCGCGATCTGCAGCCGGCGAGCCGCGCCGACCAGCGCCAGCGCCGCCTCGGGCCCGGGGCAGGTCACCTCCAGGGAGGAGGAGCGGCCGGGCTCGGTGAGCGAGCCGTGGGCGAGGAAGGCGCCCCGCCAGGCGGCCTCCGCGTCGCAGGTGGCCCCGGAGACGACCTGCGGGGGCAGCCCGCGGATCGGCCGGCCGCGGCCGTCGACCAGGCCGGTCTGGCGCGCCAGCTGGTCACCACCCGCGACCACCCGCACCACGTACCGGCTGCCGCGGCGCAGCCCGCCGGGGGCCATCACCACCAGGTCGGAGGCGTGTCCGAAGATCTCCAGGATGTCCTTGCGCAGCCGCCGGGCGGCGATCCCGGTGTCCAGCTCCGCCTCGATCACGATGCGCCCGCTGACCAGGTGCAGACCGCCCGCGAACCGCAGGATCGCCGAGACCTCCGCTTTCCGGCAGCAGGTGCGGGTGACGGGGAGCCGGGAGATTTCATCCTTCACCGCTGCCGTCATCGCCATGGGCCGATCCTTCCATGCATCCGAAAAATACGGTCGTACGCGGCGGCCAACAGCTCCGGGTCATGGGTCGGGGAGCCGTCGGGCGCGGCGACCGGCGCCAGCTCGACCGCGGCCCCGAGCCGCTTCGCGGCATCGGTGAGGCTCTCGCGGTCGGGCACGGCGGCCTCGTCGGCCAGCACCACGTCCAGGGCGAGTTTAGGGGCGTGTCGGGCCAAAACCTCCAAATGACGCTGCGGGGAGAAGCCATCGGTTTCACCCGGTTGTGGTGCGAGATTCAACGACAGCACCCGGCGGGCCTTGGTCTCCTGCAGGGCTTCCAGCAGCTCGGGGACGAGCAGGTGCGGGATGACGGAGGAGAACCAGGAGCCGGGGCCGAGCACCACCCAGTCCGCGTCGAGGACGGCGGCGACCGCCTCCGGCACGGCGGGCGGATCCTCCGGCACGACGTGCACGGACTGCACCTCGCCCGGGGTCAGCGCCACCGTGGCCTGGCCGCGGACGGTGCTGAGGGCGCCGGGCTCGGCGGGGTCGTGCCCCCGCACGAGGGCCTGCAGCTCCAGCGGCACGGCGGACATGGGCAGCACCCGGCCGTGCGCGCCCAGCAGCTTGCCGACCAGGTCGAGGGCCTGCACGGGGTCGCCGAGCTGCTCCCACAGGGCGACGATCAGCAGATTGCCGACGGCGTGGTCGTGCAGATCGCCCTCGCTGGTGAAGCGGTGCTTGATCACCCGGGCCCAGGTCTGGCCCCAGTCGTCGTCGCCGCACAGGGCCGCGAGGGCCTTGCGCAGGTCACCGGGGGGCAGGACGCCCAGCTCGTCGCGGAGCCGGCCGCTGGAGCCGCCGTCGTCGGCGACGGTGACGACGGCGGTGAGGTCGCCGGTGATCCGGCGCAGGGCGGTGAGCGAGGCGGACAGGCCGTGGCCGCCGCCGAGGGCGACGACCTTGGGCTGGGCGCCGCGCTTCGCACGACCCTCGGGCCCCCGGGTGGCCCGTCCGGGGACGAGGCGGCGCACCCGGCGGAGCCGGGACGTGCGGCCGGTCACTCGCGCCCCATGTCCCGGTGCACGACGACGGTCTCCACACCCTCGGAGACCAGGCGGTGGGCGAGCTTCTCGGACATGGCGACGGAGCGGTGCTTGCCGCCGGTGCAGCCGACCGCGATGGTCACGTAGCGCTTGCCCTCGCGGCGGTAGCCCGCGGCGATGAGCTGGAGGAGCTCGGTGTAGCGGTCGAGGAACTCCTTGGCGCCGGGCTGGTTGAAGACGTAGCCCGAGACCTCCTCGTTGAGGCCCGTGAAGGGGCGCAGCTCCGGCACCCAGTGCGGGTTGGGCAGGAAGCGGCAGTCCACCACGAGGTCGGCGTCGACGGGCAGGCCGTACTTGTAGCCGAAGGACATGACGGTGGCCCGCAGCTCCGGCTCCTCCTCGCCGGCGAACTGGGCGTCCATCTTGGCGCGCAGCTCGTGGACGTTGAGGCTGGAGGTGTCGATCACCAGGTCGGCGTCGCCGCGCAGCTCGCGCAGCAGGTCCCGCTCGGCGGCGATGCCGTCGACGATGCGCCCGGAGCCCTGGAGGGGGTGCGGGCGGCGCACGGACTCGAAGCGGCGCACCAGGGCGTCGTCGGAGGCCTCCAGGAAGATCACGCGCCGCTTGACCTTCTTGGCGGCCAGGTCGGCCAGGGACTCGCGGAGGTTGTCGAAGAAGCGCCGGCCGCGCACGTCCACGACCACGGCGATCCTGGCCACGTTGCCCTGGGAGCGGGCGCCGAGGTCCACCATGGTGGGGATCAGGGCGGGCGGCAGGTTGTCCACGACGAACCAGCCGAGGTCCTCCAGACACTTGGCGGCGGTGCTGCGGCCCGCCCCCGACATGCCGGAGATGATCACCAGTTCGGGGATGGCCGTGCCCTCGCCGGTCGCATCCGCCGTCGTGCCCGTACTCACCTGTGCTCCGTCTCGCTCGGTCCCGGTCATACTGCCTACCCCCGTCTCACCGACGGTGCCGCGGGTGCGGCCCCGTCTTCCATACTGCGTGCCCCATCATTCCCCCGCCTCTTCCATGATCTCGCCTGTGGCCGTGTTCACGGCGGGGGCGGGCGGGGCGGCCGCCGCGAGCGCGGCGGCGATCGTCTCCGCGGTCTTGCGGCCGATGCCCGGCGTCTCGCAGATCTGCTCGACCGTGGCGGCGCGCAGCCGCTTGACCGAGCCGAAGTGCCTGAGCAGCGCCTTCTTGCGGGTCTCGCCCAGGCCGGGGACCTCGTCGAGCGGCCCGGCCCGCAGCGTCCTGGTGCGTTTGCTGCGCTGGTAGGCGATGGCGAAGCGGTGGGCCTCGTCGCGCACGCGCTGCAGGAGGTAGAGGCCCTCGCTGGTGCGGGGCAGCACGACGGGGTCGTCCTCGCCGGGCAGCCAGACCTCCTCCAGGCGCTTGGCCAGGCCGCAGACCGCCACGTCCTCGATGCCGAGCTCGTCCAGCGCCCTCCGGGCGGCCGCCACCTGCGGCTGCCCGCCGTCGACGACGACGAGCTGCGGCGGGTAGGCGAAGCGCTTGGGGCGCCCGTCCTCGGTGCGGGCCTCCCCCGCGCGGACGTCCCCGGCGAGGACGTCCACGGCGCGCCCCTCCTCGGTGCGGCCGTTCTCCTCCTCGACCGCGTTCTCCTCGGACCACTCCCCCGCCTTCTGCTTCTCCTGCAGATAGCGGCGGAACCTGCGGCCGATCACCTCGTGCATCGACCGGACGTCGTCCTGGCCCTCGAACGACTTGATCTGGAAGCGGCGGTACTCGCTCTTGCGCGCCAGGCCGTCCTCGAAGACGACCATCGACGCCACCACGTCCTGGCCCTGGAGGTGGGAGATGTCGAAGCACTCGATGCGCAGCGGCGCCGAATCCAGCTCCAGGGCCTCGGCGATCTCCTCCAGCGCCCGGGAGCGGGTGGTCAGGTCGGAGGCGCGCTTGGTCTTGTGCAGGACGAGGGCCTGCTGGGCGTTGCGCTGGACCGTGGCCATCAGGTCCTTCTTGTCGCCGCGCTGGGGGATGCGCAGGTCGACCCGGGAGCCGCGGCGCTCGCCCAGCCACTGGGCGACGGGCTCGACCGGCTCCGGCAGGGCCGGGACCAGGACCTCCTTGGGCACGGCGTCGCCGCGCTCCTCCCCGTAGAGCTGCTGCAGGGCGTGCTCGACGAGGCCGGCCGTGTCGACGGCCTCCACCTTGTCGGTCACCCAGCCGCGCTGGCCGCGCACCCGGCCGCCACGCACGTGGAAGATCTGCACCGCGGCCTCCAGCTCGTCCTCGGCGACGGCGATCAGGTCGGCGTCGGTGGCGTCGGCGAGGACGACGGCGTTCTTCTCCAGGGCGCGCCGGAGGGCTTCTATGTCGTCCCGCAGGCGGGCGGCCTTCTCGTACTCCATCTCCTCGGCGGCCTCGTGCATCTGCTGCTCCAGGCGGCGCAGGTAGGCACCGGTGCGGCCGGCCATGAAGTCGCAGAACTCCTCGGCCAGTTCGCGGTGCTCCTCCGCGCTGACGCGGCCGACGCAGGGGGCGGAGCACTTGCCGATGTACCCCAGCAGGCAGGGGCGGCCGATCTGGGCCGAGCGCTTGAACACCCCGGCGGAGCAGGTGCGCACGGGGAAGACGCGCAGCATCAGGTCGACGGTCTCGCGGATGGCCCAGGCGTGGGCGTACGGGCCGAAGTAGCGCACGCCCTTCTTCTTGGGACCGCGCATGACCTGGACGCGCGGGAACTCCTCGCCCATGGTCACGGCGAGGGAGGGATAGCTCTTGTCGTCGCGGTACTTGACGTTGAAGCGGGGGTCGTACTCCTTGATCCAGGTGTACTCCAGCTGGAGCGCCTCGACCTCGGTGGAGACCACGGTCCACTCGACGGAGGCGGCCGTGGTCACCATCGTGCGGGTGCGCGTGTGCAGGCCGGCAAGGTCCTGGAAGTACGAGGAGAGCCGCTGGCGCAGGCTCTTCGCCTTCCCGACGTAGATCACCCGGCCGTGTTCGTCACGGAACCTGTAGACCCCCGGCGAGTCGGGGATCTGTCCCGGCTTGGGTCGGTAGCTGCTGGGGTCGGCCATGTCACACACCCTACTTGCGGGCAGTGACAATCCGCGTCCGCCTGCGGAGGGACCGGCTCCGGCCCCGGCGGGGGGTGGCTGCCGGGGACGGAGCCGGAGGGGGCCGGCCCGGAGGCCGGCCCGGGGCGCGGTCAGCGGCGCCGGAGCCTGCGCCGCGCCGCCACCGCACCCGCGCCGAGGAGCAGGGCCGCACCGCCGGCGGCCGCGGCGGAGGTGGTGCTCAGCGGGCCGGAACCGTCCTGCGGCGCCGGGGCCGCCTGCTCCCCGGCGGGCGCGGCCTGCTGCGGGCCGTAGCCGCCCGCCCGGCCGTCCTTCGCGTACGCGGAGCCGGGCAGCTTGTCGCCGTACGCCTTGTGGACGCGGGCGCGGTAGCCGTCGAGCGTAGTGCCCTGCGCGCCGACGGCACGGACGGCGTCGGCGTCCAGCGGCAGGACCTTGTCGCCGCGCTGGACGTACCAGGCGTCGATCTGCGGCTCACGGAAGACGGTGCCGCCGCCGAGCTTCCGCTCCCCCTCGGCGGCGTAGCGCGTCTCGTCGTCCCCGGTGGCGATGTTGACGACCTTCCAGTCGCCGCCGGTGCGCGCCGTCCACACCGACGCCTTCTGCCCGTCGGACGAGACGGCCTTGCTGGCGAGGTAGTCGAGCGTGGCGACGGGGGCGCCGTCCTTGCCCGCCACGAACTCCGGGGAGAGCGTGTAGACGGGCACGGTGGCGCCTTCGATCCTCGGCTGCGCCTTCGCCGCGGCGACCGCACCGTCGCGGGCGAAGAAGCGGGACAGCGTCCCGAGGGTCGAGGAGGAGGCGGCCGCTTCGTGCGCGGCGGAGACTCCGGCGGCGGTGGGGGCCGCGGGAGGCGCCGGCGTGGCGGCGTGCGCGAGGGGGGCGAGGCCGAGGAGGGCGGCGGTGAGCGCGCCGGCGGCCGCCGCACGGGCCGCGTTCCTGCGGGCGTACTGCTGCTGGTGCATCCGGTCGGTCATGACCTCACGCCCCGATCCGGTAGAGCGAGTGGGTCCAGGAGAAGTTGTTGTTGTTGACGTACCAGCTGTGGGACGCCCAGTTGTAGCGGTTGCTGGAGGGCCACGGGTCGCCCCAGTAGACGAACTGGTTCGCGTCGTCGTAGCCGTAGATGACGTGCATGTGGCCGCCGCCGGAGGACCACTGGATGCGCGTCTCTATCGGCCTGTCGGCGCTGACCTCGTTCTGCACGGTCGGGTAGCGCAGCCATCCGCTCACGTACGAACCGGGGTTGATGCCGGCCCACTGCAGGGCGGTCTGCACATTGCCCAGCGTGGCCTGGTTGTTGGGGCACTCCGAGCCCATCTGGCGGCGGAAGGCGGCGTTGCAGAACTGGTTCTGGGTGTAGTTGCGCCCCAGCCAGGTGGCGATGGTGTTGCCGGAGGCGGCCCAGCACCAATTGCTCTTCTGCTGGGCCTGCATGGTGATGCCGAGCTTCTTCGAGGCGCGCAGGGAGGGCTGGTCGCCGCCTGCCGCGGACGCCGTGGTGGGGACGGCGAGGAGCAGGGCGGCGGCCACGGCGGCTGCGGTGGACAGCCGTCTGCCGCATATACGGACCCTTCCGGGCTTGTTCAGTTGTGCCGATGCACGGGACATGGACGTTCCTCCCGAGGCGGGGGGTGGTGATGGAGGCGCGTCCGGACGCTGGTCAGGAGCATCAGGGAGTTGTCAGTGAATGGTCAACCGGCTTCAATGCTCGGTGAGCCGACGGTGTGAACGAGGCGTACCGGATGTGAACGTCCGCTGCCCGGCCATGAGGATCACAGCGGTCCGGCGGCCCCCGCCGCATTCACCGCTGGTGAATATTCACAGAGGCGCAGGGGTGGGACGGATGGCACGCAGACGCGCGGACGGCGACGCGACCGAGGCCGAACTGGCCCTCGCGCTGCGCACCGGGCCCTTCCACGTGGCGCTGCGGACCGCGCTGAGCGCCCGGGGGCTCGCGCTGCACCGGGTGCAGCACCGGCTCGCGCAGCGCGGCGTGCACGTCGGCGTGACGAGCCTCAGCTACTGGCAGCAGGGCGCGCGCCGGCCGCAGCGGGCGGAGTCGCTCCGGGCGGTGCGGGCGCTGGAGGAGCTCCTGGAGCTGCCCGCCCACTCCCTGACCCGGCTGCTGGAGCCGGCCTCCCCGCCCACCGGCGCCGAGCGGCCCGCCGCGCGCTCGTACCGCTCCCTGGTCGAGGAGTCCCGCGCCCTGCATGGGCTCCTGGCCGACCTGGGTTCCCCCTCCGACGGCGGCCTGCACACCGTGTGCCATCTGGAGCGGGTCCGCATAGGCGCCGGCCGGGAGCTGCAGGGGCGCGACTCCCACCACGTCGTGCGCGCCCACCGCGACGGCGTGGACCGCTACCTCGCCATCCACCACGGGGACCGGGGCTGCGACCCCGGCCGGGTGGCCGTGCGGGCGAACGAGAACTGCCGCGTCGGCCGGGTGCGGTGGCACACGACGGCCGGCGTGCTCGTCGCGGAGCTGCTCTTCGACACCCGGCTGCGGGCCGGGGACACGTACGTCTTCGGCTACGGCTTCGAGGACGGCACCGCGGGGCCCAGCAGCGAGTACGTGCGCGGCTTCAGCTTCGCGGGCGGGCAGTACGTCCTGCAGGTCCGCTTCGACGCCTCCGAGCTGCCCGCGCACTGCCTGCGCTTCACCCGCACCTCGGCGGGCGCGCCCCGCGGCGGGCAGCAGGAGCTGACGCTCGCGGGGCGCCACCGGATGGTGCACCTGGTGGAGCAGACCGTGCGGCCGGGGATCGTGGGGATCGCCTGGGACTGGTCCTGAGGCGGGGCGTCCCGGCGGTGGCTCAGGCTTCGGGGCCCGCGATCAGCTTGCCGCCGACCGCCTTGACCGGCACGGCCGGCAGCGGGGCGCCGGCCGGGCCCTGGAGGACCTTGCCGGTGTTCGCGTCGAACTCGCTGCCGTGACAGGGGCAGCGGACCTTGCCGTTCTCGACCTTGTCGGCCACGCAGCCCGCGTGCGTGCACACCGCGCTGAAGGCCTTGTACTCGCCCGGAGCGGTCTGCGCGACGACCAGCCGCTCCTCGCGGAAGAGCCGCGCCTGGCCGACGGGCACGCCGTCCGCCGCGCCGAGGTCCACCGGAGCGGTGGGCGTGGCGGACGCCTTGGGACCCGTCTTGCCGTCGCAGGCGACGGCACCCAGCCCGGCGACGCCCGCGAGCGCGGCACCCCGCAGCACGGTGCGCCGCGACGCGCAAGGGGGCTCGGCGGGGCTCGGCGGGCACGAGGGGGTGGTCATGGGGGGCTCCAGCGCTGGACTCACGGTGAACTGCCGATCGTCGACCTTACCCGGCGCCCGGGACCGCCCCTCCGCCTGGCAGGCTGAGCCGCAGGAGCCACGGCCAGAGAGGACCCGCGTCGTGATCGTCGTAGCCGGAGAAGCCCTGATCGACCTCGTACCGGACGGCAAGGCGCCGGACGGGGACCCCGCCGGGGAGCTGCCGGCCCTGCTGCCGCGGCGCGGCGGCGGGCCGTACAACACCGCCGTCGCGCTGGGGCGGCTGGGGGCGCCGGCCGCGTTCTGCTCGCGGGTCTCCACGGACGGCTTCGGGGAGGCGCTGCTGGCCGGCCTGCGGGCCGCGGGGGTGGACACCTCGCTGGTGCAGCGGGGGCCCGAGCCGACGACGCTGGCGGTCGCCGACATCGGCGCGGACGGCTCCGCGGGCTACGGCTTCCACGCCCAGGGCACCGCCGACCGGCTCTTCGAGCTGCCCGGGCCGCTGCCGGGCACCGCGCGGGCGCTGTGCCTGGGCACCTGCTCGCTGGTGCTGGAGCCGGGGGCGAGCGCGTACGAGGCCCTGCTGCGGCGCGAGGCGGAGCGCGGGGTCTTCACCCTGCTCGACCCCAACGTGCGCCCGGGGCTGATCCCCGACGCGGACGCCTACCGGGCGCGCTTCCGCTCCTGGCTGCCGTACGTGTCGGTGCTGAAGCTCTCCGCCGAGGACGCCCGCTGGCTGGGCGGCTCCCCGGAGGAGTGGCTGGCGGCCGGCCCGGCCGCGGTGGTGGTCACGCACGGCGGCGAGGGGCTGGCCGTCCACACGCGCTCCGGTGAGCGGATCGCCGTGCCCGCGCCCCGTGTGACGGTCGCCGACACGATCGGGGCCGGGGACACGGTGAACGCCGCGCTGCTGCACCGCCTCGCGGCGCTGCCGGGCGCGCTGGACGGGCCCGCCCGGATCGGCGGGCCCGCCTGGCGCGAGGCGCTGTCCTTCGCGGCCCGCGCGGCGGCCCTCACCTGCACGAGGGCCGGTGCGGAGCCGCCGTACGGCGCCGAGCTGTCGTCATGACCTCCGCCGGGGAGGGCGCGGTCACGCCTTCCGGGCGGCGGCCTTCTTCGCCGGCGCCTTCTTGGCGGCTGTCGTCTTGGCCGCGGCCGTCTTGGCGACGGCCTTCTTCCGCGCCTTCGGTGCGGAGACCGCGGGCGCATCGCTCACCCGGTCCCCCAGCAGCTCCCGCAGGAACTTGCCGGTGTGGCTGGACGGCACGGACGCGACCTCCTCGGGCGTGCCCTCGGCGATGACCAGGCCGCCGCCGCTGCCGCCCTCGGGGCCCATGTCCACGACCCAGTCGGCGGTCTTGATCACGTCGAGGTTGTGCTCGATGACGATGACGCTGTTGCCCTTGTCGACCAGGCCGGCCAGCACCGAGATGAGCTTGTTGATGTCCTCGAAGTGCAGGCCGGTGGTGGGCTCGTCCAGGACGTAGACCGTGCGGCCCGTGGAGCGCTTCTGCAGCTCGCTGGCGAGCTTCACGCGCTGGGCCTCGCCGCCGGAGAGCGTCGGCGCGGACTGCCCGAGGCGGACGTAGCCGAGGCCGACCTCGTGGAGCGTGCGCAGGTGGCGGGCGATGGTGGGCACGGCCTCGAAGAAGGAGAGCGCCTCCTCGATGGGCATGTCCAGCACCTCGGCGATGGACTTGCCCTTGTAGTGCACCTCCAGGGTCTCCCGGTTGTAGCGCGCGCCGTGGCAGACCTCGCACGGCACGTACACGTCCGGCAGGAAGTTCATCTCGATCTTGATGGTGCCGTCGCCGGAGCAGTTCTCGCAGCGGCCGCCCTTGACGTTGAAGGAGAAGCGGCCGGGCAGATAGCCGCGGACCTTGGCCTCCATCGTCTCCGCGAAGAGCTTGCGGACGTGGTCGAAGACACCGGTGTACGTGGCCGGGTTGGAGCGCGGGGTGCGGCCGATGGGCGACTGGTCGACGTGGACGACCTTGTCGACCAGGTCGTCGCCGTCGACGCGCGTGTGGCGGCCGGGCACGGCCCGGGCGCCGTTGAGCTCGCGGGCGAGGTGCGTGTACAGGATGTCGTTGACCAGGGTCGACTTGCCGGAGCCGGAGACGCCGGTGACGGCCGTGAGCACGCCGAGCGGGAAGGAGACGTCGATGTCCTGCAGGTTGTTCTCGCGGGCGCCGCGGACGGTGATCCGGCGCTCGGGGTCGACGGGCCGGCGGGCGTCCGGTATGGCGATGGCCTTCTTGCCGGAGAGGTAGTGCCCGGTCATCGACTCCTTGTTGCGCAGGAGCTCCTTCAGGGGCCCGCTGTGCACGACCTTGCCGCCGTGCTCGCCGGCGCCGGGGCCGATGTCCACGACCCAGTCGGCGACCTTGATGGTGTCCTCGTCGTGCTCGACGACGATGAGCGTGTTGCCCATGTCGCGCAGGCGGACGAGGGTCTCGATGAGGCGGTGGTTGTCGCGCTGGTGGAGGCCGATGGAGGGCTCGTCCAGCACGTAGAGCACGCCGACGAGGCCGGAGCCGATCTGCGTGGCGAGGCGGATGCGCTGGGCCTCGCCGCCGGAGAGGGTGCCCGCGGCGCGGTTGAGCGAGAGGTAGTCCAGGCCGACGTCGACGAGGAACTTCAGGCGCTCGTTGACCTCCTTGAGGACCCGCTCGGCGATCTTCTTCTCGCGGCCGGTGAGCGTCATGTCCCGCAGGAAGTCGGCGCATTCGCTGATCGACATCGCGGAGACCTCCGCGATGGACCGGCCCTGGACGGTGACGGCGAGCACGATCGGCTTCAGGCGCGTGCCCTCGCAGGTGGGGCAGTTCACCTCGCGCATGTAGCCCTCGAAGCGCTCGCGGCTGGCGTCGCTCTCGGCCTCGGAGTGGCGCCGCTTGACGAAGGGCACCGCGCCCTCGAAGGCGGTGGTGTACGCGCGCTCGCGCCCGTAGCGGTTGCGGTAGCGCACCTCGATCTGCGTCTTGTGGCCGTTGAGCAGGGCCTTCTTGGCGCGCGCGGGCAGGCCGGCCCAGGGGATGTCCGTGCGGAAGCCGAGGGCGTCGGCGAGGGCGCCGACCAGGCGGCTGAAGTAGTCCTTGGTGTGGCCGTGCGACCAGGGGCTGATCGCGCCCTCGTCCAGGGACTTCTCCGGGTCCGGGACGATCAGCTCGGGGTCGACCTCCATGCGGGTGCCGATGCCGGTGCACTCCGGGCAGGCGCCGAAGGGCGAGTTGAAGGAGAACGAGCGGGGCTCCAGCTCCTCGAACGACAGGTCGTCGTAGGGGCAGTAGAGGTGCTCGGAGTACATCCGCTCGCGCTCGGGGTCGTCCTCGGGGAGGTCGACGAAGTCGAGGATGACCATGCCGCCGGCGAGGCCCAGGGCGGTCTCGACCGAGTCGGTCAGCCGGCGCTTGGCGCCGTCCTTGACGGTGAGGCGGTCGACGACCACCTCGATGGTGTGCTTCTCCTGCTTCTTGAGCTTGGGCGGGTCGGAGAGCTGGATGGTCTCGCCGTCCACCCGGGCCCGGCTGTAGCCCTTGGTCTGCAGGTCGGAGAAGAGGTCGACGAACTCGCCCTTGCGCTCGCGCACCAGCGGCGAGAGCACCTGGAAGCGGCTGCCCTCGGGGAGCTCCAGCACCTTGTCCACGATCGCCTGCGGCGACTGGCGGGTGATGGGGCGGCTGCACTCGGGGCAGTGCGGCTTGCCGATGCGGGCGAAGAGCAGCCGGAGGTAGTCGTAGACCTCGGTGATCGTGCCGACCGTCGAGCGCGGGTTGCGCGAGGTCGACTTCTGGTCGATGGAGACGGCCGGGGACAGGCCCTCGATGAAGTCCACATCGGGCTTGTCCATCTGCCCGAGGAACTGCCGGGCGTAGGAGGAGAGCGACTCGACGTAGCGGCGCTGCCCCTCGGCGAAGATCGTGTCGAACGCGAGGGACGACTTGCCCGAGCCGGAGAGCCCCGTGAAGACGATGAGGGAGTCGCGGGGGAGGTCGAGCGAGACGTTCTTGAGGTTGTGCTCGCGAGCGCCACGGACGATGAGACGGTCAGCCACGCCGGTCGGCACCTTTCTTGAGAACGAAGAAGGGGGTGGTTCCTGAGAGTGGTTCTTGGGAGTGGTTCTTGGGAGCGATGGGGCGCGCACCCCCGACCCAGGGTATGGGGGTCGCCGCGCGGATGTCGGATCCGATGCCTCATCGAGCCTATAGCACGCACATTCGATTTACGGCCGGAGCCGGACACCTTCACCCGGACGAGTGGCCGCGCTATCGTCGGCCGCATGATCGACCACGTGCGCGACCTGGCCTCTGTACACGAAGCGACCGAGCGGTTCCTGAGCGCTGCCGGCGCCCTCGACGCCGCCGCCGTGACCGCCCCGTCCCGGCTCCCGGGCTGGAGCCGCGGGCACGTGATGGCGCACGTCGCGCGCAACGCGGACGCCCTCGTCAACGTCCTGGCCGGCCGTCCCATGTACGTGACCGCCGAGGCCCGCGACGAGGACATCGAGAAGGGCGCGGGCCGCTCCCCGGCGGAGCACCTCGCCGACCTGCGCGACAGCGCCGAGCGCCTGCGGGCCCAGGCCGCCGTCCCCGCCGACTGGGACCGCACGATCACCATGCGCAACGGCGTGACCGACAAGGCCGCCCGCGTCCCCTTCCGCCGCTGGATCGAGCTGGAGCTGCACCTCGTCGACCTGGGCGTCGGCTACGAGCTGCAGGACCTGCCGGAGGAGTTCACCGGACGGGAGATCGCGTTCCTCGCCGACCGCTGGTCGGCCCGGCCCGGGATCCCCGCCGTCACGGTCGTCGCCGACGACGGCAGGCGCTGGCACACGGGCGGCACCGCCGAGGGCGCCCCGGTCACGGTCAGCGGCCGGCCCGCCGACCTCCTGGGCTGGCTCGCGGGCCGGGGCGACAAGGGCGCGGCGCTGGACACCGCGGGCGCCCCGCTCCCCGCCCTCCCCCCGCTGTGAACGGCCCGAAGGAATAGGCTGGGTTCATGACGTACAGCGGAGCGGTGAAGGTCGGCGGACCGGCGGACGTGCACGAGCTGACCGACGTGATGATCTCGAAGGTCGCGGTCGGGCCGATGGACAACAACGCGTATCTGCTGCGCTGCCGCGCGACGGACGAGCAGTTGCTGATCGACGCCGCCGCCGAGCCGCACACCCTGCTCTCCCTGATCGGGGACAGCGGCATCGCCTCCGTGGTCACCACGCACCGGCACGGCGACCACTGGCAGGCCCTGCAGGAGGTGGTCGACGCCACCGGCGCCACCACCTACGCGGGCCGGGAGGACGCCGAGGGCATCCCCGTGCCGACCGCCGTGCCCGTGGCCGACGGCGACGTCATCCGCGTCGGCCGCGTGGAGCTGACCGCACGGCACCTGGTGGGGCACACCCCGGGCAGCATCGCGCTGGTCTACGACGACCCGCACGGTCACCCGCATGTGTTCACCGGCGACTGCCTGTTCCCGGGCGGCGTCGGCAACACCCACGACGACCCGAAGGCCTTCGCAAGCCTCCTCCACGACGTGGAGACGAAGCTCTTCGGGCAGCTCCCGGACGAGACGTGGGTCTACCCGGGCCACGGCGCGGACACCACGCTGGGCGCCGAGCGCCCCCACCTCGCCGAATGGCGCGAACGCGGCTGGTGACCCTCCCCCGCACCGGATTCCTCCGGGCATGCAGTGAGGCCGTCCATCCAAATCACTCCGGATGCGGCGGCCTCATTTCTTAAGGTACTCCTCCCCGAGCCGGATCGCCATACCTACGCAAATCCGGACGAAAAATATTCTGCGGCCCTCCCGGCCCCACGCGCCCCCCGCCGCGCCCCCGCACGCCCGTTGCCTCCCTGCCGACTGGCTGTTGGGCAGTACATGCAACCGCACAGCACCCCGCCCCCGCGCCGGCCGTCCATGCCACGCCTGGCGCTCGCCGCCATGACCGGCACCGCCATCGAGTTCTACGACTTCTACGTCTACGGCACCGCAGCGGCCCTCGTCCTCGGTCCGCTGTACTTCCCCACCGTCTCCCCGCTGCTCGGCACCCTCGCCGCCTTCGGCACCTTCGGGGTCGGCTTCCTCGCCCGCCCGCTGGGCGCGGTGCTCTTCGGCCACATCGGCGACCGGCACGGGCGGCGGCCCGTCCTCATGGCCTCCCTGCTGCTGACGGGCCTGGCCACGGTCGCCGTGGGGCTCGTCCCCACCTACGACAGCATCGGCATCGCCGCACCGCTGCTCCTGCTCGCCCTGCGGTTCGCGCAGGGGCTGGGGCTCGGCGGGGAGTGGGGCGGGGCGGTGCTGCTGACCGGGGAGCACGCCCCGGCGCACCGCCGCGCCCTGTGGACCAGCTTCCCTCAGCTCGGCGCTCCGGTGGGGTTCCTGCTGGCCAACGGCCTCGCCCTGGTGCTGTCGGCGGGGCTCTCCGAGGCGGACTACCTGGCCTGGGGCTGGCGGGTGCCGTTCTGGGGCGCGGGCCTCATGGCGGCGGCCGGCCTGCTGCTGCGCTCGCGGCTCCCGGAGACGCCGCAGTTCCGCGCGATGGAGGCCACGGACACCCGGGCGGCCCTGCCCTTCGCCGAGCTCCTGCGCGGCCACTGGCGGCCGGTCCTGCTGACCGCGGGCGGGCTCTCCCTCGTCTACGCCGTCCACTACGCGATCAGCACGTGGGCCCTGGCCTACGGCACCGAGCAGCTGGAGGTCGGCCGCACGGCCATGCTCGGCTGCATCATGGCGGGCGTCGTCGTCTCCAGCCTGCTCATCCCGTTCTTCGCCGTGCTGGGCGACCGTTACGGGCGGCGTTCCCTGTGCCTGGCCGGGAGCGCCGGCCTGGGCCTGTGGATGACCCCGCTGATGGGCCTGCTGCACACCGGGCGGCCCGCCTGGATGCTGCTGGGCTTCATGGTGACGGCGGTGCCCTTCGCGGCGGTGGTCGGCGTCGTGGCCGCCTACCTCCCGGAGCTGTTCGAGACCCGGGTGCGCTGCACGGGGGCGGCGTTCGGCTACAACCTGGCCGGAGTGGTGGGCGGCGGGCTCACCCCGGTCGCGGCGACGGCGCTGGCGCAGGGCTCCGGCCCGCCCTGGGCGGTCGCCGGCTACCTCGTGGCCGTCGCCCTCGTCAGCCTGGGCTGCTTCGCCCTGCTGCCCGAGACCCGGCCGGCCGCGGCGCCCGGAGCAGCCGCGGAGGCCGCCCCCGCCTGAGCGGGGACGGCCTCCGGTGAAGCGCGGGCGGCAGGGGCGGGGCCTGCATCAGACGCGGACCTCGTCCTTGCCCTCCGGGGCACCCTCGGCCTGCGGGGCGACCGCGGCCTCCGCAGCGGCCTCCCGCTCCTGCTTGCGGGAGGCGCGGAGGCTGGTGATCGTGGTGACGACCAGCACCGCGCAGATCACGCCGAGGGACACCGGGATGCTGATCTCGGGGACGCCCACGCCGTTCTCGTGGAGGGCGTGCAGGACGAGCTTGACGCCGATGAAGCCCAGGATGACCGACAGGCCGTACGAGAGGTGGACGAGCTTCTTCAGCAGTCCGCCGATCAGGAAGTACAGCTGGCGCAGGCCCATGAGGGCGAAGGCGTTGGCCGTGAAGACGATGTACGGGTCCTGGGTGAGGCCGAAGATCGCGGGGATCGAGTCCAGGGCGAAGAGGACGTCGGTGGTGCCGATCGCCAGCATGACGATCAGCATCGGCGTCATCAGGCGCTTGCCGTTCTCCACGATGAAGAGCTTGGTGCCGTGGTAGCGGTCCGTGGAGGGGAAGCGCTTCTCCACCAGCTTGAGGAAACGATTCTCCTCGAACTCCTCGTCCTCCTCGTCGGCGCGCGCCTCCTGGATGAGCTTCCAGGCCGTCCAGATGAGGAAGGCGCCGAAGATGTAGAAGACCCAGGAGAAGTTGGCGATGATCGCCGCGCCCGCACCGATGAACCCGGCCCGCAGGACCAGCGCGATGAGCACGCCGACCATCAGGACGCGCTGCTGGTATATCGGCGGGACCGCGAACTTCGCCATGATCAGGACGAAGACGAAGAGGTTGTCGACGCTGAGCGACTTCTCGGTGATGAAGCCCGCGAAGAACTCGCCGGCCGGCTGGCCGCCACCGAAGAGCAGCAGGCCGAGGCCGAAGAGGCCGGCGAGGGCGACCCAGACCGCCGTCCACACTCCGGCTTCCTTGAGGGAGACCTCGTGCGGCTTGCGGCCTCCGATGAAGAAGTCGGCGGCGACGAGGGCGCACAGACCGAGAATGGTCAGCACCCACAGGGTCAGGGAGACGTCCACTGTTCCTCCGGTACGTCGTACGGGCGTACGGCAGTCCTCAGAACGGTACAGGAAGACCCATGAAAGAGTAAAGAAAAGCCAAAAACCCCAGCTCAGTAGCGCTTTACCTGCTAGATGCCATACGCCTGCCGCGCCTGGCCCACGCTCCGCAGCACCTGCCCCAGGACATCGCTGCCGACCGGCACGAGCGAGGGCTCGTACGTCCAGGTGTGCCCGACCCACGGGTCGGCGAGGTGGTCGTCGGGGACCGGCGTGATGCGCAGCAGGGCGCGCCAGAGCGGGTCGAGCACCGGCCCGTGCCCCCGGGCGTCCTCCCGGTCGGCGACCATCATCAGGTGCACCCCCACGGACGGCCCCTCGTCCGCGATGTACCGCAGCTGGTTGACCGAGCGGTCGTCGAAGCCGTGCGGGAAGTCGTTGACGATCAGCAGCTGCTCCGCGGTGTCCACGTCCGGCGGGAGGGAGTCTGCGGCGCCGCTGCGCGCGGCCATCTGCACCAGGTCGACGCGGCGCGTCAGCCGCTCCAGCAGCGCGGAGACGCCCTGCGCACCGGCCGCGGGAGCCTCCTTCAGCGCGCCGGACTGCAGCAGCGGCGCGAGCGCCCCGCCGGCCGCGCCCGCCGGGTCGATCACGTGCACCGTGTAGTCGCCGACGGGATGCACGGCCAGCAGCCGCGCGGCGTGGGCGACCGCCGTCTCCATGGCCAGCCGGCGCAGCTCCGAGGAGTCCACGATCGACGCCTTGAGGCCGGAGGTGCGGCCGCTGTCGATCCACAGCCCGCGCTCCAGGGGCAGCCGCACCAGCATGGGGATCCGCAGGTCGGTGCGCTCCGGCAGGTGCAGCTCGCCCAGGCGCAGCGCCATCGGGGTCTCCAGCGGCACCTGGAAGCCCTGCCAGACCGGGCTGTCCCAGCGGGCGAAGGCCGGCGGCAGCGCGTGCTCGACGACCTCGGCCTCGGCGGCGAGCTGGGCGAGGTCGCGGTCGAGGACGGCCCGGGCCTGCTCCACCAGGCTCGCCTGCCGGGCCCGGGCCGCGGCGCGGGCCGCGTCGGCCGCGGGGCCCACGCGGGTGGCCGGGTCGGAGAGGACCTTGTCCAGCTCCTGCTCCAGGCGCGACTCCGCGAAGTCGACGGCGCTGCGGTAGGCGGCGGCCGAGCGCGCCAGGTCCTCGAACATGCCCCACACCTGGTTGTAGAGCCGCTCGTTCATGGTCCAGCCGTTGGCGTCGCCCGCGACGGGGCGGGGCGGCTGCCCCGGCCCGGCGGGCGGGGCGGCGGCCGGAGCAGGGTCCGGGGGCGTCGCGGTGGCGCGGCGGGGGTGGCGGTAGTCGACGGGGCCGCCGCCGGGCGCGGGGGCCTGCGGCGCCGGGGCCTGCGGCGCGGGGTCCGCTGCCGGGCGCGGGGGCGGCGGTGCGACCGTGCGGGCCATGCCCCGGATGACGGCCTCGTTGATGGCCGCGGCGGTCTCGAAGGCCTTCTCCAGCCCCTGGTCGTGCAGCATCGCGGCGAGCCCGCCCGCGTACCCCTGGCCGACGGCGCGCACCTTCCAGGCGCCCTGCCTGCGGTACAGCTCCAGGGCGACGACGGCGGACTCCACGCCGAGGTCCGTGATCGTGAAGGTGGCGATCTCGGCCCCGTCGAGCTCGGTGACGGCGAAGAACGGGGCGGCCAGCGCGCCGAAGGACGTGGGCCCGCCCGCCCCGGTGGGCAGCGCGAGCATCACGTGGACCCGGTGCACGTCCTCGGGGAGGGCCTCCAGGTCGACGGCGAGCCGGTGGTCGGCCGCGGCCTGCCGGGAGACCTCCAGGCCGGGGAGACGGTGGGAGGCGGGGTGCGCGACGCGGTCGGCGCCGGCCACCTTGCCGTCCGCGCCGGCGAGCGTGGCGCCCGCGACGACGGGTCCTCCCGCCGAGACCCGGATCTCCAGGCGGGTACCGGACAGCGGGTGGTTCTGCCCCCGCACCAGCTCGGCCGTCATTGCTGCGCCCCCTCGTTGTTCATGCTCGTGCTGCGCTCGTCGTGCCCGCGGGCCCGGCGGAAACGCTCTCCGCCGGGCCCGGGATGCTTCTCAGGATGCGTATGCCTACAGGCTCGGCAGGATCGCCGGCATGAGGTCCTGGAAGGTCTTGCCATTGGCCGGGTTGCCGATGGCGGTCATCGCCCAGCCGGTGCCGGAGCGGTGGACCTTCGCCATGATCTGCGCGGTGTACGCGCCGCCGCCGTCGAGGGTGTAGCGGGCGAGCTCCTGGCCGTTGGTCTCGTCGACCAGGCGGCAGAAGGCGTTCTGCACCTCGGAGAACGTCTGGCCGGTGAAGGAGTTCACCGTGAAGACGATCTGGTCGATGTGCACCGGGACGCGCTGCAGGTCGACGAGGATGGCCTCGTCGTCGCCGCCCGTGCCGGCGCCGCCGACCAGGTTGTCACCGGTGTGCCGCACCGAGCCGTCGTCGCTGACCAGGTGGCGGAAGAAGACCACGTCCACCGGCTGACCCCCGGCGAAGAGCACCGCCGAGGCATCGAGGTCGATCTCCCTCGTGCGCGACCCGAACAGTCCGCGGCGGGGGGCGGCCTGCCAGCCAAGCCCCATCCGCACGGCGGTCAGGGTGCCTCCGTCTGCCTTCTGCAGGCTGATGCCCTGACCCTTGGACAAGTTGACCGTCACGCGCAGTCCCTTCTCGTTTCTCATCCCCGTGGGCCGGGCGTCCGCACGGCCTCCGCCCCGACCCTACGCACGGACCCCGACCCCGGACGAATCCGAACGGGATTTGTGGCGGTCTTGCAACATCCCCGCCCGTACCTCAGGCGAGCCCGGCCTCCTTCATCTGCCGCAGCTCCTTCTTCAGCTCGCTCACCTCGTCGCGCAGCCGGGCGGCGACCTCGAACTGCAGCTCCGCGGCCGCGGCCCGCATACGGTCGGTCATGTCCTCGATCTGCTGAGCCAGTTCGGCGGCGGGACGGTCCGTCACCGCGACGGCGGCCTTCGCCTTGCCCTTGGCGGCCTTGGCACCCTTGCCCGCCGCCTTCCCGGCCGGCGCGGCGGGCACCGGGGCCCTGCCCTTGGCGCCCTTCTCCCGGTAGCCGGAGCCCAGGAGCTCCTGGGTGTCGATCTCCTCGCGGGCCAGGGTGGCGACGATGTCGCCGATCTTCTTGCGCAGGGGCTGCGGGTCGATGCCCCGCTCCTTGTTGTACGCGATCTGCTTCGCCCGGCGGCGGTTGGTCTCGTCGATGGCCTTCTCCATCGCCGGGGTGACCTTGTCGGCATACATGTGGACCTGGCCGGAGACGTTGCGCGCGGCACGCCCGATGGTCTGGATCAGGGAGGTACCCGAGCGCAGGAACCCCTCCTTGTCCGCGTCCAGGATGGCGACCAGGGACACCTCGGGCAGGTCGAGGCCCTCGCGCAGCAGGTTGATGCCGACCAGGACGTCGTACTCGCCGGCCCGCAGCTCGCGCAGCAGCTCCACGCGGCGCAGCGTGTCGACGTCGCTGTGCAGGTAGCGGACCTGGATGCCGAGCTCCAGGAAGTACTCCGTGAGGTCCTCGGCCATCTTCTTGGTGAGGGTGGTGACGAGGACGCGCTCGTCCTTCTCGGTGCGCGTGCGGATCTCGTGCACCAGGTCGTCGATCTGACCCTCGGTCGGCTTGACGACGACCTCGGGGTCGACCAGGCCGGTGGGGCGGATGATCTGCTCGACGAAGCCGTCCGAGCGCGAGAGCTCGTACTTCCCGGGGGTCGCCGAGAGGTAGACCGTCTGCCCGATGCGCTCGGTGAACTCCTCCCACTTCAGCGGGCGGTTGTCCATGGCCGAGGGCAGCCGGAAGCCGTGCTCCACCAGCGTGCGCTTGCGCGAGGCGTCGCCCTCGTACATGGCACCGATCTGGGGCACGGTGACGTGCGACTCGTCGATGACGAGGAGGAAGTCCTCCGGGAAGTAGTCGAGGAGGGTGTTGGGCGGGGAGCCGGGCTCGCGGTCGTCCATGTGCAGGGAGTAGTTCTCGATGCCCGAGCAGGAGCCGATCTGGCGCATCATCTCGATGTCGTACGTGGTGCGCATCCGCAGGCGCTGCGCCTCCAGGAGCTTGCCCTGCTTCTCCATGCGGGCGAGCGTCTCCTCCAGCTCCGCCTCGATGCCCGCGACGGCCTTCTCCATGCGCTCCGCACCGGCGATGTAGTGGCTGGCGGGGAAGACGTACAGCTCCCGGTCGTCGGAGAGGACCTCGCCGGTGAGCGGGTGGAGCGTGGAGAGCGCCTCGATCTCGTCGCCGAACATCTCGATGCGGACCGCGAGCTCCTCGTAGACCGGGAAGATCTCGATGGTGTCGCCGCGGACGCGGAAGGTGCCCCGGGTGAACGCGAGGTCGTTGCGGGTGTACTGGATCTCCACGAAGCGGCGCAGCAGCTCGTCGCGGTCGATCTCCTCGCCGACCTTCAGCGGCACCATGCGGTCGACGTACTCCTGGGGGGTGCCCAGGCCGTAGATGCAGGACACCGAGGCCACCACCACGACGTCACGCCGCGTGAGCAGGGAGTTGGTGGCGGAGTGGCGCAGCCGCTCCACCTCCTCATTGATGGAGGAATCCTTCTCGATGTACGTGTCCGACTGCGGTACGTAGGCCTCGGGCTGGTAGTAGTCGTAGTACGAGACGAAATATTCGACGGCGTTGTTGGGCAGGAGCTCGCGGAACTCATTGGCGAGCTGGGCCGCCAGGGTCTTGTTCGGCGCCATGACGAGCGTCGGCCGCTGGAGCTTCTCGATCATCCACGCGGTGGTCGCGGACTTGCCGGTACCGGTCGCACCGAGGAGCACGACATCCTTCTCACCTGCGCGGATACGTCGCTCCAGCTCGGCGATGGCCGTCGGCTGGTCACCGCTGGGCTGGAAGGGGCTGACGACCTCGAAAGGCGCCACCTTGCGTTCGATCTTCGATACGGGCCGCATGAGACCACGGTACGGCCCCCCACTGACAACGGCCGGACACCCGGCGTCCGGCCCCCGTTCCCGGGGCGAACGGGCGGCGTCGATCCGGCGAAGAACAGCCGTTCCCGCTCCCCGCCCCCGCCCCCGTCGTGTACTTGTCCGAGGTAGGCCCATCCCGTACACCAAGGACCGGGGACGCCCGGCCCCCGCTGTACGTGCCCGTCCGTGTCCAGTCGCCGCGAGGAGCCCGTATGCGCACCCGCCCCGTCTCCGCCGTGACCAGCACGCTGCTCCTCCTGTCCACGCTCGTCCTCGCCGCTCCCCACGCCCGCGCGGCCGAGCCCGTGCGGGCCGCCGCGCACACGCGCGTGCCGCTCGCCATCGGCCACCGCGGCGTGCCCGTGCAGGCCCCCGAGAACACGCTGGCCTCGGTCGACAGAGCCGCCGACCTGGGGATCACCTGGGTGGAGAACGACGTGCAGCGCACCAAGGACGGTGCCCTGATCGTCATGCACGACACCACCCTGGAGCGGACGACCGACGTCAAGCGGCGCTTCCCCGGCCGCGCCCCCTGGAAGATCGCCGACTTCACCCTCGCCGAGATCCGCAAGCTCGACGCGGGCAGCTGGTACGACCGCCGGTTCGCCGGGGAGCGGGTGCCCACGCTGCGCGGCTACCTGCAGCGCGTCGACCGCAACCGCCAGAAGCTGCTGCTGGAGGTCAAGGCCCCCGAGCTCTACCCCGGCATCGAGCGGCAGCTGGCGGGCGAGCTGCAGCGCGCCGGGTGGCTCAACGCCCGCCACGTGCGCGGCTCCCTGGTCGTGCAGTCCTTCAGCGCCGCCTCCCTCAAGGCCTTCCACCGGGTGCGGCCGGACGTGAAGACGGGCTTCCTCGGAGCCCCGAAGGCCTCGGAGCTGCGCTCGTACGCCGCCTTCGCCGACCAGATCAACCCGCACCACCGGAGCGTCACCGCCGCCTGGGTGCGGGCGGTGCACGCCCTGCGGGGGCCGCACGGGCGGATGCTCGAGGTCTCGGCGTGGACCGTGGACAACGGCGACCGGGCCGTCGACCTGGCGCGCATGGGCGTCGACGGCATCATCAGCAACGCCCCGCACGAGATCGAGGACGCTCTGGAGGAGGACCTGGACGAGCAGTCCGAGCAGGACGAGGAGGAGGACGACGACGGCCTGTCGTTCCTGAGCATCCTGGGCCTGTAGACAGGCGCCCGCACGGAAGGGCGGCCGCCCGCGGGGACAGGGGATCACTTGATCGTGGATCACTTGTCCGGTCCGGGGCCCGGCGATGCCCCGAACGGCCTACGCTGGGCCCCATGACGGACCTGGAACCGACCGCCCCGGCGGCTGCCCCGGCCCCCTCGCCCCGCCCGCAGGAGTGGGCCTGGACGACGGTCGGCACCTCCATCGGACCGCTGGGGCTCGCGGCGACGCCCAAGGGGCTGCTGCAGGTCTCCTTCCGCGCGGACGAGGCGGTCTCCGCCGAGGCCGTGGCCGCCCTCACCCGCCGCATGGGCACCGGACCGCTGTCCGGGCCCTGCGCCTCGCGCGAGATCCTCACCGAGACCGCGGCCGAGCTCGAGGACTACTTCGCGGGCCGCCGGGAGACCTTCTCCGTCCCGCTGGACTGGTCGCTGATCTCGGGCTTCAACCGCCAGGTGCTGCGCGAGCTGGCCGGCGGCGTCCCCTACGGCACGGTGGTCAGCTACCAGGACCTGGCCGACCGCGTCGGCGAGCGCGGCGCCGCCCGCGCCGTGGGCGTGGCCATGGGCAGCAACCCCCTGCCGGTCGTGGTCCCCTGTCACCGCGTCATCGAGAGCAACGGCGGCCTGGGCGGCTTCGGCAGCGGCCTGGAGATCAAGCGCTCGCTCCTGTCCCTCGAAGGGGTGCTTCCCGAGCCTCTCTTCTGACGGCCGCCCCCGCCGCCCGCCCCGGCGGCGCTCGCGCAGGAGGAGGCCGCGGACCGATTGTCAGTGGCTGCCCCTAGCGTGCTGCGCAACGGAGATCGGCCGGCACGGCCGACGGGGAGAGGGGCTTTGCCATGGCGGGAGAGACGACGTACCTGGAGCTGTCGCAGGACGGCGGCGGGGCGCACAAGTTCTACGAGGTCACGGTCGCCGGCACGGCGGTCACGGTGCGCTACGGCCGGATCGGCGCCGCGGGCCAGGTCCAGACCTCGTCGTTCCCCAGCGTGGAGAAGGCCCGGGCCGCGGCGGCGAAGAAGGTCGGCGAGAAGGTCCGCAAGGGCTACGCCCCGGCGGTGGCCGGGCAGCGGGCGGCCCGGCCCGTGACGCGCCGCGAGGTGACGTCCGCGCCGTCGACCGCGCGGGCCGTGGCCCCGGTGCTGTGGCGGTTCGCCACCGGCTCCTCCGCGTTCGGCATCCATGTGGACGAGGACCGCTGCTGGGTGGGCAACCAGGCCGGCCACGTGTACACCCTCGGCCACGACGGCGAGGTGCTGGCCCGCTATCAGCTGCCCGCCGGCGTCAAGTGCCTGGTCGCGGACGACTTCTGGATCTACGCCGGCTGCGACGACGGCACGGTCTACGACCTGTCCTCCAAGCTCCCCTTCGCCGCCTACCAGATCGCCTCCGACGTCGACATCTTCTGGCTCGACATCCGCGAGGGCGTCCTCGACGTCGCCGACCGCAACGGCGGACTGACCGTCATCGACCACGAGGACGAGCACCAGTGGTCGCGCCGCAGCAGCGGCGACCACGCCTGGATGGTCCGCCGCGACGAGCACGCCGTCTACCACGGGCACGCGCGCGGAGTGACCGCCTACGCCCCCGACGGCACCGGCGAGCTGTGGCACACCCCCACCTCCGGCTCGGTGCTGTTCGGCTGGCAGGAGGACCACGCCGTCTACGCCGGCACCAACCGCCGCGTCGTCCAGCGCCTGTCGAAGGCCACGGGCGCCGTCGAGGCCACCTACCAGTGCGACACCGTGGTCTACTCCTGCGCCACCGCGCCCGGCGGCCGCTACGTCTTCGCGGGCGACTCCGCCTCGTCGATCTACTGCTTCGCGGCGGACGGCACCCGCCTGTGGAAGCTCGGCACGGGCAGCGGTTCGGCGCTGTCCATGCAGTACCTGAACGACAAGCTGTACATGGTCACCACGGACGGCTCGCTGGTCTGCGTCGATGCCGGCGAGAGCGCGGTCTCCGCCGCGCAGGCGGGCAGCGTCCCCGTGCCGGTGGACGTCAAGTCGGCCGCCGCCGTGCCCACATACACCCCGGCCCGCACCCTCGCCACGGTGAGCGCGGCGCCCGCCTCGGGCATCGTGGTCGAGTGCGTGCAGGAAGCCGGCCGGCTGCGCGTGCACGTCGTCTCCGAGGGCTACGACCCCCGCTGGAACGTCCAGTTCCCCCGGCACATACGCGAGGCCGGCGCCCGCTACGTCATCGACGCCCTCTCCCCCGCCGCCGGAGGCTTCTACCGCGTCCGGGGCGAGATCCGGCGCCTGGTCTGACCCCGGGCCGAGACCGGGCGAGGACCGGATCCGTGCGGTGACAGGCTCCGTGCGGCACCTTCCACCCCTCCTCGCGGACTTCGCGGACACTCCTCGCGGACTTCGCGGACGCCTGAAGCGCCTTCCGGGTGGATGCTGGAGATGGAGGCACCGCCATGCGCACCGGCAACGAACCCGTCACGGCCCGCAGCCCCCTGCGGCTGCGCTGCGGGCTGGCCGCCTGGGGCCTGGCCTGGGCCGTCGCGGGCACCGTGCTCTTCGCGATCACCGGCCACCCCGGCTGGGCCGCCGCCTGCGGCGTCCTGATCGCCGTCACCGCCGTCGACCTGTCCCTGGTGATCCGGCACATCCGGCAGGGCCCGCACTACCAGCCGGGCCGGGACGTCCCGCCGTACCGGCCCGTCAGCGAACGCCGCGACCCCGGAGAGGGCCGGCGCGGCCCGTAACCCTCAGCCCGGCCGCCCGGCCCGTACGGAGGCCGCCGTCAGCACGGGTACGGGGGCACGGCCCCGTCGCCCCGGGCCGCGTCGAGCGTGCGCCGGGCCTCGTCCGCATACCGCGCGCGTTCCTCTTCCGGCAGGGCCCGCCAGGCCTCGGACAAAGCCCGCACCCCCTCCCCCAGGGCCTCGGCGTACGTCCCCACCCGTACGGCGTCCCGCAGGCCGATGCGGCCCGTGAGGACCTCGCGGGCCATCTCCTGGAGCGCGTCGCCCGCGCCTCCGGCAGCCAGCCGCTGCAGCACCCCGTGGAGGGCCCGCGCCCGGTCGGCGCTGCGCCCCGGGGTCACGAACTCCTCGAAGCCCACGTACGGTTCGGCCATTTCGGCGGCTCTCCTCTCTCACACCGCAGGGTGGTCGTAGCCCGCGCCGGGCAGCGGGAAGGCGTTGAGCCCGGCCAGGGCCTCGGTGCCGAGGCGGACCAGCGTGCCGTGGCCGGCATGCATCGCCGCCTGGGCCGCGGCGACGCACCGGACCATGAGCTCCCACTCCCTCAGGACGGTCAGCAGCTCCTCGGTGCCCAGCGCCGCGGCCGCGAGGGCGGCGGTTCCGCCGCTGGCCGCCTCGACCGCGGCCGTGAGGGCCAGGGCGATCAGCGCGTCCACGATCGCCCCGAGGCAGTCGCCGACGGCTTCCCCGGCGCAGGAGACCGACTGGGCGATGGCGAGGTACTCCACGCCCATCACGTCGAGGGTGGTGCGGAAGTCCGCGAGATGTCCGGCGAGAGCGGAGAAGTAGTGCGCGGCCGCCCCGGCGGCGTTGCCGTCCCAGGTCGCGTCGATGCGGGCGTTCCCGGACCGGAGGTTGCGCGCGACGCCGTCGCAGGCCCGCCCGGTCTCCTGCCAGGCCGAGACACACCTGGCATAAGCCTTCCAGTCACCGGCGAAGCTCTCCTTGGCCCACTTCACGGGATCCCTCGGCAGGTACAGCTCCGCCAGTTTGAACAGCCAGCCGGACGGGCTGAGGAGCTCCGCCGCCTCGTTGACCGGCTTCAGCGGGTCGAGGAACTCGTCCGGTTCCCCGGGCGGGGCGAGGCACGCCGCCGCCTCCGTCACGTCGGCGAAGTGCGTCATCGCTCCCCGCCCCGTCCCCGGACCGCCGCATCGAATGCGGCGGCGGCACCGCGGTCGGTACGGCGGTAGTAGGCGGCCGCCGTGGCGAGTTCCTCCGAGGAGCTCTGCAGGAGTCCGGCCACGCGCCGCACGGCGCTCAGGACGTCGCTGCGCAGGGAGTCGTGCGCGTGGTACGCCTCTTCGAACAGCCCGCCCGCCCCCGGGGACAGGGCGGTGTGCCGACGGACGTACTCCAGGACCGCCCGCATGTCCTCCGCACCCCTGCCGACCTGCCGCGCGAACGCCTCGACCTGTCCGGGGTCGACCCTCAGGACCATGTCCTTCCCCTCCTACGGCGAGACGAGGAGCAGCAGGACGCACACGGCCGTCCCGGCTCCGGCGGTCCGGAACAGCCACGTGACGTAGGGCGCGACGGAGGTCCGGCGCAGCACCGCCCAGGCGGCCCTGGTTTCCCCGACGGTCCTCACGCGGTAGCCGACCACCGTGGTCATCACTCCGACGGCGACGCCCGCCAGTCCGGCGAAGAAGAAGGCCAGCCCGCTCCAGAAGTACCGCAGGCCGACCGGGTGGTAGCCGTGGCCCTCGCGGTAGACGCGCACCTTCTCGCCCGTCGCGTACCAGCCCCGCAGGGCCGAGCGGTCCCGGACGACCCGGCCGCTGTCGGCGCGGAAGGAGCCGAAGCACAGGGTGCGCGCACGCGAGGCGCTGCTCCCGTGGCCGCCGTCGCGGCGCTGCTCGCACCTCTCCACGGTCAGCGTGCCCTTGCCAGCCACGAGCCCGGCGGCCTTCTCCGCCTGCCGGACCATCACCCCCATGCAGGTCAACGACAACACGACGACGCCGACACCGAACAGCCGCGGCAGGGGCCGTGGTGCGGGCAGCGGGCAGAACGGGCTCGTCGCGGCTAACTCGGGCACGGCCACGCAAGGTCTCCTCGAAACGGCTCGGCGAGCGGAATCGCGGAAACCCTATGCGTGCGGCAACGGCACCGGCGGCGGGCGGAGTTGGTGCAGGAAACCGGCCGCAGGGGCCACGCCCTTGCGGCGCCTGTGCGCCGCCCGCGCACCGGGGCGGCGGATCCTCACCCGATATGACTAACGCCGGGCGCTGCGCTCGCGCAGCTCGTCCCAGACCTTCTCGACACGGCCCCGGAGCGCCTCGACCGGGCCGTCGTTGTCGATGACCACGTCGGCCACCGCGAGCCGCTCCTCGCGGGTGGCCTGGGCCGCCATGCGGGCGCGGGCCTCGTCCGGGGTCATGCCGCGGAGACGGACCAGGCGGTCCAGGCGGGTTTCGGTGCCGGCGTCGACGACGAGGACCAGGTCGTAGAGGGGGGCCAGGCCGTTCTCGGCGAGGAGGGGGACGTCGTGGACGACGACCGCGTCGGGGGCGGCGGCCGCCTCCAGTTCGGCGGAGCGGGCCCGGACGAGGGGGTGCACGATGGCGTTGAGGGCGGCCAGCCGGTCGGGGTCGGCGAAGACGACGGCGCCCAGCCGGGGCCGGTCGAGCGCGCCCTCGGGCGTGAGGACCGCCTCGCCGAACTCCGCGACGATCGCGGCCAGTCCGGGCGTCCCCGGCTCGACCACTTCGCGGGCGATCTTGTCGGAATCGACGATCACCGCTCCGTACGAAGCCAGCAGCCGCGACACCTCGCTCTTGCCGGCACCGATTCCGCCCGTGAGGCCCACTCTCAGCATGGGCCCCACGGTAGCGGGCGGGCGGTCAGTGACCGCTGTCGCCCTCCCTGTCGGCGAGGAAGCGCTCGAATTCGGCGCCCAGTTCGTCGGCGGAGGGCAGCTCGACCGGCTCGGCGACGAGGTTGCCACGGGTCTCGGCCCCGGACACGGCGTCGTACTGGTGCTCAAGCCCGCGCACCAGGGAGACGAGCTCCTCGTCGCCCTCGGCGATCTGACGCTCGATCTCCTCCTGGGTGCGCAGCGCCTCGGAGCGCAGGGCGTGGGCGGCGTTGGGCAGCACCAGGCCCGTGGCGGCCGTGACCGCCTCCAGGGCGGTGAGGGCCGCGTCGGGGTAGGCGGAGCGGGCGATGTAGTGCGGGACGTGGGCGGCGACGCCGAGCACGTCGTGACCGGCCTCCGCGAGGCGGTACTCGACGAGGGCCTCTGCGCTCCCCGGCACCTGCGCCTCGTCGAAGAAGCTGCGGTGACCGGGCATCAGGTCGGTGCGGTTGCCGTGCGGGGTCATGCCCACGGGGCGGGTGTGCGGCACGCCCATGGGGATGCCGTGGAAGTTGACGGACAGCCGCACGCCGAGGCGCTCGACCAGCTGCCGCACGGCGGCGGCGAACCGCTCCCACTCGACGTCCGGCTCGGGGCCGGACAGCAGCAGGAAGGGGGCGCCCGTCGCGTCCTGCACGATGCGCAGCTCGATCGCCGGGGTCTCGTAGGCGCTCCAGCGGTCCCGCTGGAACGTCAGCAGCGGGCGCCGGGCGCGGTAGTCGATGAGCCGGTCGTGGTCGAAGCGGGCCACGACCTGATGGGGCAGGGTGTCCAGGAGTCGCGAGACGATCTGCTCACCGGTCTCCCCCGCGTCGATGTAGCCGTCGAAGTGATAGAGCATGACCAGGCCGGCCGTGTCCTGGGCCAAGGCCAGGTCGGCCACGGCGAGCCCCTTGGGCTCCCATTCGTACAAACCCTGCGGATCCAACACAGTGACCGTTCCTCCTCATGTTCCGTACGGGGGAACGCGCCTGGAGGGCCCCGCCATTCCCGCCTTGCGGATCACGCCGGCGCATCTCACCGGGGGAACGAGCGCCTGACGGAAACGAACGGCTGTCAGCAGAACACGAGTAAGGCCCGCTCCCCAAGGGGAACGGGCCTTACTCAGTCAGCTGTCAGCTGCCGTGGTGCAGAGCCTCAGCTCTGGCCGCCGGCGAGCTTCTCGCGGAGGGCGGCCAGCGCCTCGTCCGACGCCAGGGCGCCGGAGTTGTCGGCCGACTCCGAGGAGTACGAGCCGCCGGAGACCTGGGCGCCACCGGCCTGCGGGGCAGCCTGAGCACCCTCGGCCGCAGCCTCGGCGTCCGCCTCGCGGGACTTGATGACCTGCGCCTGGTGCTGCTCGAAGCGCTGCTGCGCCTCGGCGTACTGGCGCTCCCACTCCTCGCGCTGCTTCTCGTAGCCCGGCAGCCAGTCGTTGGCCTCGGGGTCGAAGCCCTCGGGGTAGATGTAGTTGCCCTGGTCGTCGTAGGACGCGGCCATGCCGTACAGGGTCGGGTCGAACTCGACCACGGACGGGTCGGCACCGAAGGACTCGTTGGCCTGCTTCAGCGAGAGGCTGATGCGACGACGCTCGAGGTCGATGTCGATGACCTTGACGAAGATCTCGTCGTTGACCTGGACGACCTGCTCCGGGATCTCCACGTGGCGCTCGGCCAGCTCGGAGATGTGGACCAGGCCCTCGATGCCCTCGTCGACGCGCACGAACGCACCGAAGGGAACGAGCTTGGTGACCTTACCCGGGACGACCTGACCGATCTGGTGGGTCCGGGCGAACTGCTGCCACGGGTCTTCCTGGGTGGCCTTGAGCGACAGGGAGACGCGCTCGCGGTCCATGTCGACGTCGAGGACCTCGACGGTGACTTCCTGGCCGACCTCGACAACCTCGGACGGGTGGTCGATGTGCTTCCAGGACAGCTCGGAGACGTGGACGAGACCGTCGACGCCGCCCAGGTCCACGAAGGCACCGAAGTTGACGATGGAGGAGACGACGCCGGAGCGCACCTGACCCTTCTGGAGGGTGGTGAGGAAGGTCTGGCGGACCTCGCTCTGGGTCTGCTCCAGCCAGGCACGGCGGGACAGGACCACGTTGTTGCGGTTCTTGTCCAGCTCGATGATCTTGGCCTCGAGCTCCTTGCCCACGTAGGGCTGGAGGTCGCGGACACGGCGCATCTCGACCAGGGAGGCCGGGAGGAAGCCACGGAGGCCGATGTCGAGGATGAGACCACCCTTGACGACCTCGATGACGGTACCGGTGACGATCCCGTCCTCTTCCTTGATCTTCTCGATGGTGCCCCAGGCGCGCTCGTACTGGGCGCGCTTCTTCGAGAGGATCAGGCGGCCTTCCTTGTCCTCCTTCTGGAGAACCAGGGCCTCGATCTCGTCGCCGACCTTGACGACCTCGTTCGGGTCGACGTCGTGCTTGATCGAGAGCTCGCGGGAGGGGATCACACCCTCGGTCTTGTAACCGATGTCGAGCAGGACCTCGTCCCGGTCGACCTTCACGATGACGCCGTCGACGATGTCGCCGTCGTTGAAGTACTTGATCGTCTCGTCGATCGCGGCGAGGAAGGCTTCCTCGTTACCGATGTCGTTGACCGCAACCTGCGGGGTGGTGGCGGTGGTCTCGGTGCTGCTCGTCATGTGGGAAAGGGCTCCGGTACGGACATTGAGTCGTAGGTACTGCTACGCCGAGAGCCCGTATCGCACTGCCGAAGCCGGACAGCCTTGGAGGCACAGGCTCTGGGATCCGAAGATCACCGCATGCGCCTCGGCAACCGAGGGGACATACAACAAGTGCGAGCGCGGCCTGCTCCGTCTGAGGCGCGCAGGCCCGCAGCGCAACTTGTAGCATACGGGGGCAGCCGGGCACGGTCAATGCGCGAAGGCGCACACCCGGGACGAATCTCCCCATACCGGTCACAACTTATGTTTTGCGAGGCCACGAGGGCCTCGCCGCACACTACCGCGGGGGCACGCCGCCGATGATCGAAGAGCACGAGCCGGAAGCGGTCCGGCGGACCACGGGCGGCGCCGAGAGCAGCCGGGCGAGCCGCGGCTGGTGGGACCGCAACGCCGACGAGTACCAGACGGAGCACGGCGCCTTCCTCGGCGACGACCGCTTCGTCTGGGGCCCGGAGGGGCTGGACGAGGCCGAGGCCGCCCTGCTGGGCCCGGCGAGCGGCCTCAAGGGCCTGGACGTGCTGGAGATCGGCGCCGGCGCGGCCCAGTGCTCGCGCTGGCTCGCCGCGCAGGGCGCCCGCCCGGTGGCCCTGGACCTCTCCCACCGCCAGCTCCAGCACGCGCTGCGCATCGGCGGTGACGTTCCGCTGGTCGAGGCCGACGCGAGCGCCCTGCCCTTCGCCGACGGCTCCTTCGACCTGGCGTGCTCGGCCTACGGGGCCGTCCCCTTCGTCGCGGACCCGGTGCAGGTGATGCGCGAGGTGCGGCGCGTGCTGCGGCCCGGCGGCCGCTGGGTCTTCTCCGTCACCCACCCCGTGCGCTGGGCGTTCCCCGACGAGCCGGGCCCCGAGGGCCTGTCCGTCGCGGCCTCCTACTTCGACCGCACCCCTTACGTGGAGCAGGACGAGCAGGGCCGCGCCGTCTACGTGGAGCACCACCGCACGCTCGGTGACCGCGTGCGCGACGTCGTCGCCGCCGGCTTCCGGCTGACCGACCTCGTCGAGCCCGAGTGGCCCGCCTGGAACCAGCAGGAGTGGGGCGGCTGGTCCCCGCTGCGCGGGAACCTCATCCCCGGCACGGCGATCTTCGTCTGCGAGCGGGACTGACGCTCCGGCCGGCCCGGCCGGAGGCGCTGGGCCGTTCGGGGCCCGCGGGCGCCTGGGCGAGACTGGGCGTGTGATCCACAGCGACGCCCTCGACCGGCTGCCCGTCCGCTCCGCCCTCCCCGCCCTGACGCGCGCGCTCGACGCGCACGGCGCGGCCGTGCTGTGCGCACCCCCCGGCACCGGCAAGACCACCCTCGTGCCGCTGGTCCTCGCCGGGCTCACCGGCGACGGCCCGCGCCGGCGCGTCGTGGTCGCCGAGCCGCGCCGGATCGCCGCGCGGGCCGCCGCCCGCCGCATGGCGTGGCTGCTGGGCGAGAGCGTCGGCGAGCAGGTCGGCTTCACCGTGCGCGGGGAGCGGCGGGCCGGGCCCCGCACGGTGGTCGAGGTCGTCACCACCGGAGTGCTGCTGCAGCGGCTGCAGCGCGACCCCGAGCTCGCGGGCGTGAGCACGGTCGTGCTCGACGAGTGCCACGAACGCCACCTCGACGCGGACACCGCCGCCGCCTTCCTCCTGGACGTACGGGCCGCGCTCCGCCCCGAGCTGCGGCTGGTGGCGGCGTCCGCGACGACGGACGCCGAGGGCTGGGCCCGGCTGCTGGGCGACGCGCCCGTGATCACGGCCGAGGGCGTCTCGCACCCGGTGGAGACGGTGTGGGCGCCGCCGGAGCGGCCGGTGCGGCCGCCGCACGGGATGCGGGTGGACCCGGCCTTGCTGGAGCACGTCGCCGGGGTCGTGCGGCGGGCGCTGCGGGAGCGGGAGGGGGACGTCCTGTGCTTCCTGCCCGGCGTCGGGGAGATCGCGCGCGTGGCGGGCCGGCTGGGCGACCGGGCTGCGCTGGGGGCCGAGGTGCTGCAGGTGCACGGGCGGGCCCCGGCCGCGGTGCAGGACGCGGTGCTGGCCGGGGCGGACGGCGGCCGGCGTGTGGTCCTCGCGACGTCCGTGGCGGAGTCCAGCCTGACGGTCCCCGGGGTGCGGATCGTGGTGGACGCGGGCCTGGCCCGGGAGCCCCGCACCGACCACGCGCGCGGGCTGAGCGCCCTCACGACCGTACGGGCCTCGCGGGCCTCCGCACGGCAGCGCGCAGGACGTGCGGGGCGCGAGGCGCCGGGGACGGTGTACCGCTGCTGGTCGGAGGCCGACGACGTACGCCTGCCGGCGTTTCCGGCGGCGGAGATCACGGTGGCCGACCTGACGGCCTTCGCCCTGCAGGCGGCCTGCTGGGGCGATCCCGACGCCTCCGGGCTCGCCCTGCTCGACCCGCCGCCCACCGGCGCGATGGCCGCCGCCCGCGACGTCCTGACCGCCACGGGCGCCGTCTCGGCCGACGGCCGGCCCACGGACCGGGGCCGGCGCATGGCCCGCCTCGGCGTCCACCCCCGCCTCGCGCGCGCCCTCCTCGACGGGGCCCGGGAGGCCGGTGCGCGCCGCGCCGCGGAGGTCGTGGCCCTCCTGAGCGAGGAACCGCCCCGGGAGTACGGCGACGACCTGGCGGCCGCCTGGCGTACGGCGCGGCGCGGCGGCGACGCGTACGGCGCGCGGTGGCGTGCGGAGGCCCGCAGGCTCGAAGGAGCGCTGAAGGGCGTGGCCGAGGAAAGCGCAGGCGGCCCGGCCGCAGCGCTGTCGGACGACGCCGTGGCCGGCCTCGTCACCGCGCTCGCCTACCCGGAACGGGTCGCCGCGCTGCGCGGCGAAGGCTCGTACCTCATGGTGTCCGGGACGGGGGCGCAGCTCGGCGACGGGTCCCGGCTGCGCAGCGCACCCTGGCTCGCGATCGCCGTCGCCGACCGGCCCGTCACGGCGGCCTCGGCGCGGGTGCTGCTCGGCGCCGTGATCGACGAGGACACGGCGCGGGCCGCCGCCGGGGCCCTGCACGCGGAGGGCGAGGAGGTCCGCTGGTCGGAGGAGCGGCGGGACGTGGTGGCGCGGCGCGCCGAGCAGCTCGGCGCCGTCGAGCTGGCGTCCCGCCCGCTGCCGGACCCGGACCCGGAGCTCCTGCGGGCCGCGCTGGAGGAGGGGCTGCGGCGGGAGGGCCTCGGGCTGCTGCGCTGGACGGCCGAGGCCGCCGGGCTGCGGCAGCGGCTGGCATTCCTGCACCGGGAGCTGGGCGAACCGTGGCCCGACGTGTCCGACGGCGCGCTGCTGGAGCGCCTGGACGACTGGCTCGGCTGGGAGCTGGGGCGCGCCCGCCGACGCTCGGACCTGGAACGGGCGGACGGCGGCAAGGCGCTGCAGCGGCTCCTGCCGTGGGCGTCCGGGGACGCGGCGCGCCTGGACGAGCTGGCCCCCGAGCGGATCCAGGTGCCCAGCGGTTCGCGGATCCGCGTGGACTACGGCGGCGGGCAGCCGGTGCTGGCCGTGAAGCTGCAGGAACTGTTCGGCTGGCAGGAGACGCCGCGGCTCGCGGGCGGCCGGGTACCGGTGCTCGTCCACCTGCTGTCCCCCGCGGGGCGGCCCGCGGCCGTCACGGCGGACCTGGCGTCGTTCTGGCGCGACGGCTACCGCGCGGTACGCGCCGAACTCCGCGGCCGCTACCCCCGCCACCCCTGGCCGGAGGACCCGACGACGGCGTCGCCTACGCGGCGGGCGACGGGGGGCCACTGAGAGGCACGGGCGGGGGGCTCCGGCTCCTCGGCACCGCCGGACAGCGCGTGTCCGGTTGCTCACCGTCGCGGCGGCAAGAAATGCGGCAAGAAATTGGGCGCCGCCGAACGGCGCCGGGCACCGTCGGCAGCCTCGCCCTCAGGGACCGGCCCGGAGGGCGAGGCGCGACGTTCTCAGGGGAGGTAGCGCTCGACCGCCGCCGCGCCCTTCTCCTCGATGAGCCGCTTCGCCCGCTCCACCCGTTCCGGTGTCACGTCCCGGCCGGACGCCATGACCAGGTCCTCGGGGTCGATCGGCCGTTCGCCCCCGGTGTACAGCCGGCTGGGCCGGGACGCGGTGGATCCGTCCTCGGTCTTCTCCTTCGTCGTCTTCTCCTTCACGGCGAGCCTCCTCTGCTCCGTGCGGCCCTTTTCCCCGGGGCCTGCCGCTCGGTTTTCCCTCCATCGTGTTCCTTTTGTCCGGTAAATGCACGACGAGGGCGGGCGCGGGCTTCCAGGAACAGGGCGAGGGCCAGCAGGACGCCGCCCAGGCCGGCGCTCCCCCACGGCAGCCACGAGGTCAGTAGGAGCACGAGCCGCCGCTGGGAGGTGACGAGGGCGACGGTGGAGTCGACGTAGTCGGCGCGCATCTTCACGTGCCCGGCGAAGGCCGTGATCGGCTTCTTCTCCGGGTGCCCGGTCCAGCGCAGCTCCTCGCGGTGGATCTCCTCGCCGTTGACGGGGGCGCCGGTGACGGGGTCGATCCAGAACATGCGCCGGGTGGTGTACCAGCGCTCCAGCCCCAGCTGCCGGACGGTCTCGGGCGTCACGCCGAGGGGCATCCGCTTGGGCAGGGGTACCTGCGTCCAGGGGACGGTCTGCTCGAAGTAGTAGACGTCCAAGCCGCGGAAGGAGCGGGTGCCGCGGTAGTGGATGGGCGCGGAGGTGCGGGTCTGCATGTCGAAGTAGCGGTAGTCGCGCTTCTCCACGAGGAAGGGCCACTTGTATTCGATGCCGTCGCGCCGTACGGGCGTGTCGTCCACGTGCTCGCCGCCGGCATGCACGGGCTGCTGGCTGTGGGCGTCGAAGACGTACCGCTCGGGTATCCGGGAGATCATCGCGCCATCGGGCCCGGCCATGTGGGTGAGGGTGTCCCAGACGACGACGTCGCTGCCGGTCGCGCGGCGGACCTTGCGGGCTTCCTCGGCGTTGCCTTTGAGCGTCTGCACGAGGGTCACTTTGGGGACGGTCCGGGGCTCCATGCGGGCGTAGTCGACGAGGGTCGCGTCCTTCGCCTCCAGGACGGCGGTCTGGTAGGCGCCCGCCGGGACCTTGGCCAGGCGGGGGAAGGCGTACCAGCGCAGCAGCGGGGCGAGGGCCGCGAGGAACACGGCCACCGCGAGAAGGACGAGGCTCGCTCTGCGGCGCACGGCGCGGCCGGCCCGTCAGGGGTGCGCGGGCGCGGAGGTGAGCAGGGGCTTCGGGGAGGTCTTCCCCTCGGGCGGGCCGATCGCGGTGACGGTGAGGACCAGGGCGAGGGCGGCGGCCAGTCCGACGGCCGCGGCGGCCAGTGCGCGCATGCGAAGCCTCCCGGCGGGATCACCCGGACCTGACGAGGCGTCAGGAGAGGTGGGCACGGTAGCAACGCACGCGGCAGATGAGAACCACGCGCACGCCCCCCTCACGTGGATACGGCCCCTCTCCCGTGAAGGAGAGGGGCCGTATCCACACACGCGGGCACACTCAGTGCGCGGCGGACTCCCAGTCCCGGCCGACGCCGACCGACACGTCCAGCGGCGCGCTCAGCGACACCGCCCCGGCCATCTCACGGCGCACCAGCGCCTCGACGGCCTCCCGCTCGCCCGGCGCGATCTCCAGCACGATTTCGTCGTGGACCTGCAGGAGCATCCGCGAGGAGAGCTCCTCCGCCTCCAGCGCCTCGCCCACCCGCAGCATCGCGATCTTGACGATGTCGGCGGCCGTGCCCTGGATCGGGGCGTTCAGCGCCATCCGCTCGGCCATCTCGCGACGCTGGCGGTTGTCGCTGTTGAGGTCCGGGAGATAGCGGCGGCGGCCGAGCATCGTCTCGGTGTAGCCCGTGGCACGGGCCTCGACGACGACCCGCTGCAGATAGTCCCGCACGCCGCCGAAGCGCTCGAAGAAGGTGTCCATCAGCTTGCCGGCCTCGCCCGGGGCGATGTTCAGCTGCTGGGACAGGCCGAAGGCCGACAGGCCGTACGCCAGCCCGTACGACATCGCCTTGATCTTCCGGCGCATCTCCGGGTCGACCTCGGCCTTGGCCACGCCGAAGACCTGGGAGGCCACGGTGGTGTGCAGGTCCTCGCCGGAGTTGAACGCCTCGATCAGGCCCTCGTCCTCCGACAGGTGCGCCATCACACGCAGCTCGATCTGGCTGTAGTCGGCGGTCATCAGCGACTCGAAGCCCTCGCCGACGACGAAGCCGCGGCGGATGGCCCGGCCCTCGTCCGTCCGCACCGGGATGTTCTGCAGGTTGGGGTCGGTGGAGGAGAGCCGGCCCGTGGCGGCCACCGTCTGGTTGAAGGTGGTGTGGATGCGGCCACCGGGAGCGATCGCCTTGATCAGCCCCTCCACCGTGGAGCGCAGCTTCGACTGCTCACGGTGACGCAGCATGATCACCGGGAGCTCGTTCTCCGTCTGCCCCGCGAGCCAGGCCAGGGCATCGGCGTCCGTGGTGTACCCGGTCTTGGTCTTCTTGGTCTTCGGCAGGCCCAGCTCACCGAAGAGCACCTCCTGCAGCTGCTTCGGAGAGCCCAGGTTGAACTCGCGGCCCGCCGCCGCGTGCGCCTCCTGCACCGCCTGCTGCACCGCGGCCGCGAACTGCTGCTCCATGCGCTCCAGCCAGCCGCGGTCGGCGGCGATGCCCGCCCGCTCCATCCGGGCCAGCAGCGCGCTCGTCGGCAGCTCCACATTGCGCATCAGCTCCGCCGCGCCGACCTCCTCCAGGCGCGTGGCGAACGCCGCACCCAGATCGAGGACCGTACGGGCCCGGCCCATCAGCGCATCGGCCTCGGCCTGCTCATCCGCGCCGAAGGCCAGCTGACCGTCGCCCGCGGCGGCCGTGGCCAGCTCGCGGCCCAGGTACTCCACGGACAGGGCGTCCAGCGCGAAGGAACGACGCCCGGGCTTGACGAGGTACGCGGCCAGCGCCGTGTCCATGCTGACGCCCTCGACGCTCCAGCCGTGCTCGGCGAAGACCCGCATCGCGGACTTGGCGTCGTGCATGACCTTCGGCGCGCCCGCGTCCGCGCTCCACGCGGCGAACGCCCGCTCGTCGGCCTCGTCCAGCTCGGCGGGGTCGAACCAGGCGGCCGGGCCCTCGCCCGTCGCCAGCGCGATCTCCGCGACCCGGCCGCTGCCCAGCGACCACGAGTCGACCACGGCCACCCCGAGCGCAGCCGAGCCGTGCCCGGCCAGCCACGGCGCCAGCTCGCCGGCGCCCAGCACCACGCCGTCCACCTCGGCACCGGCCTCGGGAACGATCTCCTCCGCGGCCTCCCCACCGGGGTCGGCGGCCAGCAGCCGGTCCCGCAGGCCCTGGTTGCGGATCTCCAGGCCCTCCAGGAACGCGATCAGCGCCTTGCGGTCGTACGCCGCGCGGCGCAGCCCCTCCGGGCCCACGGGCAGCTCGACGTCACGCACCATCTCCGTCAGACGGCGGTTGAGCTTGACCGCCTCCAGGTGATCACGGAGGTTCTGCCCGGCCTTGCCCTTGACCTCCTCGACCCGCTCGACGAGATCCGCGAAGGAACCGAACTGATTGATCCACTTCGCGGCGGTCTTCTCGCCCACGCCCGGGATGCCCGGCAGATTGTCCGACGGGTCACCCCGCAGGGCCGCGAAGTCCGGGTACTGCGAGGGGGTCAGGCCGTACTTCTCCTGCACCTTCTCCGGCGTGAAACGCGTCAGCTCCGAGACGCCCTTCGTCGGATACAGCACCGTGACGTCGTCGGAGACCAGCTGGAAGGAGTCACGGTCGCCCGTGACGATCGAGACGTGGAAACCCTCCGCCTCCGCCTGCGTGGCCAGCGTGGCGATCACATCGTCGGCCTCGAAGCCGTCGACCGCGAACCGCGGCACGCTCATCGCATCCAGCATGTCGCCGATCAGCTCCACCTGGCCCTTGAAGTCGTCCGGCGTCTTGGAACGCGTCGCCTTGTACTCCGGGAACTCCTCCGAGCGCCACGTCTTGCGCGACACGTCGAACGCCACGGCGAAGTGCGTGGGCTGCTCGTCACGCAGGGTGTTCGCCAGCATGGACGCGAAGCCGTACACCGCATTCGTCGTCTGCCCGGCGGCCGTCGTGAAATTCTCCGCCGGCAGCGCGAAGAACGCCCGGTACGCCATCGAGTGCCCGTCCATCAGGAGCAGGCGGGGGCGACCTCCCTCCGCTGCCTCGGTGCCGGTCGGTTCGTTCGTCTTCACTGCCTTTGCTGCCACGCCCCCGATCCTGCCACGGCCCACTGACAATCCCGGCCACGGCGACCTCGCCCCCGCACCCGCCGCCGCCCCGTGACAGGATCGGAGCCGTTACGCACAAACGCGCGCGAAGATCCGTACACACAGATCCGTACGCACAGATCCGTATACAGAGATCCGCACACACAGCTCCGTACGGAAGATCCGTACGCGACAGCGCACCACCGACCGCTCAAGGGAGAGCGACATGGCAGGCAAGCCACCCACCGGCGACCCCGTCCAGGACGCACCGGACGTCACCGCCCCGCAGCACGCCGCGGCCGGACTGCCCGCCGTCGCCCACTCCCTGCGCATCGCCCACCAGCAGATGGGCGCCCGCCGCACCGCCCTCACCCTGCTCAAGGTCAACCAGAAGAACGGCTTCGACTGCCCCGGCTGCGCCTGGCCCGAACCGGACAAGCGCCACGCCGCCGAATTCTGCGAGAACGGCGCCAAGGCCGTCGCCGAAGAAGCCACGCTGCGCCGCGTCACCCCCGACTTCTTCGCCCGGCACCCCGTCTCCGACCTCGCCGGGCGCAGCGGCTACTGGCTCGGCCAGCAGGGCCGCCTGACCACCCCCATGTACCTGGCCGAGGGGTCCGACGCCTACGAGCCGGTCAGCTGGGAACGCGCCTTCGACATCATCGGCGAGGAACTGGCGGCCCTCACCTCCCCCGACGAGGCCGTCTTCTACACCTCCGGCCGCACCAGCAACGAAGCCGCCTTCCTCTACCAGCTCTTCGCCCGCGAGTTCGGCACCAACAACCTGCCCGACTGCTCCAACATGTGCCACGAATCCTCCGGCTCGGCCCTGTCGGAGACCATCGGCATCGGCAAGGGCAGCGTCCTCCTGGAGGACCTCTACAAGGCCGACCTGATCATCGTCGCCGGACAGAACCCCGGCACCAACCACCCGCGCATGCTCAGCGCCCTGGAGAAGGCCAAGCACGGCGGGACGAAGATCATCACGGTCAACCCGCTCCCCGAAGCGGGCCTGGAACGCTTCAAGAACCCCCAGAACGCCCGCGGCCTCGCAGGCGGCGGCACCGCCCTGACCGACCTGTTCCTGCAGATCCGCCTCGGCGGCGACCAGGCCCTCTTCCGCATCCTCAACAAGCTCGTCCTGCAGACCGAAGGCGCCGTCGACACGGACTTCGTCCGCGAACACACCCACGGATTCGAGGCCTTCCGCGACGCCGCACTCACCGCCGACTGGGACGAGACCCTGCGCGCCACCGGCCTGAACCGGGCGGAGATCGAGCAGGCCCTCGCCATGATCCTGGCCTCGAAGCGCACCATCGTCTGCTGGGCCATGGGCCTGACCCAGCACAAGCACGCTGTGCCCACCATCAAGGAGGTCGTCAACCTCCTGCTGCTGCGCGGGGACATCGGCCGCCCCGGCGCCGGCGTCTGCCCCGTCCGCGGCCACAGCAACGTCCAGGGCGACCGCACCATGGGCATCTTCGAACGCCCCGCACCGGCCTTCCTCGACGCCCTGGAAAAGGAATTCGGCTTCACCCCGCCGCGCGAACACGGCCTTGACGTCGTCCGCGCCATCCGCGCGCTCCGCGACGGACAGGCCAAGGTCTTCTTCGCCATGGGCGGCAACTTCGTCTCCGCCACCCCCGACACCGACGTCACCGAAGCCGCCGTACGCCGCGCCCGCCTCACCGTGCACGTGTCGACCAAACTCAACCGCTCCCACGTCGTCACGGGCGCCCGCGCCCTCATCCTGCCCACCCTCGGCCGCACCGAGCGCGACCGGCAGGCCGGCGGCGAGCAGTTCGTCACCGTCGAGGACTCCATGGGCATGGTCCACGCCTCCCGCGGCGGCCTGAAGCCCGCGAGCCCCGACCTCCTCTCCGAGCCCGCCATCGTCTGCCGCCTGGCCCGCCGCGTCCTCGGCACCGCCTCCACCACCCCCTGGGAGGCCTTCGAACGGGACTACGCCACCATCCGCGACCGCATCGCACGCGTCATCCCCGGCTTCGAGGACTTCAACGCCCGCGTCGCCCGCCCCGGCGGCTTCACCCTCCCCCACGCCCCCCGCGACGAGCGCCGCTTCCCGACCGCCACCGGCAAGGCCAACTTCACCGCCGCACCGGTCGAATACCCCCGCCTCCCCGAAGGCCGCCTGCTCCTGCAGACGCTCCGCTCGCACGACCAGTACAACACCACCATCTACGGCCTCGACGACCGCTACCGCGGCATCAAGAACGGCCGCCGCGTCGTCCTCGTCAGCCCCGAGGACGCCCGCGACCTCGACCTCGCCGACGGCTCCTACGCCGACCTCGTCAGCGAATGGACCGACGGCACCGAACGCCGCGCCGCCGGCTTCCGCGTCGTCCACTACCCGACCGCCCGCGGCTGCGCCGCCGCCTACTACCCGGAGACCAACGTCCTGGTCCCGCTCGACCACACCGCCGACACCAGCAACACCCCCGCCAGCAAGTCCCTGGTCATCAGGATCGAAAAGGCGGAGCAGGCGGCAGGCACCGGGCGGACGGAGGACCGCAACGGTTGACGGCGGGGCCGTTGAACTGAAAAAACGTTCACACCACAACGGCCGAGGGTGATCGGAGCACGACGCATGGGCGAGCACGGCAAGACCACGTTTCCGCAGGAGGTCCTGGACCAGTGGTCCGGCAGCGGGCTCGACCTGCCCGCCCTCTTCTCCGCCGGGCACCTCGGCGAACGCATGAGCGTGCGGGTCGTCGAGGCCTCCCCGGAGCGCGTGGTCGGCACCATGCCCGTCGAGGGCAACACCCAGCCGTACGGCCTGCTGCACGGCGGCGCCTCCGCCGTGCTCGCCGAGACCCTCGGCTCCGTCGGCGCCATGCTGCACGGCGGTCCCTCCCGGATCGCCGTCGGCGTCGACCTCAACTGCACCCACCACCGGGGCGTCCGCTCCGGCCTGGTGACCGGCGTCGCCACCCCCGTCCACCGCGGGCGCACCACCGCCACCTACGAGATCGTCGTGACCGACGAGAACGACAAGCGCGTGTGCTCCGCGCGCCTGACCTGCGTCCTCCGCGACGCCGAAGCGTCCTGACCGGATTCGAAGCGTCCCGGCCGACGCCGGAGCATCCCGACCGGCGCCGAGGCGGCATGACCGGACCGGAGCGGCCCGACCGGAGCCCCGGGCGCCGCGGCGCCGGCGGCCTGACACCCGCCTCCGCGTCCCGCAGCACCTTCCCGTGCCCGCCCGGGCGCTCTACCGTGCCCGCATGCGGGCACCTTCGCGCCGCTGGCCGGCCGGCGCATCGCTGCTTCTGACGGCCGCGCTCCTGACCGGCTGCGGGGACTCCGCGGCCGGCCCGGCCCCGCGCTCCCCCACGCCCGACTCCCCCGTGCAGCTGTGCACCAAGCTCATCTCGTACTGGGCCGAGCAGGACCTCATCGGCAGCAAGTGGGCCGGGCTCGACTGGGAGCAGAAGGGCCTGTCCAACGAGCAGTTCGCCCTCTACGACGACATCGTGCAGGCGGCCCGCGGCGAACAGCGCAGGAACGGGACGGCCGCGGCCCTCGAACTCGCCCGCCGCCAGGCGCGGCAGCGCTGCGAGGCCGCCGGCGGGGCCACCCGCAGCTCGGAGAACTGGCGGCCCCCCACGTGACCGTGTGTAATCGTCACGCGGTGCGGGAAACGTAGCATCGTCGGCAGGACCACGGCCCGCGCGGCCCGATCACCCTTCCTCACACTCTCGACTGCTTAGCGGAACTGCACTTTCTGGCTCCGCACTCGGGGGACAAATCACCATCCGCGAAGATCATTCGCTCACGGCTGCTACACAAAAATCCCCAGAAGTGATCTGCGTCATAACAAGACAGTCACATCATGGCCAGCACCTCTGCCCCCCGCAGCCGCACCCCCCTAGAGTCACGGCCAGTCACCGCCCCGCCGGGGAAAGGACACACCGTGCGCCACCGTCCCCTGCTCATCCTCACCAGCACCCTCGCCGCCGGCACGCTCGCCCTGAGCGCCTGCGGCTCACGCGACGGCGGCAAGAGCGACGACAACCAGGGCAGCGGCAAGCAGACCACCGTCGTGATCGGCATCGACGCCCCGCTGACCGGCTCCCTGTCCGCCCTCGGCCAGGGCATCAAGAACTCCGTCGACCTCGCCGCCCGCACCGCCAACAAGAACAAGGAAGTCCAGGGCGTCACCTTCAAGACCGAAGCCCTGGACGACCAAGCAGTCCCCGCCTCCGGCCAGCAGAACGCCACCAAACTCGTCGCCGACAAGACCGTCCTCGGCGTCGTCGGCCCCCTCAACTCCGGCGTGTCCCAGTCCATGCAGGGCGTCTTCGCCCGGGCCGACCTCACCCAGGTCTCCCCCGCCAACACCAGCCCCGAACTCAGCCAGGGCGACAACTGGCTCAAGGGCGAGAAGAAACGCCCCTTCAAAACCTACTTCCGCACCGCCACCACCGACATCATCCAAGGCCGCTTCGCCGCGCAATACGCCTACAAGGACGCCAAGAAGAAAAAGGTCTTCGTCGTCGACGACAAACAGACCTACGGCGTCGGACTCGCCTCCATCTTCGCCCAGGAATTCAAACGCCTCGGCGGCGAAGTCGTCGGCACCGACCACATCACCGTCAAAGAGACCGACTTCTCCAGCGTCGCCAACAAGGTCAAGAACAGCGGCGCCGACATCGTCTACTACGGCGGCCAGTACCCCGAAGGCGGCCTCCTCTCCGACCAGGTGAAGAAGACCGGGGCCCGCATCCCCCTCATGGGCGGCGACGGCGTCTACGACCCCGCCTTCATCAAAGCCTCCAGCGAGAACAACGACGGCGACCTCGGCACCTCCGTCGGCTACCCCGTCGAAGGCCTCGACTCCGCCAAGACATTCGTCCAGAACTACAAGGACGCCGGCTACAAAGACCCCTACGCGGCCTACGGCGGCTACTCCTACGACGCGGCCTGGGCCATCGTCCAAGCCGTCAAGAAAGTCGTCGCCGACAACAACGGCAAGCTCCCCGCCGACGCCCGCGCCAAAGTCACCGAAGCCATGGGCAAAGTCTCCTTCGAAGGCGTCACCGGAAAGGTCTCCTTCGACGAATACGGAGACACCACCAACAAACAGCTGACCGTCTACCAGGTCAAGGGCGACGCCTGGCAGTCCCTCAAGAGCGCCACCTTCAAGGACTGAACAACCACCCGGACAACCGTCCGAAACAGCGGCCCGAACAGGACCGCAACGGACCGGACAACGGCCCCACCAGGCCCAGCGGAAACCGCACCCACCGCGCGAGGACGCGTCCCACGCCCTCGCGCGGACCCACATCCGACACCCGCATCGGAGGCCCAGCGGTGCACCAACTGCCGCAAACGCTGGTCAACGGTCTCGCCCTCGGTGCCCTCTACGGCCTCATCGCCATCGGGTACACCATGGTCTACGGCATCGTCCAGCTCATCAACTTCGCCCACGGCGAGATCGTCATGATCGGGGGCTTCGGCGCCCTCAGCGTCCACCTGTGGCTTCCCGGCGACACCCCCCTCTCCGCCGCCCTCCCCCTCATGCTCATCGGCGGCGCCCTCGCCTCCGTCGCCGTCGCCACCGCGGCGGAACGCTTCGCCTACCGCCCCCTGCGCGACGCCCCCAGACTCGCCCCCCTCATCACCGCCATCGGCCTGTCCATCGCCCTCCAGCAACTCGTCTGGGCCTTCTACCCCGACGCCAAGAAATCCCGCGGCTTCCCCCAATTCCAAGGCGACGCCTTCGAACTCGCCGGCAACATCCACATCCAGCGCGACGACGTCTTCGTCCTCCTCGCCGCACCCCTGTGCATGCTCGCCCTCGGCTTCTTCGTCGCCCGCAGCCGCACCGGCCGCGCCATGCAAGCCACCGCCCAGGACCCCGACACCGCCAAACTCATGGGCATCAACACCGACCGCATCATCGTCCTGGCCTTCGCCATCGGCGGCGCCTTCGCCGCCGTCGCCGCCGTCGCCGCAGGACTCCGCGCCGGCCAGATCAACTTCGAAATGGGCTTCATCCTCGGCCTCAAAGCCTTCACCGCCGCCGTCCTCGGCGGCATCGGCAACATCTACGGAGCCATGCTCGGCGGAGTCGTCCTCGGCATCGCCGAAGCCGCCGCCTCCACCTACATCCAGCACATCCCCGGAATGCAACAACTCGGCGGAGGCGGCTGGAAGGACGTATGGGCCTTCGCCCTCCTCATCCTCGTCCTCCTCATCAGGCCCCAAGGCCTGCTCGGCGAACGCGTCGCGGATCGGGCGTGAGCACGATGAATCCACACAAGACCGCAGGCGACGACGCCAACAGCAACGAGAAAGGGACCGGGCAAAGGGCCGGGACCGGAGCCGGGAACGGAGCCGGGAACGGGACGGCAGCCACCACCGAAACCACCCCCGTCATCCCCCTCCCCCTCGGCACAGCCCGCACCCTCACCGCCGGCGGAGCCCTCCTCAGCGCCGCCTCCACCTTCCTCCCCTGGACCTGGACCACCGACTTCCCCGGCAACCTCACCGTCACCGGCTACCCCGGCGGCCTCCAACTCCTCACCCTCACCGGCGCACTCCTCACCCTCCTCTACGCCCTCACCACCTGGAACCTCCCAGGCACCCGCTGGCTCAACCCCACCCGCAGCCACAACGCCACCGCACTCCTCGCCACAGCCACCCTCGCCACCACCTGGTACACCCTCATCGCCATCGCCCTACAACTCGGCGGACTCGTCAACCTCGAACCCGGCGGATACGCCGCCGCCCTCACCACCCTCACCACCCTCCTCGGCACCCTCGCCCTCCCCCTCGACCGACGCACCACCACCTCCTTCCCACCCACCAGCCGCCTGAGCACCACCCGCACCGGAACAGCCCTCCGCTCCGTACTCCGCACCATCCGACCCGGCCCCACCGACCGACGACCACCACCCGCCCGACCCCTGCCCGCCTGGACCGAAATCCTCATCATCGCCGCATCCTTCGGCCTCGCCCTGGGCCTGGTCACCTACGGCATCGGCACCGCATACGGAGAACTCTTCACCGGCTTCCTGCTCCTGGCCGGCTTCGGCGCCGCAGCCCTCGCCCGGGCCGGACTCATCGCACGCCTCACCGCCCTCACCACCAAACACCGCACCCCCACCATCACCGCCGCCTTCGCCGCCGCAGCCCTCTTCCCCCTCACCCAGGACACCGACCAGTACACCCTCATCGCCGTCAACATCCTGATCTTCTCGACCGTCGCCCTCGGCCTCAACGTCGTCGTCGGCCTCGCCGGCCTCCTCGACCTCGGCTACGTGGCCTTCCTCGGCGTCGGCGCCTACACCGCCGCCCTCGTCTCCGGCACCACCGCCTCCACCCTGGACATCCGCTTCCCCTTCTGGGCCGCCGTCCTCACCGGAGCCGCCGCCTCACTCATCTTCGGCGTCGTCATCGGCGCCCCCACCCTCCGCCTGCGCGGCGACTACCTCGCCATCGTCACCCTCGGCTTCGGAGAGATCTTCCGCATCACCGTCGGCAACCTCAACGGCGAATCCGGCCCCTCCCTCACCAACGGCCCCAACGGCATCCCCAACATCCCCGACCTCGCCCTCTTCGGCTACGACTTCGGCGAGACCCACACCCTCGGCGGCATCACCCTCAACCCCTTCGCCAACTACTACCTCCTGATGCTCCTCTTCACCGTCATCGTCGTCCTCATCTTCAGCCGCGCCGGCGACTCCCGCATCGGACGCGCCTGGATCGCCATCCGCGAGGACGAAACCGCCGCCACCGCCATGGGCATCAACGGCTTCCGCCTCAAACTCCTCGCCTTCGCCCTCGGCGCGACCCTCGCCGGACTCGCCGGCACCGTCCAGGCCCACGTCGCCTACACCGTCGTCCCCGAGCAATACGTATTCGCCGGCCCCGTACCACCCAACTCGGCCTTCCTCCTCGCCGCCGTCATCCTCGGCGGCATGGGCACCATCAGCGGCCCCCTCCTCGGCGCCGCCCTCCTCTACCTCATCCCCGCCAAACTCCAGTTCCTCCACGACTACCAACTGCTCGCCTTCGGCGCCGCCCTCATCCTCCTCATGCGCTTCCGCCCAGAAGGACTCATCCCCGACCGCCGCCGGCAACTCGAATTCCACGAAGGAACCACCGGCAGCAGCACCCTCACGCACGCGGAGGCGACCACCCCATGACCACCACCGCCGCCCCCGCCCCAACCCCCACCGACACACCCACCCTCACCGCCACCGGCGTCACCATGCGCTTCGGCGGCCTCACCGCCGTCCGCAACGTCGACCTCACCGTCCACCACAACGAAATCGTCGGCCTCATCGGACCCAACGGCGCAGGAAAAACCACCTTCTTCAACTGCCTCACCGGCCTCTACGTCCCCACCGAAGGCACCGTCGCCTTCCAAGGCACCACCCTGCCCCCCAAACCCCACCTCGTCACCAAAGCCGGCATCGCCCGCACCTTCCAGAACATCCGCCTCTTCGCCAACATGACCGTCCTGGAAAACGTCCTCGTCGGCCGCCACACCCGCACCAAAGAAGGCCTCTTCTCCGCCCTCCTCCGCGGCCCCGGATTCCGCCGCGCCGAACAAGCCTCCGAACAACGCGCCATGGAACTCCTCGCCTTCACCGGACTCGCCGCCAAACGCGACCACCTCGCCCGCAACCTCCCCTACGGCGAACAACGCAAGCTCGAAATCGCCCGCGCCCTCGCCAGCGACCCCGGCCTCCTGCTCCTCGACGAACCCACCGCCGGAATGAACCCCCAGGAGACCCGCGCCACCGAAACACTCGTCCGCGCGATCCGCTCCCAGGGAACCGCCGTCCTCGTCATCGAGCACGACATGCGATTCATCTTCAACCTCTGCGACCGCGTCGCCGTCCTCGTCCAGGGCGAAAAACTCACCGAAGGCACCTCCGAGACCGTCCAGGCCGACGAACGCGTCATCGCCGCCTACCTCGGCACCCCCTTCGAAGGCGCCCCGGGAGAAGAAGAAGCCGCGGAGGTGGCCGCCGCCGAAGCCCGCACGGCAGAAGAAGCGGAGGACAACCGGTGACCGCCCTCCTCGAAGTCGAAAACCTCCGCGTCGCCTACGGCAAGATCGAAGCCGTCAAAGGCATCTCCTTCACCGTCGAGGCCGGCCAGGTCGTCACCCTCATCGGCACCAACGGCGCCGGCAAGACCACCACCCTGCGCACCCTCTCCGGCCTCCTCAAGCCCCTCGACGGCACCATCCGCTTCGAAGGCCGGCCCCTGACCGGAGTCCCCGCCCACCGCGTCGTCGCCCTCGGCCTCGCCCACTCCCCCGAAGGCCGGCACATCTTCCCGCGCCTCACCATCGCCGAGAACCTCCAGCTCGGAGCGTTCCTCCGCAACGACACGCGCGGCATCGCACAGGACGTCCAGCGCGTCTACGACCTCTTCCCCATCCTCGGCGAACGCGCCCGCCAGGCCGCCGGCACCCTCTCCGGCGGAGAACAGCAGATGCTCGCCATGGGCCGGGCCCTGATGTCCCGCCCCAAGCTCCTCATGCTGGACGAGCCCTCCATGGGCCTCTCACCCATCATGATGCAGCGGATCATGGCCACCATCACCGAGCTCAGGGCCTCCGGCACCACGATCCTGCTCGTCGAGCAGAACGCCCGCGCCGCGCTCTCCCTCGCCGACCACGGCCACGTCATGGAGATCGGGAAGATCGTCCTCTCCGGGACGGGGGCGGACCTCCTCCACGACGAATCGGTACGCAAGGCGTACCTCGGCGAAGACTGACGAGGGCCCGTGTCCGGTACGGACACGGGCCCTCGCTCACGACACGGCCGGGCTACTGCCCCTTCGCCGCCTTCTTCTCCTCGGCGTCCTCGATGACCGCCTCCGCGACCTGCTGCATCGACAGACGGCGATCCATCGACGTCTTCTGGATCCAGCGGAAAGCCGCCGGCTCGGTCAGCCCGTACTGCGTCTGCAGGATGCTCTTCGCACGGTCCACCAGCTTGCGCGTCTCCAGGCGCTGGGAGAGGTCCGCGACCTCCTTCTCCAGGGCCTTCAGCTCCGTGAAGCGGGACACGGCCATCTCGATGGCCGGGACGACGTCGCTCTTGCTGAAAGGCTTCACCAGATAGGCCATGGCCCCGGCGTCCCGGGCCCGCTCGACCAGATCCCGCTGGGAGAAGGCGGTCAGCATCAGCACCGGCGCGATCGAATCGCGGGCGATCTGCTCGGCGGCGGAGATCCCGTCCAGGACGGGCATCTTCACGTCCAGGATCACCAGGTCGGGCCGGTGCTCCCGGGCCAGCGCGACCGCGGTCTCGCCGTCGCCCGCCTCGCCCACGACGGAGTAGCCCTCTTCCTCGAGCATCTCTTTGAGGTCGAGACGGATCAGGGCCTCGTCCTCGGCGATCACGACACGGGTGACATGCGGAGGGGTGTGCGTCGGCTCGTCGTCGACGGGCGGGGTGGGCTCGGCGGCGGTCACGGGTCTCCTCGTTCCAGGGCAAGGTGCTGCCCCACGAGCCTACCTAGCTGCGGTATGTTTGACGCACGGCGGGATTCCGATAACCTTGGTTTCATAGGCTAGCCCCGGTAGCCCAGCGGTAGAGGCCATGGATTCAAAACCCATTCAGCGTCGGTTCGAATCCGACTCGGGGCACTTTCCCTTCTTTTCCAAGGTCACCAATCGGCTCCCGCCACGAGGGGATCTTCGCTCGTCAGGGTGAACGAACCTTCGAATCCTGTCTTCCGGTGCGGTACCTCACCGAGGCTCGTCTCTGTGTACGACATGGAGACGCGCAATCGCGCCGTAGCCCTGATGAGGGACGGCGTTCCGAACCGCATCGTGGCCGAGAGCCTGGGCATCCCCCGCGGCACTGTCGGCTGGTGGATGTCCGAGGACCGGAGACGCAGGGGCGAATCGTTCGTACGCCCGACGGATTGCCCCAGATGCACTGGTCGGGCGTACGACCACCAGGCCTACTCCTACCTCCTCGGTCTCTATCTCGGCGACGGCCACATCATCGCGAAGCCCAAACAGAACCACCTGTCCATCTACTGCGGCGACGTATGGCCCGGCCTGATCGATGCAGCCGAGGAAGCCATGCAGAAGGTCATGGCGCTTCCCAGCACCGGCAGGCGGCAGAAGAAGGGCTGCACGGAGGTGAAGTCCTACTCGGCACACTGGCCCTGCATGTTCCCTCAGCATGGGCCGGGCAAGAAGCATGAGCGACGCATCGCCCTTGAGGACTGGCAGCAGAGCATCGTGGACGCTCACCCCTGGAGCTTCTTACGAGGGCTCATCCACTCCGACGGATGCAGAGTCACGAACTGGACCACCAGAATGGTGAACGGAGCACGCAAGCGCTACGAGTATCCGAGGTACTTGTTCACCAACAAGTCCGACGACATCCGTCAGTTGTACTGCGACACCCTCACCAAGGTGGGCGTCGAGTGGACCACCCTGGCCCGCGGCAGCGACCCCTTCAACATCTCCGTAGCCCGCAAAGCATCCGTCGCCCTCATGGACGCCCACATAGGCCCCAAGTACTGACGGCGAGTCCGCCTACTCCTCACCAATATGGTGCACACGCACCATATTCGTCGTGCCCGGCGTCGCCGGTGGCGAGCCGGCCGTGATGATCACGCGGTCACCCCGCCGGCACCGACCGATCCGCAGCAGGTACTCGTCGACCTGGTCGACCATCTCGTCCGTCGTCTGCACCATCGGCCCCAGGAACGTCTCCACACCCCAGGTGAGGCTCAGTTGGGCCGCCGTCGCCGGCTCCGGCGTGAACGCCAGCAGTGGGATCGGGGAGCGGTAGCGCGACAGCCTTCGGACCGTGTCGCCGGATTGGGTGAAGGCGACCAGGAACTTCGCCTCCAGGAAGTCGCCCATCTCGGCGGCCGCACGGGCCACCGAGCCGCCCTGGGTGCGGGGCTTGCTCCGCTCGGTCAGCGGGGGCAGGCCCTTCGCCAGGAGGTCCTCCTCCGCGGCGATCACGATGCGGCCCATGGTCTTGACCGTCTCCACGGGGTACTTGCCCACGCTCGTCTCGCCGCTGAGCATGACCGCGTCCGTGCCGTCGATCACGGCGTTGGCGACGTCCGAGGCTTCCGCGCGGGTGGGGCGGGAGGCGTCGATCATGGAGTCGAGCATCTGCGTCGCCACGATCACCGGCTTGGCGTTGCGCCTGGCGAGTTTGATGGCCCGCTTCTGGACGATCGGGACAGTTTCCAGGGGCATTTCGACGCCGAGGTCGCCGCGGGCGACCATGATGCCGTCGAAGGCGGCGACGATGCCGTCGAGGTTCTCGACCGCCTGGGGCTTTTCGATCTTGGCGATGACGGGGAGGCGGCGGCCTTCCTCGTCCATGACGCGGTGGACGTCGACGATGTCGTCCGCGCTGCGGACGAACGACAGGGCGATGATGTCGGCGCCGATGCCCAGGGCCCAGCGGAGGTCTTCGACGTCCTTTTCGGAGAGGGCCGGGACGGAGACGGCGACGCCGGGGAGGTTGAGGCCCTTGTGGTCGGAGACCATGCCGCCTTCGATGACGATGGTCCGTACGCGCGGGCCGTCGACCTCGGTTACTTCGAGGGTGACGCGGCCGTCGTCGACGAGGATGCGCTCGCCTTTGGTGACGTCGGTGGCGAGGCCGTCGTAGGTGGTGCCGCAGGTGTGGCGGTCGCCTTCGACGGGTTCGACGGTGATGGTGAATTCGTCGCCGCGTTCAAGGAGTACGGGGCCTTCGTGGAAGCGGCCGAGGCGGATCTTCGGGCCTTGAAGGTCGGCGAGGATGCCGACGCTGCGGCCTGCTTCTTCGGCGGCTTTGCGTACGCGCTGGTAGCGGGCCTCGTGGTCGGCGTAGGTGCCGTGGCTGAGGTTGAAGCGGGCGACGTCCATGCCGGCGTCGACGAGTGCCTTGATCTGCTCGTACGAGTCGGTGGCGGGCCCGAGGGTGCAGACGATTTTTGCTCGGCGCATGACTCGACCTTACGACCTACCAGTGGGTAGCGAATCCGTCGGCGGCGACAGCTCAACGGCCTTTGTGTAAAAGGTTTTTGACAACGAGTGAATGTGCGCGTGCGCGCTCCGATGAGCACCCTCGGGGCTTTGTGCCGGCTGTGTCAGAGCTGGGGCGGTGCCATGGTGAAGCGGGCGCTGACCTGGGCGTGGACGGTCTGTCGCTGGGGTTCGAGATCCAGTTCGGGTGCGGGGGCGGCGGGTCCGGCGCCGGGGCGTCCGCGGCGCATCATGCCGGGGGCTGTGGGGCGGCCGGCGTGTTCGGCGCCGTCGTCGGCGAGTTCGAGGAGGGCGCCGAGTTCGGTGCCGAGGGCGTCGGCGTAGGCGCGGGCGCGTCGGACGGCTTCGTGGACGGCTTTGCGGCGGACTTCGGTGTGGGCGGGTGAGTCGGGGCGGAGGGCCCACCAGGGGCCGCTGATGCGGGTGAGGGGGAGGTCGGCGAGGCGGGCGGTGAGTTCGCCGAGTTGGGTGAAGTCGTTGATGGTGGCGGTGAGGTGGATGCTGCCGTTGTAGGCGTTGATGCGTTCGCTGCGGCCTTTTTCGGTGAGTTGGGGGGTGATGCTGAGGTATCCGGTTTCTATTTTTTCGACGGCGTCGCCGTAGGACTTCACGAGGTCGAGGGCGCGGGAGTTGCGCTGGGTGAGGTCGTGGAGGGTGGTGGTGCGGTCGGTGCCGCGGGCGGTGACGGTGATGCCGAGGCGGGCGATTTCGGGGTCGGCTTCGAGGCGGGCTTCGCCGCGGACGGAGACGCGGGGGGTGTCGGGGGTGCCGTAGGGCAGGGGTGCGGGTGTGGTCATGCGATCAGTGTGGCCTCCCGCTTCTTCCGGCGAAGTTACCGGGGAGTCACCGGATCGCAACCTTGGGAGGGTGTCGCGGGCGGGGTGGGCCGGGTCAGAATCTACGCGCGTTGTCAGCACTGTGACTTGCGCTGTGACTTGCACTGTGACTTGGGGAGAAGAAGTGCCGCTGAACCGGAGGAACTTTCTGGGGCGTACCGCCGCGACGGGTGCGGGGGTCGCACTCGTGGGGGCGGTGGGTGCCGGGTCGGCCGAGGCGCGGGAGGTGGATGCGGGCCTGACGGGCGGCCGGGGGAAGCGGAAGTACTCCTTCACCGTCATGGGGACGACGGATCTGCACGGGAACGTCTTCAACTGGGACTACTTCACGGATGCCGAGTTCGACGACAAGGCGCACAACGATGTGGGCCTGGCGAAGATCTCGACGCTGGTGAATCAGGTGCGCGCGGAGAAGGGGCGCCGCAATACCCTGCTGATCGACGCGGGTGACACGATCCAGGGCACTCAGTTGTCGTACTACTACGCCAAGGTGGATCCGATCACCAAGGCGCACGGTCCGGTGCATCCGATGGCTCAGGCGATGAATGCGATCGGGTACGACGCGGCGGCGCTGGGGAATCACGAGTTCAATTACGGTATTCCGGTGCTGCGGAAGTTCGAGGAGCAGTGCGACTTCCCGCTGCTGGGGGCGAATGCGCTCGATGCCAGGACGTTGCGGCCGGCGTTTGCGCCGTATGTGATGAAGCGGGTGTGCACGCCGTTCGGGCGTGATGTGAAGGTGGCGATCCTGGGGCTGACGAATCCGGGTATCGCGATCTGGGACAAGGCGAATGTCCAGGGGAAGATGGTGTTCCCGGGTCTGGAGGAGCAGGCGGCGAAGTGGGTGCCGCGGCTGCGTTCGATGGGTGCGGACGTGGTGATCGTTTCGGCGCATTCGGGTTCGAGCGGGACTTCTTCGTACGGTGATCAGCTGCCGCACATCGAGAACGCGGCGGCGCTGGTGGCGGAGCAGGTGCCGGGGATCGACGCGATCCTGGTGGGTCATGCGCACACGGAGATCCCGGAGTACCGGGTGGTGAACAAGGAGACGGGCAAGCAGGTGGTGCTGTCCGAGCCGCTGAAGTGGGGGCAGCGGCTGACGCTCTTCGATTTCGGTCTGGTGTGGGAGCGGGGTCGCTGGCAGGTGGAGTCGGTTTCGGCGAAGGTGCTGAACTCGAACACGGTGCCGGAGGACAAGAAGATCACGCGGCTGCTGCGCGATGAGCACGAGAAGGTCGTGGCGTATGTGAATCAGGTGATCGGTACGTCGACGGCGGCGATGGGTGCTGCCGAGGCGGCGTACAAGGACACGCCGATCATCGACTTCATCAATCATGTGCAGAAGGAGACGGTGCGGGCGGCGTTGGCCGGGACGGCTCATGCGGCGTTGCCCGTGTTGTCGCAGGCGTCGTGTTTCTCGCGGACGGCGGCGGTGCCGGCGGGGAAGGTGACGATCCGTGAGGTGGCCGGGTTGTATCCGTTCGAGAACACCCTGGAGGCGCGGGTGCTGACGGGTGCGCAGCTGCGGGAGTATCTGGAGTTTTCGGCGCGGTATTTTGTGCGGACGCCTGCGGGGGGTCCGGTGGATCCGGCGAAGCTGACGAATGCGGAGAGCATTCCGGATTACAACTATGACGCGGTCAGCGGCCTCTCGTATGAGATCGACATCGCGAAGGCGCCGGGGTCGCGGATCGCGAAGTTGATGTTTGACGGGAAGCCGCTGGACGACGCGGCGCAGTTCGTTCTGGCGGTGAATAATTACCGGGCCAGTGGTGGGGGTAATTTCCCGCATGTGGCTCGGGCGAAGCAGGTGTGGGCGAACTCGGAGGAGATCCGTAACACGATCATTTCTTGGGTGAAGGCTCAGGGGTCGATCGATGTGGCGAAGTTCGCCTCAGTGGACTGGAAGCTGACGCGGGATGGTGCGCCGGTCTTCTGATGTGGTGGCGCGGGGCCGTGACTGGGGTCGCGGTTCCAGGCCGAAGGTGGTGAAGGCGGTCCGCTCCGGTAGGGGGTAGGCCGCCTTTTCCGTGATGGCGTTGAGGATGGTGGCGCTGCGCCAGGCGGCGAGGCCGAGGTCGGGGGTGCCGACGCCGTGGGTGTGGCGTTCGGCGTTCTGGACGTGGATGGCGCCGCGGACGAGGGGGTCGAGGACGAGGCGGTGGTTTTCGTCGATGCGGGGGCGTTCGCTGTGGTCGCGGCGGATGTAGGGGTCGAGGGCGGCGAGGAGGGTGTCGACGGGGCGTTCGCGGTAGCCGGTGGCGAGGATGACGGCGTCGGTGGTGACGCGGGAGCGGGTGCCTTGCTGGGCGTGTTCGAGGTGGAGTTCGACGCGGGTGGTGCCGACGCGGCCGGCGGTGCGGACGAAGACGCCGGGGGTGAGGACGGTGTCGGGCCAGCCGCCGTGGAGGCTGCGGCGGTAGAGCTCTTCGTGGATGTCGGCGAGGGTTTCGGCGGCGATGCCCTTGTGGAGTTGCCATTGCTGGGGGAGGAGTTGGTTGCGGACGGCTTCGGGGAGGGCGTGGAAGTAGCGGGTGTAGTCGGGTGTGAATTGTTCGAGGCCGAGTTTGCTGTATTCCATGGGGGCGAAGGCGGGGGTGCGGGCGAGCCAGTGGAGTTTTTCGCGGCCGGCGGGGCGGTTGCGGAGGAGGTCGAGGAAGACTTCGGCGCCGGATTGGCCGGAGCCGATGACGGTGATGTGTTCGGCGGCGAGGATGCGCTCGCGGTGGTCGAGGTAGTCGGCGGAGTGGATGACGGGGACGGCGGGGGCGTCGACGAGGGGGCGTAGGGGGTCGGGGACGTAGGGGGCGGTGCCGACGCCGAGGACGAGGTTGCGGGTGTAGGTGCGGCCTAGGGCTTCGGCTTCGCCGTCGGTGTCGAGTTGGGTGAAGTCGATTTCGAAGAGGTTGCGTTCGGGGTTCCAGCGGATGGCGTCGATCTGGTGGCCGAAGTGGAGGCCGGGGAGGGATTGGCTGACCCAGCGGCAGTAGGCGTCGTATTCGGCGCGTTGGATGTGGAAGCGCTCGGCGAAGTAGAAGGGGTAGAGGCGTTCGCGTGATTTGAGGTAGTTGAGGAAGCTCCAGGGGCTGGTGGGGTCGGCGAGGGTGACGAGGTCGGCGAGGAAGGGGACTTGGAGGGTGGTGCCGTCGATGAGGAGGCCGGCGTGCCAGCGGAAGGTGTGGTTCTGGTCGTAGCAGGCGGTGCGGAGGCCGGGGATGCCGTGGGCGAGGGCGGCGAGGGAGAGGTTGAAGGGGCCGATGCCGATGCCGGCGATGTCGAGGGGCTGGTCGGGGGTGGTCTGG